>JAUNVL010000179.1 GCA_030537675.1 Propionibacteriaceae bacterium | reverse complement strand
ACGCCATCACGTACTCCAAGGGCGCCTCCGCCCTCACCCAACTGGTGCACTACGTGGGACTGGAGGCTTTCTTCGCCGGTTGTCGGTTGTACTTCGAGCGGCACGCCTTCGGCAACGCCACCCTCACCGACTTCCTCGCCGCGCTGACGGAGACCTCCGGCCGCGACCTGCAGACCTGGGCCGACGCCTGGCTGCAGACCCGCGGGCACGACGAGCTGACGGCCGAGGTCACGGAGTCCGACGGTGTCATCGAATCCCTCGTGATCCGGCGTGGTCCCGGACCCATGGCGGACGGCACCCGCCCCCACGCCACCACGCTGGGGCTCTACGACCTCGTCGACGGCCGGCTCACGCTCCGCCAGCGCCACGACGTGCTCATCGAGGCTGACGCCACCGAGCTTCCACGGGTTGCGGGGCAACAGGTACCCGCGGTCATCCTGCCCAATGACACCGACCAGACGTTCGTCCGTGTCCGGCTGGATGGGCGGACCCGTGCGGCGCTGTTGACGAACATCGGCGACCTGGAACCCCTCGTGCGTGCCACCTCGTGGGCGGCACTGTTCGCCGATGTCCGGGACACCACCCTGCCTGTCCGGGACTACGTCGCGGCCGTCATCACGCACGGCCCGCACGAGGACCGCACCGGAACCCTCACTGCGCTGATCGGGCACGTCGAGGACGCCCTGGAACGATTCGCTCCCGACGATGTTGAACTGGGGGAGCGGTGGAGGCACACCTGCCGCGTGGTCGCCGAGGACTCCGAGCCCGGGTCCATGCGCCAGCTGCAATGGCTCAAGGCCCACGTCCGGGCGGCCGCGCTCGCACCGTCGGACCTGCGATGGATTCTCGACGGCGAACTCCCGGGCCTCGAGCTCAGTGACGACCTGCGCTGGCTCGTCTGGCAGTCGCTCGCAGCCCAGGGTGCGGCCAGCTCGGAGGAGCTCGACCGTGTACTCAGCAAGGACGACACCGCCTCCGGAGTGCTGGCGCACCTGCGGGCCTGGTACGCACGCCCCGACGGGGCGCTGAAGCAGGAGGCCTGGCGTCGCGCGCATACGGTCGACGGCGAGACCAATGCACACGTCGACGCCCTCCTGCAGGGAATTTTTGCCCCCGGCCAACAGGTGGACGACTTCGTGGAGCCCTACTTCGCCTCGCTGCGCGATGTCTGGCGGGACCATCCCATCGAGATCGCCCGACGGCTCGTGGTGGGCGGTTTCCCCCGCGACGTCGCACACCTCGACGACGCGGCGGCGTGGCTGGCAGCAGAAGAGGACGCTCCGGCGGCGCTGCGTCGGCTGGTGGTCGAGCAACATTTCGAGCTGGCCGTGGCAGCCCGGGTGCAGGGCGCCCAGCTCCAGCGCTGACCACGGCGGCCAAGGACTGGCCCGGGATGGCTACGCTGCACCAATGCACCGACCAGATCTCGACGACGCCAGGGACACCGCCCACAAGGTGCAGGAGTCGTCCTCCTACCGCTTCCTCGTGCGCGGCGGGCTGGTGGCATTCGGGGTGGTCCACCTGCTGGTCGGCTACCTTGCAGTGCGGCTTGCCCTGGGCTCCAGTGGGGAGGATGCGTCCCAGTCAGGTGCCCTGCGGGAACTCGCGAAGGCCCCGATGGGGCCGGTGCTGCTGTGGGCCGTCACCGTGGGGCTCTTCGTCATCGCCCTGTGGCAGCTCCTGAGCGCCTTCGTCGGGCACCGCCACCTCTCGGGAAAGCTGCGCAGCAGACGCCGCCTCGTTTCCGTGGGCCGCACGGTGCTCTACGGCGTGCTCGCGGTCAATGCCGCCATCATCGCCATGGGTGGCAACGGGGGTGACGGGGGCGACACGGTCTCGGCCACCCTCCTGTCCCTGCCGTTCGGACGCTTCATGATCATCATCGTGGGAGTGTCGGTGGGGGCCGTCGGCGTCTCGCAGGTCCTGCGGGGTGCGCGTGACAAGTACAAGGACGAGCTGCAGGGTGAGCTGTCCGTCCTCCAGCGGTGGATCGCGAGGGTGGGACACGTGGGCAAGGGGGCCGCCATCATGGTGGTGGGGGCACTGTTCATCTGGGCGGCCTGGACCTACGACTCCAATTCCGCAGGCGGACTCGACAATGCCCTGCAAATCGTGCGTACCGGCCCTTTCGGGAACATCGCCCTCTTCGCGATCGCACTCGGTTTCGCGTGTTACGGAACCTACGCCTTCATCTGGGCCAGGCACGCCCGATTCCACTGAACCGTGCACTGCTCGCCCATCATGGGCCGCACCGGATAGATTGGCGGCGTGGCCGACACCGTTGAGAATGCAATCAGCACGCCCGATGTAGAGCAGCCGTACGCGGCGCTTGGTGTGAAGGACGAGGAGTACGCGCGGATTCGCGAGATCCTTGGCCGTCGCCCCACCGGCGCTGAGCTGGCCATGTACTCGGTGATGTGGTCCGAGCACTGCTCGTACAAGTCCTCGAAGGTGCACCTGAAGCGCTTCGGTGAGCTCAGCCAGGACACCCCACGCGGTCCGCTGCTGGCCGGCATCGGTGAGAATGCTGGCGTCGTGGACATTGGTCAGGGCTGGGCCGTCACGTTCAAGGCCGAGAGCCACAACCATCCCTCGTTCGTCGAGCCCTACCAGGGAGCGGCCACCGGCGTCGGCGGCATCGTCCGCGACATCCTTGCCATGGGTGCCCGTCCCATCGGCGTCATGGACTCGTTGCGCTTCGGTCCTCTGGACGCTCCCGACACGCAGCGCGTGCTGCCGGGCGTCGTCGCCGGAGTGGGTGGCTACGGCAACTGCCTGGGCCTTCCCAACATCGGTGGCGAGGTCCAGTTCCACTCCTCCTATCTGGGCAACCCGCTCGTGAACGCTCTGTGCGTGGGTGTCCTGCGCCACGAGGACCTCCACCTGGCCCACGCATCGGGTGTCGGCAACCAGGTGATCATGTTCGGCGCCGCGACCGGTGGCGACGGCATTGGCGGTGCCTCCATCCTCGCTTCGGAGACGTTCGACGAGACGGGACCGGCCAAGCGGCCCAGCGTCCAGGTGGGCGATCCCTTCATGGAGAAGCTGCTCATCGAGTGCACGCTGGAGCTGTTCCGGGCCGGCATCATCAACGGCATCCAGGACTTCGG
>JAUNVL010000178.1 GCA_030537675.1 Propionibacteriaceae bacterium | reverse complement strand
TCAGGCGAACCGCACGATGTTGTTGAAGACCCAGTCCTCACCCACGCTGTAGCTCCACGTCCCATCGGTCCGCTGCGTTCCGGAGACCTGCTTGGTCCAGATGTAGCTGCGGCAGGCATTGCTGCCCGTGACCGCCGTGTCGCACTCGGTGCGCCACTGACGTCCGGCCGAGGTGAAGCTGCCCGTGACCGCCAGCGGGTTGGTACCCCACTGGGCGCGCGTCATCTCCGGAAGGTACGTCAGGTTGTTGAAGTGCCAACCCGTGTCCTTCACGAACGCTCCGCCCTTGAGCTGGACCTGGGTGGACCAGATGTCGGTACGGCAGCGGATGGTCTGCGAGTACGGCTCACAGGTGGTGTGCCACTGACGCCCATTGACGGTGTGGAAACCGGGCGTGGTGTACACGGTGACCCCATCCACCGGCGGCGTCGTCGGGGGCGCAGTCGTGGCAGTGGGTGTGGTCGTCGGCTGGACGGTGACCGTCTTGGTGGCCGTCGCGGTGGTGGTTGCCGTCGCTGTAGCCGTCTGTGTGGCAGTGGCCGTTGTTGTCGCTGTCGTGGTGGCGGTGGTGGTAGCCGTGGTGGTTGCGGTCTGCGTGGCCGTGGCTGTCGCCGTAGTGGTGGCAGTGGCGGTCACGGTGGCAGTCACCGTGGGAGCGATCGTCGGGGTTGCGGTCTGCGTGGCCGTGGCCGTCGGCGTGGGATCCGGGGTCTCATTCTTGATCGCCGTGTCGTTGAAGATGGCCGTGGCCAGTCCCGCACCGTTGTTGCCCGATGCGAAGACACCCGCATCCAGCGTGGCGGTGGCGGTGGCGTTGCGGATCGGTGCGGTCCCCACCACCTGCCAGGCCTGGCTGGCGTCGGTGCGCCAGTACCCCGTGGCGCTGGTGGCGGAGGTGTACTCGAGCCGAAGCTGGAGTGCCCCGGCAGGAACGGTGACGGCGGTGCCTTCGGAGTCGATGAACCCGTTCGCGTTGTCATCCCACTGCAGGAAGACACCCGTGGGGCTCTTGGCAAGCACCACATAGCCGGCAGCGGTGCCCTTGCCAGCGGAGGAGAGGTCGTTGCGCAGCACGAGGCCTGCGCGGGGATCGACGTTGCCACCCGGGTCGACAGAGCTGAGCGTGGTGGTGATGTGGCCTCCGACGGTGAGTGCCTGGTCGCGGTGGATGGCGCTCAGGGAGTCCTGAGCCACCCACGCGCCACGGTTGTTGTCGCCGATGCGGAAGTGACCGTCGGTGCCCTGGCAGAAGGACGTCTCCCCGGTGCCGCCGGCCACGGCGATCCAGGGCGCAGCCACGTCGCCACAGGCGACGTAGTTGGCGCCGTAGCCGAAGATCTCCACCTCGGAGATCGACTGCCACGTGTTGGTCTCGGTGGTCAGCACCAGGCGGATGGCGGAGGTCGCGGGCAGGTCGGGAAGCTCGATGCGGGCCATGGGTGCACTCGCCGCGTTGTCCTGGGCGAGCGTTGCGAACTTCCCGCTGTCCACCCATTCACCCTGCTCGTCCTTGTACTCCACCGCAATCCGGCTCGGCCATGAAGCCGTGCCGTCCTTGTAGGTGTGGACCTGCACGGCCTCGACGGTCCGGGGCGAGGCCCAGGTGTAGGTGAGGGTGCTGCGCTTCGGGAACGTCCCGCCGCTGACCCAGTCGTCCCAGCCCTTGCCCTTGAGGTCACCGTCGATGGTGGTGCCCACCAGGTTCTGTCGGCTCGAGGCGGTCGGGGTGGAGGAGGGGGCAATGTTGTAGAGGCCCTGACCATCCACCTCGACGGCGCGCTTGAACGTGCGGCCGGCGGTGAAGCCATCGCCGGCAGCGAGCGTGCCCACCAGTGTCCGGCTGCCCGGTGTGGTCAACGACGTGGTGTCCCACGTGACGGCGACGTCCTTGGTGGCGCCGTTGGATGTCACGGCGACCGTCGCTGGCAGAACTGCGTCGAAGTCGTTGTTGCTCGCGATCTGTGTGGGCAGCCTGTCGTCGGACACGCTCCAGATGTGGGGTCCGGCGCCGTGGGTGTCCCAGTAGGACTCGTCCCAGCCGTCGGAGTACTTGGCGGGATCCTCCACCGCAGGGTTGCGCATCTCGATGAGGCCGTTTTCGCCGATGGTCAGCGGCAGCCACACATAGGTGGAGTCAGCCTTGCCGGCGTTCCACCGGTCGCCCATGTAGATGAACTTTCCCTGCGCAGCGTCGAGTGGAAACACATCCGTGGACTGTGAACCGAAGGTGGTGCGGCGGGAGTCGCCCACGGACAGGAGGCCGTCGCCGCCTTCGGGGATGCTGTTGTAGGCAACATTTTCGTGGATGTCGCCGGCGACGACGCCGCGGATCCATGGACCCAGCAGGGAATCAGCCGAGTAATAGGTGTTGGGGTTGGGGCTCCACCCGGTTGTCCCGGACGTGACGATGTAGTACTTGCCGTCGAACTTGAACGCGGCGGGGGACTCCAGCGATCCACACTCGCGCACGATCTGGAAGTCGGTGCCTCTCACCGGGGCGCCGGGCTTGCCATCGGCGAACAGGTAGGGATACCTGCCGTCGGCGGAGTACTGGATGCCCACCGGATCGGTATCGGTGGTGTGCTCGAGGTTGGTGTAGTGCGCATCCAGCTTGGAGATGTAGAGCGACTGGTTCTGCTCGGAGGAGTACATGACGTAGGCCGTGCCGTCGTCATCCTTGTAGACGGTCATGTCCCGGGCCTGGCCGGGGACTGCAGAGCTGATGCAGGCCTTGTAGTTCTCGCGGTTGTAGAGGCGGTGCACGCCCTTGAGCGTGAACGGTCCCGTCGGGGAGTCGGCAACGGCCACCCCGGCCATGGCCCGGGAGTAGGTGTCGCCACCGGCGACGGTCTGGCCGTCGGAGTGCCACCACATGACCCAGGTGTCGTCCGCGTCGTTGTAGAGGACCTTGGGCCGCTCGAAGATGGCGGTCAGGGCGCCGGGGGTCTGGGCGGTGTTGAGGTGGTAGTACAGCTTGTCGATCACATCGTCGCGAGGTGTGTCGCTGGCGTCGACCGTGTCGTAGAGCGAGTCGAAGTACGACGTCGTCAACTCGTCGCGGCTGGTGACGGAGCGCATGGCGACGCCCTCGTTCTTCCAGTTGAACGTGTCCG
>JAUNVL010000177.1 GCA_030537675.1 Propionibacteriaceae bacterium | reverse complement strand
GCTGCCCGACCATTTGAGAACGATTGCGTACCAGGCCCCGTTACCTTGATCCGCGGGGCAACCGGCACTGATCCGACTCCAAAACCGTCTTCGCACGGGCCAGCGCACGTCTTTCCATCCGGGCGACGGTGGACGCAGAAACGCCAAGCTGTTCGCCGATCTCTGCCTGCGTGTGGCAACGGACACCCAGCCCGTAGCGCAGCCGCAGCAGGTCGCCGGCATCGGCCAGCAGATCGAGAAATTCCAGACCGTGGACTTCCACCACGTCGAATCCGCCGTCGCTGCACAACTGCTGGGGACCCACGTCATCAAGGGTGGTGGTGACGGCGTAGGCTCCCGCAGCGGCAGACATGCTGACTCCCAGCCTTCGTGCCACCTCCCTGGGTGATGGCTGCCGATGCTCCTCCGCCGACATCTCGGCAGCATGCTCCCGCAGCAGGATGCGCAGCCGGTGGCGTCGCCCCGGGCCGTCCAGTTCGCCGGCTCGACGGGCCGCGCTGGCTTTCACGAAGCGTTGGATGTATTCGTGTGACAGCGTGCTGAGCCGCCATCCCAGCGCGAAGTCAAAGCGCATGAGTGCCTCTGCCAAGCCGAGGCAGCCGTCCTGGAAGACGTCGTCGAACGGCAGCGCGTGCCGCCGGGCCACGGGGTGGGACAGTTTGGCCACCAGCCGCAGGTTCGCGAGCCACAGCGTCTCCCACGCCTCACAACCGGAGGCGGCGATGCGCTCCAGGTCGTCGCGTGCGTGGTTGCTGCCGGTGGCAAGCAGATGCTGGGCATAGACGCCCGCCTCGATGCGGCGTGCAAGTGCATACTCCGCATCCACCCCCTGGACCGGGACCGAGAACGTGGCTGTCTTGATGGTCATGAACTCGAACCTGCCATCGCGACGAGGGCCGGGCTGCACGACGGGGGATGAGGAACAACACTCTCAAGGTTCCAGACAACACCCGATCAGCGGACCGGTGGCGCGGTGTGTGACTTGTTGTTGGCCACCGCCCAGATCCTCACCACCAGCAGAACGGTGAGAACGGCTCCGATGACCTTGGCCCACCACTGCCCGGCGATGAAGAGGAACGTCATCGCCACCAGGATGGGGGCCAGCCATGTGAAGGCCCAGAGCGCGTAGCCTCCGAAGCTCGGCATCTTCACCCCATCACCCTCCGCGACTGCCTTCACCATGAAGTTCGGGCCGTTGCCGATGTAGGTGAGGGCGCCACAGAACACTGCACCGAGGCTGATGGCCGTCAAGTGGGATGGGTCGACGCCGGCCACGAGGTTCGTGGCGTCCGAGCCGGTCTGAAGCGCCTGCGCCATCTCGAAGAACGTGGCGTAGGTGGGAGCGTTGTCGAGCACCGATGACAGCCCACCTGTGAAGATGAAGAAGGTGACGTCGTTGAGCGGCAGCTTCGGGGCCACCTGCGCCAGAACCTTCAGGGCAGGAATCATCGTGAGGAAGATGCCGATGAACAGCGCCGCGACTTCCAGAATGGGATCCCAGGAGAATTCGTTGTCGTGGTAACGAACGCGAGTGCTACCAAAGATGAGTGACCCTGCCATGGCGGAGATCATCACGATCTCTCGCCAGGGAACCCACAGCGCCCATGAGGCCTGTCCCTGTTCGATGGCGTGCATGTCGAGAGAAGGGACGAAGGCGACGGACAGCACCACCACCAGGAGGAACAGGAAGTTGATCTTTCCCAGGACCCGCAGCGGCACGGTCTGTTCCATGTCCCTGGAGATGTCGCCTGGGTCCTCCCGCTGATACATCACCTTGTCCAGGGCCAGGTATGTGGCCACGACGAAGATGTTGACGAACAACCATTCTGGAAACAGGTGGAAGGTCCACGTGAATGGCACACCCCGCAGGAACCCGAGAAACAGCGGCGGGTCTCCCAGTGGTGTCAGTAGGCCTCCGGAGTTGGCCACCGTGAAGATGAAGAACACCACGGTGTGAGCCTTCGTGCTTCGTTCCGAGTTCGTTTTGAGCAGTGGCCGGATCAGCAGCATCGCTGCCCCCGTGGTCCCGATGAAGGAGGCGATGAGCGCCCCGATCGCCAGGAACGTGCCGTTGACGCGAGGTGTGGCGGGCAGGTCTCCCGCGAGGTGGATGCCTCCCGAGATGGTGAACAGCGCTGCCAGCAGAATGATGAATTGGGAGTACTCCACGAGCGCCTCGGCCACCGTCAAGCCGCCGAACAGAGCGAACATCCAGGCAGCCACCGGCACACCGAGCACCAACGCCACCAGGAGCTGGTTGCGGATGCGTTCCCACCAGTGCTGCGTTGCCGGCAGCAGCGGCAGCACGGCGATGGCCACCAGCATGGTGGCGAAAGGCAGCATGCTGTACCAAGCCAGCGTTGGTTCCATGTGAGGTCTCCTAAGCGTGTCCCCGAGACAAGCTATCGGTGACGAGGTGAACGTGTGAGCGTTGCCCATTGTTCTCGACACTCGGACCGGCGCGGGAGAGTTGGCACAGGGGACAGCGGGCACAATGGGGTGCATGGCCATCTTTGGAAATCGACCTGACAGGTCGCTTGTGCAGGAACTCGAAGCTCATCTCGGTAGGAAGGTGGGCGTGATCGCCCACGGCGTCGGACCCGATTCCTCGCTTCTGGCCACCCGGGAATTGTTGGCGCTCCGATCGCTCGGGCAGTGGCGGATCTTCGGCTGGGAGGAGATTGCCCACGGTTCATGGCGCGCGCAGGAGTCGACGTTCGCTTGGACCACCACCGCCGGGGACGAACTCACGGTGCACCTCGACGACGTGGGAAGTCTTCCTGAGCTCTTCAAGGAGCGAGTCCAGGCCTCGACTGCGGTGACGCTGAGCCATGACCTCACCCGTGGTCGCGTGCAGATCATCGGGCGCCGCAAGCTCGACGGGAGCGACGACCTGACGTGGTACGCCGTCGCCGGTGGGGGAGCGGATCTGGAGGACGAAGCGGTCGCGGCCTTCGTCGTGGCAGAGACCGACCGACTGAAGGCCGAGTACGGCGCCTGACCCAGCGTCAGATTTGGACTTGCCGATGGGGCATCTGGTAGCGTTCTACATCGCGTGGTCATCAACAACCACCGTTCCCCTGTAGCTCAATTGGCAGAGCATTCGACTGTTAATCGAAGGGTTGCTGGTTCGAGTCCAGCCGGGGGAGCCAC
>JAUNVL010000034.1:10704-24343 GCA_030537675.1 Propionibacteriaceae bacterium | reverse complement strand
TCGAGCACGGTGGAGTGCAGTCCGAACCCGGCGTTGTTGATGAGCATGTCGATGGGGGCGTCCTCTGATTCCACCCGCTTTGCCACCCGGAGCATCTCGTCGCGATCCGAGAGGTCCGCTGACAGCACCTCGACGTCGACGCCGTGGGCGGTGTGCAACTCCTCCGCCACTTCGCCCAATCGTTGGGCGTCCCGGGCGACAAGGACGAGGTCCGTGCCCCGGCCAGCCAGTTCACGGGCGAAGGCGAGTCCAATGCCGGACGTTCCGCCGGTTATCAAAGCTGTGGCCATGGTGCCTACGGTATCCCCCCTCACGGAGGTGTGGAAGCTGGTGTGAGCTGCCGGTGTGGCGTTGGTCGCATTCCCACAACAACAAAGGTGAGTGATTGTGCAGATGACACAGCCTGAACATGGTGGCTGGACTGGTTCGGTGGACCCGTGACCACGGCGGGCGTGGCGAGAATAGAATCACCGTCATGACCAACGACGCTCATGGCAAGCCTGACATCAAACCGCGCAGCAGAACGGTGACGGACGGACTGGAGGCAACTGCCTCCCGCGGCATGCTGCGAGCAGTGGGGATGGGCGACGCAGACTTCGCCAAGCCCCAGATCGGCGTGGCCAGCTCCTGGAACGAAATCACACCGTGCAACCTTTCACTCGATCGGCTCGCCCAGGCCGCGAAGGAGGGGGTGCACGCCGGTGGCGGCTACCCACTGGAGTTCGGCACCATCTCCGTGTCCGACGGCATTTCCATGGGCCATGAGGGGATGCACTACTCACTCGTCTCCCGCGACGTCATCGCGGACTCGGTGGAGACGGTGATGATGGCGGAGCGACTCGACGGCTCCATCCTGCTCGCCGGTTGCGACAAGTCGCTGCCGGGAATGCTGATGGCGGCGGCGCGGCTGGACCTGGCCAGCATCTTCATCTACGCCGGCACCATCATGCCCGGCCGGGTGAAGCTCTCCGACGGCGTGGAGAAGGACGTCACCATCATCGACGCCTTCGAGGCGGTGGGTGCATGCGCTCGTGGGCTCATGAGCCGTGGTGACGTGGACCTCATCGAGCGGGCGATCTGTCCGGGGGAGGGCGCCTGCGGCGGCTATTTCACGGCAAACACCATGGCCAGCGTGGCCGAGGCCATGGGCATGTCCATCCCCGGCTCCGCGTCTCCGCCGTCGGCGGATCGTCGCCGTGACTCGATGGCGCACCTCGCGGGGGAGGCCGTCGTCGGGATGCTCCGCCAGGGCATCACCGCCCGGGACATCATGACCAAGGCCGCGTTCGAGAACGCCATCGCGGTGGTCCAGGCGTTCGGCGGCTCAACCAATGCCGTCCTCCATCTGCTCGCCATCGCCCACGAGGCCGACGTTGACCTGACGCTCGCCGACTTCGCGCGTGTTGGCGCCAAGGTCCCGCACCTGGCCAACCTCAAGCCGTACGGCCGTTACGTCATGAACGACGTGGATCGTGTGGGCGGCATCCAGGTGGTGATGAAGGAGTTGTTGACCGCAGGACTGCTCGACGGCGACTGCCTCACTGTGACCGGCCGGACCCTGGCGGAAAACCTGGAGATCCTCGACCCGCCTGCACCCGATGGCAAGGTCCTGCGCAGCGTCGCCGACCCCATCGCGGCCACCGGCGGCATCACCATCCTGCACGGCTCCCTTGCCCCGGACGGTGCCGTCGTGAAGTCTGCCGGCTTCGAGTCGGACGTCTTTGAGGGCACCGCACGGGTCTTCGACCGGGAGCGGGAGGCGATGGATGCACTGGAGGACGGCACGATCACGCACGGCGACGTCGTCGTCATCCGCTACGAGGGGCCCAAGGGGGGCCCGGGGATGCGGGAGATGTTGGCCATCACCGGTGCCATCAAGGGCGCAGGGTTGGGCAAGGACGTGCTCCTGCTGACGGATGGCCGCTTCTCGGGCGGCACCACCGGTCTGTGCGTCGGGCACGTGGCGCCGGAGGCGGTGGATGGGGGGCCCATCGCGTTCGTCCAGGACGGTGACCGCATCCGCCTCGACGTCTCGGCGGGCACCCTCGACGTCCTCGTTGACGACGAGGAACTGGCCCGACGCAGCGTCGGCTGGGAGCCATTGCCACCGAAGTTCACCAAGGGTGTGCTGGGCAAATACATCAAGCTCGTCCACTCAGCATCCGGAGGGGCAATCCTGGAGTAAGGGCTCAGTGGTATTCCCACTCAAGCGCAGCGTTGCCGCTGCTGCTGGGTGAGTAGACCAAACTCGACCACTTGGCATCCGGGTATCAAACTTCCAATTGAATTGCGGTGTGTCAGCAGGTAGAACAATCCTGCGCCTGCTCCGGTCCCGGAGCGGGAGTGCGGGCGGGATGCCAGTTGCCCGTTTCCACAACCAACCGCCCCGCGGTGGAGCAGACTCTGCCGTATGACGGACTCGACCCTCTTGATCGCTGAGCGGTGGTGGCCGAAAGCCGTAGGCGCGACAGTGCTGGGCGTCGCCCTGATCGTGGCCTTGTTTCCGGCCAGTGGCGAACTCCGGCAACGATGGACCCGCCGCAGCCAGCAAGTATCCCGGCGCGGGTGCCCAGCTATTCCTATCTCAGTGGTGATGTGTCCACTTCTCCACCGGGTCGTGCGGTGGCGCTCTTCCAGCACGGCTTCGGCGTGGAGTTCATGGATTTCCCACGGGCGGTGGTGATCGGCGCCGACGCCAACGTCTACCGCCGGATGGGCGCTGCCGAGGCCCGAGGCGGACCGGAGACCCAGGGTGATCCCGGACCCATGCTGTTGTCACCAGACGGTACCCGGGTGGCGGTCGGCAGCTACGACAGCAGCGTTCCGGATTTGGCTCTCATCGATCTTCACACCGGGGACGTCGAGTTGCTTCCAGTATCTGGCGGTCGCAGTGTCATCCCACTGGCATTGTCGCCGGACTCAAACCAAGTGGCCTATTTGAGTGTCGCCGATCCAGTGAACCCCTACTCGGGAACCGCGATCAGGGGCGACATCGGCATGCTGGAGTTGGCCACAGGGAGGGCCCGCCTCCTGCCCGGTGACGCTGATGCAAGGGCAGTGGCCTTTTCCCCGGACGGGAAGGAGTTGGCGATCCACCGCATACCTCCTGATGACGGCTCCGAACGGAGTCGGTGACTTCCAGGTGGCGGTTGCCCTGCTTCCTGACATGCAGGTCCGGGATGCCGGCTTCGTTGATCGCGGCCGTTGGCCAATGGCGTTTCGCGTCAGTTTCGCAGTTCTCTTGGCGGGTGCAGCTCTGATGATCGCCAACTTCGTGAGCAGGCGAAGTCGGAGGCGTGATGTGCACTCCAGAAGCCATCACTGATGAATCCCGGATGTCGTTTGGGTAAAGACGCTGGATACTGAAGGGGGGTTTCGACACGCGCCGGCTCCTTCGTCGCGGGCGCTGCTCAACCAGCTGTGCTGGTTGGCGTATCACCGCTCGCCCATTTTTCAGTTCGTCGAGTAGCGAGCGGCAGCGAGTGTGTCGAGACGTCGGGCGGGGGTGAGGGGGTTTCGACACGCGCCGGCTCCTTCGTCGCGGGCGCTGCTCAACCAGCTGTGCTGTTTCGACACGCGCCGGCTTCTTCGTCGCGGGCGCTGCTCAACCAGCTGCGCTGTTTCGACGCTGTTGTCGCTTTGGATTTCGCCTAGTTTCGCTGGTGCGACACGGTTCCGGGGTTGCTCTGTGCGCGCTCGGGGAGGTACGCAGATTCGCCCTGTGTGGATTCGGCCTCCAGGAGTTGCACGACCCGCAGCGTCTCGCGGGCCATGGCCAGTTCCTCGTTGGTGGGGATCACCAGCACGCGGACCTTGGAGTCAGCGGTCGAGATCTCCCGCGCCACCTTGGAGCGTGTCTCGTTGGCGACGACGTCCAGCTCGAACCCGAGCGCAGCCAGACGCTCAATGACCGGGCCGCGGATGTGCGCAGCGTTCTCGCCGACACCGGCGGTGAAGCACAGGGCGTCCACTCCACCCAGCACGGCGATGTAGGCGCCGATGTAGCTCAGCAACCTGTGGACGTAGACGTCCAGGGCCAACCTCGCGTCCTCGTTGCCGATGGCGATCTGGGCCGCCACGTCACGCATGTCGGTGTAGCCACAGAGGCCGAGCATTCCCGACTTCTTGTTCAGGAAGTTGTCGATCTCGATCAGCGTCATGCCCTTGCTGCCCAGGAACTTGTGGAGACCGGGGTCCACGTCGCCGGAACGGGTACCCATCACGAGGCCCTCCAGCGGTGTCATGCCCATGGAGGTCTCGACGGCCACGCCGCCGTCGACAGCGGAGATGGAGGCCCCGTTGCCGAGGTGGCAGACGATTGTTTTCAGGCTTTCCAGGGGGCGGTCGAGGAACACGGCAGCCTGCTGGGAGACGTATTGGTGCGAGGTGCCGTGGAACCCGTACTTGCGGATGCCGTGCTCGCGCATGACCTCCCGGTCGATGGCGTAGGTGTAGGCCTCGGCCGGCAGGGTCGAGAAGAACGCCGTGTCGAAGATGGCGACGTGGGGAACATCCGGCAGGACCAGAAGCGCAGCCTCGATGCCCGCGATGGCAGGAGGGTTGTGCAGGGGTGCGAGTTCGGAGAGCTCGACCAGCTTCGCGATGACCCTGTCGTCGATCAGCACCGACTCCTGGAACGTGTCCCCACCATGGACCGTGCGGTGACCGACGGCGATGACCTCGTCCAGGGCTGGACCGTGCTCGTGAAACATCCGCACCACGGCGGCAACCGCTTCGGTGTGGTCAGCGAAGTCCTGGTCCAGATGGAACTCGTCGCTGCCCGTCGTGTGGTCGAGCGTGCCGGCCTGCTGCCCGATCCGCTGCACGATCCCCACGGCGGTGGGTTCCTCGGTGTCGGTGTGGAGCAACTGGTACTTGATGGAGGACGAACCACAATTCAGGAGCAGGATCGGGTGGGACACGTGTGAGCACTTCCTCAGGTCGTGGGTGTGGTGTTGGTGGTGGTTACTTCTGGGCCTGGATGGCCGTGATGGTGATCGTCGAGACGATGTCGTCCACCAGAGCACCACGGGAGAGGTCGTTGACGGGCTTGTTCAGGCCCTGCAGGATCGGTCCGACGGCGATCGCGCCGGAAGTGCGCTGCACCGCCTTGTACGTGTTGTTGCCCGTGTTGAGGTCGGGGAAGATGAAGACCGTGGCCTGACCCGCCACCTCGGAGTTGGGCATCTTCTTGGCCGCGACGGCGGCGTCGACGGCGGCGTAGACTTGGATGGGACCCTCCAGCTTCAGCTCCGGGGCCCTCTCCCGCACGATCCGTGTTGCCTCGCGCACCTTGTCCACGTCTGCTCCGCTGCCGGAGGTCCCCGTGGAGTAGCTGAGCATGGCGATGCGCGGATCGATGTCGAAAGCGATCGCCGTCTCGGCAGAGGAGATGGCGATGTCGGCGAGTTGCTCGGGTGTCGGGGTGGGGTTCACGGCGCAATCGGCGTACACCACCACACGGCTGCTCATGGCCATCAGGAAGGAGCCTGAAACCACGCTGACACCGGGCTTGGTCTTGATGAACTCCAACGAGGGCTTGATGGTGTTGGCCGTGGTGTTCATCGCGCCGGAGACCATGCCGTCGGCCATTCCGAGGTGGACCATCATCGTGCCCGCGTAGGACGGATCGGCCATCGTGATGCGCGCCTGCTCCAGGGTGACGCCCTTGTGGACGCGGAGTTTCGCGTACTCGGCCGCGAAGCGCTCCAGCAGCTTCGGATCGCTCGGATTCACCACCCGGGCACCGCGCAGGTTGATACCGAGTTCTGAGGCGCGGCGGCTGATGAAAGCCTGATCCCCGAGGATGGTGATGTCTGCCACCTGCCGCTGGAGCACGATGGCGGCGGCCATCAGGACCCTGTCATCGGCGCCTTCGGGCAGCACGATCCGCTTCCGGTTGGAGCGTGCCAACTGCATCAGTTGGTGCTCGAACATGGTGGGTGTGCGGATCTCGGAGCGGGGGAGGTCGATCGCGTTCAGCACCTCGTCCTCTTCGACGTGGGTGGCGAACAGGATGCGCGACACGTCGGTCTTGCGGTCGGTGGCTGTCGAGATGCCGTTGATTCGCTGCAACCTTGCGGCGGTGGCAAACGTGTCCCTCGTCGTGGTGGCGATCGGTAGATCCACCTCGACCCCCTCGAGGAGGGTGTGGACGGAATCCGGAATGGTGAATCCTCCGGTGAGGATGATGGAGGCGAGCGGTCCGAAGGCGGGGGAATGATGCGCCATCAGCAGTCCGGGCAACAAGTCCAGGCGGTCCGACGCCAGGATGACGGTGCATTCCGGCTTCAGGTGCGTCAGCAGGTTCGGCAGTGTCATGGCGGCCACCACGGTGTGGACGGCCTCCTTGTCCAGGAACGCCGGATTGCCGAGCCACTGCGTCGCGCCGATCGCATCCCACTGCATCCGCACGGACGGCGCACCCAGAATCGGGTCATGGGGAAGGACGAAGGTTGCGCTGCGGATGTGGGAAACGGCCTTGCGCATTTCCTCCATGTCCTCGGGATCCGTGCGGGTCACCGCCACTCCCACAACAGTGTTGTGGCGCTCCTCGAAGGCTTCGATGGTCTCCTCGACGATGCCGCGCACCTGGTCAGGGCTGCGGTCCGTGGCACCACAGACATAGAAGACGGGGGTATTGAGGTTCGCTGCGATGACCGCGTTGTGGTCAAGCTCGGTGCTGGAGTAGAAACCTGAGTAGTCGGAGCCCACGACCACCACGGCATCACAGCGGGCAGCGAGTTCTGTGTACTTCGCCACGATCTTGTCGATTGATCCGTTGGGATCCTCGGCGAACTCTGTGTGGGTGACGCCGATGGCGTCCTCCAACTTGAGCTTTCGCATGGTCTTGAGGGCGAGGAGGGCTTCCGCCACGGCGTCAGACGTCGTCGATTCCACGAGGGGTCGGAATACTCCGACGTCGCGAACCTGACGGCTGAAGAGTTCAACCACGCCAAGCGCAATCACACTCTTGCTGACCTGCCGCTCCGATGAGGCAATGTAAACGCTACGAGTCACATTGACCACCCTACCGCCCGGCACTCTGCGCCATGCGCCCGCCCGTGGGATGCCCGCGTTGGCTACGGTGGGGTGAACCCCACTCTCGAAGGAGCCCAGCGGTGACGAGCACCAGAGTCGAGACGGACCTGCTCGGAAGTCGTGAGGTGCCATCCGATGCGTACTTCGGCATCCACACGCTGCGGGCCGTCGAGAACTTCAAGATCAGTCCGGAGAAGATCAGCGACTGGCCGGAGATGATTCGCGGCCTGGTGCAGGTCAAGAAGGCTGTTGCCATGGCGAATGGCGACCTGCGGGTGGTGCACCCCGACGTGGTCAATGCCATCGTGTGGGCCTGCGACCAGATCCTGCGAAAAGACCGCTGCCTCGACCAGTTCCCCATCGACGCCTTCCAGGGTGGCGCCGGCACCTCCACCAACATGAACGTCAACGAAGTGCTGGCCAATCTTGCGTTGGAACACCTGGGCTGTGGCAAGGGGAGCTACGACATCGTCAACCCCATCGACCACGTGAACCGAAGCCAGTCGACCAACGACGCGTATCCCACCGGGCTCCGCCTCGCGGTGGACGCCTCGTTGGGCCAACTGGCAGATGCCGCGGGTCTGCTGTCCGAGGCCATGATGGCCAAGGGTGCGGAGTTTGCGGACGTGTTGACGATGGGACGCACGCAGTTGCAGGACGCGGTGCCGATGACATTGGGACAGGCGTTCACGGCCTTCGGTGTGACGATCGCGGAAGAACTGCGGCACCTGGAACTCACTCGCACGCTCATCCTCGAGGTGAACCTGGGTGCCACGGCCATCGGAACCGGCGTCAACACGCCCCCCGGCTACCCACAACTCGTGATCCAGCACCTCAGACAGGTCACCGGCCGACCCGTCGTCACAGCCCCCAACCTCATCGAGGCCACCAGCGACACAGGCGATTACGTGATGGCGCACATGGCGCTGAAACGGTTGGCGGTGAAGCTCTCCAAGACGTGCAACGACCTGCGGCTGCTCTCCTCCGGACCGCGCGCCGGCTTCAACGAGATCAACCTCCCGGAGATGCAGGCAGGGTCCTCGATCATGCCGTCGAAGGTGAACCCGGTGATTCCCGAGGTGGTCAACCAGGTGTGCTTCAAGGTCTTCGGCAACGACGTCTGCGTCGGGATGGGCGCCGAGGCCGGTCAGTTGCAACTGAACGCCATGGAGCCAGTGATCGCGCAAGCGCTCTTCGAGTCGATCTCCCTGCTGATCAACGCCTGCGACACGCTGCGTACCAAGTGCATCGACGGGATCACAGCCAATCGAGCCGTGTGCCTCGGCTACGTCACCAATTCCATCTCTGTGGTGACCTTCCTCAACAACCTGATCGGGCACGCGGCGGGCGACGAGGTGGGCAGGGAGGCGGCCATCACGGGCCGCAGCGTGAAGGACATCGTGCTGGAGCGCGGCCTGCTCGACGAGGAAACCCTTGACAAGGTGCTCTCCATCGACAATCTGCTCCACCTCAACGGCCTCAAGGACGACAAGGTCGGATGGACGGAGGGGCCGTAGCTACCGGCCCTTCGACACCAGGTTCTTCAGCGGCTCGCCGCTCAGGAGCGCGCTCACGTTCGCGGCGATGAGGTCATCGGCGTTCACGGGCCGACCACCGGCCGCGTGAGGTGTCACCAGCAGATTCGGTGCATCCCAGAGGGCGGAGTCGGCTGGCAGCGGTTCCGTGGCGGTGACGTCGATGGCTGCGCCTGCGATGGACCCGTCCTGCAGAGCCTCCAGTAGAGCAGCTTCATCGACGGTGCTGCCACGGCCGACATTGACCACCAGTGCCCGCTCGTTCAGCATCGCGAGACGCTCGGCGTTGAGGGCGTTTTCGGTGTCAGGCGTCCCGGGGAGGATCATCACCAACAGGTCGACCTCGGGCAGAGCCTCGGGCAGGTCTTCGACGGTGATGACGTCGAACCCCGCACGCTGGCCTGCGGTGCGCGCAACACCACGGACCTCTGCGCCGAGTGACGCCAGAACAGGGGCCAACGTCTCTGCGATGGAGCCGAAACCCCAGATCAGCACGCGGGCACCCCGCAGCATGGTGATGTGTTTCTCACCGCGCAAGGGTTGGGTCCCGCCCAGTTCCCGCGACCACTCATGCCGTTGTTGCGCGGCCAGGCAGGCGGGCAGCCGCCTGACCAGCGAGAGGATCAGGGCGAGGGCGTGTTCCGTCACCGGCGCGTCGTGAAGTCCCACGCCTGAACAGATCGACACCGACGGAGCAAACGATGCGGCCAGCGCATTGTCGGCGCCAGCGGCGAGTGATTGGACGAGCCGCAGGTCAGGCATGCGCGCGGCAGCGTCCGCCATCTTCCGGCTGCTGAATGACCACTCCACGAGCACCCCGGCGTCGAGATGTTCATCAGGGATGAGGGAGTAGGGGTCGTAATGGATACCCACGGCCCCGGTGGGGAGATGCGGATCCAGCTCGACGTTCGTGGGGAGCAGTACCTTCATTGCCTTTTCCCTTCTCACAGGCTGCGCAGCCATGCGATCTCCTCTGCGTGCCCATCACCGGGTGTTTCAAGAATGACGGGTGCGCCCGCCTCACCGACGATGGCTGCGATCTGCTCCCGATCGATGGTCCCATCGCCCAGCCCGGTGTGCCGGTCTGCCCCGGATCCGGCGACATCGCGGGAGTCGTTGCAGTGGATGAGGTCGATGCGGCCCGTGATCCCACGGATGTCGTCGACCACCGTGGCGAGGTCCAGCCCGCCCGCGTGGGCGTGGCAGGTGTCGAGGCAGAAGCCCACTGAATCGATGTTTGCCGATGTGGAGATGGCCTCCCACACGCCCCGGATGTCCTTCAGGTGGCGCGCCATGGCGTTCTTACCGCCAGCGGTGTTCTCGATGAGGATCGGGACCTCGAGCTTCAGCCCGTCGACGGCCTTGCGCCAGTTGTCGTAGCCGACGGCGGGATCGTCGTCGGCGGTCACGTGGCCGCCGTGCACGATGACGCCCAGGGCCCCGACGGCTGCCGCTTCGGTGACGGTCTGCTGCAGCAGTTTTCTTGAGGGGATCCGGATCCGGTTGTTCGAGGAGGCAACGTTGATGATGTAGGGCGCATGGATGTACAACCCAACGCCGGCCGACTCCGCTGCTGCGCGAAGTGCTTCGGCTCCACCCTCGTACCTCGCCTGCGGCTTCTTCCAGCTCTGCGGGTCGCCGAGGAAGAACTGGACGATATCGGCGCCCCGGGACGATGCCTCGGTGATGGGGTCGCTCTGGTCGACGTGGGCTCCAATACGCAGGCTGGTCATGAGTCCGAGCCTAGCGGGGCGCTCATGCTGCTTCACTGTGGCGCAGCTGTCGGTCTACCGTCACCAACTCCCCACCCAAGCAGCGGCGGACTGCGACCATTGCTCACATGCCCACCACCGTGCCTGCAGATTCGCTGACGCTGATGCAGGCCCGACGCATCGCCATCGCGGCGCAGGGTCTGGCGAAGCCCCGACCGACGGCAGTGTCCATCCGCCACGTCGACGCAACCATCCGCCGGATGGGGGTCCTCCAGATCGATTCGGTGAACGTGTTGACGCGCAGCCAGTTCCTGCCGCTGTTCTCGCGTCTTGGCGCCTACGACCGGGGGCTGCTCACCAGAGCGGCAGAGGAGAAACCGCGACGGATCACCGAGTACTGGGCCCACCAGGCAGCCTTCATTCCCGTGGACACCCGACCGCTGTTCCGGTATCGGATGGAGGCCTACGAGGACGAGGCGTGGGGTTCCATCCGCCGCGCGGAAGTGGACCATCCGGGACTCGTCGAGGAGGTGCTGCATGCGATTCGCGAGCTGGGGCCCATCACACCGGGCCGGCTCACCGTCGAACTGGGCCATGACTCGGCGTCGTTGCGCGAGCACTGGGGGTGGAACTGGAACGTGGTCAAGACCGTGTGTGAGTTCCTGTTCTTCACGGGCCAGATCGTGGCGGCGTCGCGAACCCCGCAGTTCGAACGTGCCTTCGACGTGCCGGAGCGGAGCATCCCGGAACGCGTGCTCAACGCGCCGACGCCGACGGCCAAGGACGCGCACCGTGAACTGGTGGAAATGGCTGCGCGGGCCCATGGCGTGGGCACGGTGAAATGCCTCGCTGACTACTGGCGGCTCAAGACCACTCCCACCCGCCGGGCCATCGACGAACTCGTCGGGGAGGGCACACTGCGTCCGGTCTCGGTGGAGGGGACGACGGCGTACCTCCACTCGGAGGCGGCGCGGCCGAGGAAAGTTCGCGCCCGGGCGCTGCTCAGCCCCTTCGACCCGTTGGTCTGGGAGCGCAGCCGCACGGAGTGGTTGTTCGCTTTTCACTACCGGATCGGTATCTACACGCCCGCCGCGCAGCGCGTCCACGGCTATTACGTGCTCCCTTTCCTGCTGGACGACGCATTGGTGGCCCGCGTTGACTTGAAAGCTGATCGTGACTCCGGCCGACTGCTGGTCCAGTCCGCGTGGAAGGAGCCGACGGCCCCGGGACGCACGAGTGCCGAGTTGGCGGAGGAGCTGCAGGAGATGGCTGGCTGGCTCGGTCTCGACGACGTCGTCGTGCACAGCCGGGGTGATCTGGCGAAGGAATTGCAGGATCGGATGTTGCAGTGAACCCGAAGCACCACCGTCACGACTTCATAACTGTGGTCCTGAGACACGGTGATATCGACCCTGTGTGTGCGTAAGGTCGACGTGTATCCGCTGCGCCCGAAGGCAGATCCTTGCCTCGACGCACGTGTCACGAAGTGTGTGGTGGTGGATGGAAGGCGCGGTCAATCCGTGCCCACGACCCGAGGAGACGACCAGTGAAGAACTTTCGACACCATGCTCGCGCAGCTGCAGTGGCGCTGGCCTGCGCCGTGGCGCTGACCGCCTGCTCAGGCGGCGGAGACGGCGGCAACAGCGACGACGGCGACGGGCCCAAGCTGATCAAGGAAGGCCAGATCGTCATCGCGATGAGCGGCGAGTTCAAGCCTTTCAGCCACTTCGATGAGGGCAACAATCTCACCGGCTTCGACTACGACATCGCCGCGGCCATCGCCGACGAGATGGGTCTCACTCTCAAAGCCGAGACCGCCTCTTTCGCCTCACTCATCCAGGGTCTGCGGTCGAAGCGGTACGACGCGCTGATCGCCTCCATGACCCCCTCCGATGAGCGCAAGAAGGAGGTGGACTTCACCGAGTCCTACTACACCGATGGCGCAGGCTACTTCGTCAAGACCGCCTCCGACTGTGAGGCGTTCGACGTGGAGTCGACGGGAACGGTGGGGGTCGCCAACGGCACCACCTACGCCCAGTACCTCGCGGACGAGGGATTCAAGGGTGAGGTGGTGAGCTTCGAGTCCGACATCACCGCACTCGAGGACACCGAGGCGGGACGCCTCGACGGGACGATCACGGGACTGCTCGTGGGCCTCTTCCAGATCAAGGATGCCGGCAGGGATCTTCGTCAGTGTGGTGAGCCGTTGTACACCGAATCGCCGGCCATCGCGATCCGGCAGGGCAATCCACTCAAGGCCGAGGTCGATGAAGCACTGAAAGCCATCAAGGACAATGGCACCTACGCCGACATCAGCACGAAGTGGTTCGGCGAGGACATTTCATAGTGGATTTCTTCGAGATGTTTGCCCGGTATGCCCCGATCTTCGTCGAGGCAACCGGGGTCACGCTCTCGCTGACGGCGGTCGCGCTCGTGTTTGCCTGCATCCTCGGGATGGGCGTGGCTGCGTTGGCCATGAGCGGGGTGCGGCCCCTGCAGTGGCTGGCCGCCGGATTCATCGGTTTGATCCGCGGCACCCCGCTCATCGCGCAGCTGTTCCTCTTGTACTTCGGACTCACCAGCATCGTGGTGCTGGACAAGTTCTGGGCAGGAGCGATCGCGCTGGGAGTGCACAACTCCGCCTACATCGCCGAGATCATCCGCTCCGGCTTCCAGTCGGTGCCGAAGGGCCTCGTGGAAGCCGCGCGGTCACTGGGAATGTCCCGGGAACGGACCCTGCGGCGAGTGCAGGCGCCGCTCGCATTCCGCACGATCCTGCCCATTCTGGGCAGCCAGTTCATCATTGCTGTCAAGGACTCCTCCCTGGTGGCTTTCATCGGCCTGACGGAACTCTTCCGCACAGCGCAGAACACGGCTGCTGCCACCTACAAGCCCCTGTCCACCTACGCGATTGTCTCCGTGTATTACCTGGCGATCGTCCTCGTGCTGACCGCCGTGGTGAACCGCCTGGAGAAGCGCATGGCCCAGCACAAATCCTGAGGCGAGCATGAATGCATCAAACGACTCACCCGAGACTGCCGCGCAGAACCGGTTTCTCAGCGGCGACGCCACCAAGGGCGAAGCCATCGTCTCGTTGCGGGGAGTGACCAAGAAGTTCGGGGAAACCGTCGTCTTCAAGGACGTTGACCTCGACGTGGGCGTCAGCGAGGTGGTGGTCCTCATCGGGCCATCCGGCGCAGGCAAGTCCACGCTGCTGCGGTGCGTCAACGGGCTGGAGCAGATCACTTCCGGCGACATCGTCGTCGCGGGGCAGACGCTCAGCTATGACCAGAAGCACCTCAACCGCATCAGGTCACGCATCGGCATGGTGTTCCAGGCGTTCAACCTGTT
>JAUNVL010000034.1:0-10604 GCA_030537675.1 Propionibacteriaceae bacterium | reverse complement strand
ACGCAACGCGCCCAGAGCTTCCTCTCGGAGATCTCCGACCACTGAGACGCAGGGCATGACGAAGGCCCTGCCGATCCCGGGATCGGCAGGGCCTTGTCATGGGGTGGGGCAGCTAGTTCACCGCAGGCTCGACGATGCGTCCTGCGTGCACGTCGAGATCCAGCAGCAGCACCGTGGCCAGGTCATTGGCGGCACTGCGCAACTGGGTGACGTCCACCGCTTCGAGGTTGTCGGTGACCGCCTCCTCGAAATCGGACAGCACCTCGGTGCGGTCGCGGCCCTCAGCCACCTTGACCGCGATGTCCTGGCGGATGGCGTCGCTGAGGACACCACCCTTGCGTTGCGCCATGCGAGCCAGGGCAGCGGCGTACTTCTCTGCCTCCGCCACCACGGACGGATCGTCTGAGGAGAGCATGGTGGCCGTTCGCTCCAGCACACACTGACCGCGCTCGAGGTTCCCTTCACCGATCTCCTCGATGGCACGGCGCAGCAACTCGCGCTCGGGACGCGCGGATTCGCGCACCATCAGCTGCATCTGCAGTGCGAGGACACGTTCGCGGGTGCGGGCGCCCTCGTTGTCGTAGTGGTTGAGGCTCGGCACCAACTCGCCGCGGCCACTGCTCTGGGACATGGTGTCCAGGAACTCGCGGCGCGCCTCCTCGGGGGTGGAGACAGTGTCGCGGAGCGGCATGGCTTTGATGGCCAGCGTGGCGAAGAAGGCGATGACCAGGATTGGCAGAATCGCCAGGAACACCACGTGCAGCCTGTCGGCCAGGCCATTGCGAATGGCGTCCGCGACCGCTGGG
Organism: Propionibacteriaceae bacterium; assembly: GCA_030537675.1. Classification (GTDB taxonomy): domain Bacteria; phylum Actinomycetota; class Actinomycetes; order Propionibacteriales; family Propionibacteriaceae; genus Arachnia. Next base: position 9,798 of record JAUNVL010000034.1, on the reverse strand, counting down.
GGCAGCCCCGCCGTGGTGGACGGATCCAGGACGTCGCCCACGCCCACGTCGTTCACGCGATCGCCCATCTGCTCCGCCACGTCGGGCGGCAGGTGTGTGGTGATGGCCTTCGCCAGGCCACCGGTCATCAACGAGCCGAAGACGGCGATACCGACGGTGGCGCCCACGTTGCGGAAGAACTGTGTGGAAGCTGTCGCGATGCCCAGGTCGCGTCTGGCCACCGCGTTCTGCACCACGAGCGTGTACTGCTGCATGGAGGCGCCCAGACCGATGCCCAACACCACCATGGCCACGCTGAGCTGCGTGCGGGTGGAGTCCGCGTCCAGGAGGCTCATGAGCCACACGCCGCCAAACATGGTGACCACGCCCAACAGCATGATCTCCTTGTACCGTCCGGTGCGTGTGATGAGGAGCCCCGCGCCGATGCCGACGAGGATGAAGCCGATCATCAGGGGCAGCAGGATGAGGCCGGATTCGGTGGCGCTCACCCCCAGCACTCCCTGGGCGTAGACGGGGATGTAGATGGTGGCGCCGAACATGACCATGGACACGGAGAAGGCTGCGATGTTGGCGGCCGTGAAGACGGAGTTTCGGAACAACCTCAGCGGCAGCAGCGGCTCCTCTGCACGGAGTTCGACGAGAACGAAGGCGACCAGGCCCACTCCGCCGACGATGAACAGCGAGATGATCACGGCGGAGTTCCACGCGTAGGTGGTGCCGCCCCAGGAAGTGGCGAGCAGGATCATCACGAGCGAGGGTGCGAGCGTCACGATGCCCCAGACGTCGACCACGGCCTTGCGCTGGACGTGGGGGAGCTTCAGGAAGCGGATGACGAAGAACAGCGCCACGATGCCGAGCGGAATCGTCGAGAAGAAGTTCCAGCGCCAGCCGAGGTTGTCCGTGATGACGCCACCTGCCAGCGGTCCTGCAACTGAGGTGACTCCGAAGACGGCGCCCATGAATCCCTGGTATTTGCCGCGCTGGCGTGGAGGGATGATGTCGCCGATGATGGTCTGCGACAGGGGCATGATCGTGCCCATGCCCAGTCCCTGGATGGCGCGCCCGGCGATGAGCATCCAGAAGTTCACGCTGAAGCCACTGACGATCGAGCCGATCATGAAGACGGCAAGGCCACCGATGTAGAAGAGTCGACGACCGTACAGGTCGGACATCTTGCCCATGATGGGGACGCTGACGGCGGACGTCAGCATGGCGGCGGTCGCGACCCAGGAATAGTGGTCGATGCCACCGAGGTCAGCGACGATGCGGGGCATTGCGGGCCCCACGATGGTCTGGCTGATGGAGGCCACCAGCATGCCGATCATGAGGCCGATGAAGACCTGACGGTTCTGCGGCGAGAGTTTGAAAGCCTCTCGTGGTGCGACGGGGGTCTTGGTCATGCGTTCTCCAGGCTGTCATTCAATCGGCTGAGCAGGCGGGCGAGTTCGCTCTTCTCGTCAGGGGTCCACTCGCCCAAGGATTCGGTGATGAGGTGCACCCTGCGGGAGCGCTCCTCGGTGAGTGCGCGACGGCCTTCACCTGTGATGGACAGCAGCTGCGCGCGGCCGTCCTGCGGATCGGGGTGGCGCTCCATCAGACCGCCGTCGCACAGGTGGGCGACCCGGCGGCTCATGGTGGAGGCGTCAAAGCCGCGCATCGCGGCGAGGTCGCTGAGCCGGGTGCCGTTGGAACAGGCACCGGAGGCGAGCGTGGCCAACGTGGAGAAATCCTGGTGGTCCATGCCCTGATGCGCTCGTTTGGACAGTGCCCGACCGAGGTTTGCGAAGAGTCTCGCCATCTCGTCAGTTAGTTGCATGTTGCAAGCATATAACTGTGGGAGGCCACGGCAAAACCGATGGAGACCGAGTGAGCTCAGGTGAGCAGGTGGTGCACCCGCACTTCATAGGGATCAAGATGGGCTGTCTCACCACTGCCCGTGGCCAACAGCGTCTCCACACGCTCGTTGCGGTGGGGGCGATGCAGTTGACGATCCGAGAGGTTCACCTCGACGAGCCAGGAGTCACCACCGCGTTCACGAATCCACGCGAAATAGTCCCGACGGTGTGCATCAACAAACTCCACATTGCCCAGCCGGAGAGCCGTGTGGGCACGTCGGAGGGCGATGAGGGTTTTGTAGAAGTTGAGGACCGAGTCGGGATCCGTGCGCTGTTCGGCAACGGTGAAGCCGGAGGACGTCTCGTGACAATCTATCCATGGCTCACCCGAGCTGAACCCGTGGGACGGTGAATCGTCCCAGCGCATGGGCGTGCGGGCGTGGTCCCTGCAACCGGCCAGCACCGCGCCCAGGGCGTCCGTGCCGGGGGGCAGTTGCGCCATCCGGTTGATCGACTCGATGTCCCGGATCGCGCTGGCGTCGGGAAAGCTCTGGTTGATGGCGGCAATCTCCTGGCCCTGGTAGATGAAGGGCGTGCCAAGACTCAGTAGTTGGATGGCGGCGAGGGCTTTGCCGAGCGCTGTCCGGTGGCGTGGGTCGGGGTTGACCTTCGAGATCATGCGCGGGTTGTCGTGGTTCTCCCAGAACAGGCTCACCCAGTCGTCTGACCCGAGTCGGGACTGCCGATCCACCATGTAGCGCTTCAGCTGGTTGAGGTCGTAGCGGTAGTCGTCCCACCGGATCTTCCCCGGGTTTTCGAGATGGTCGAAACCGAACACCAGATCCAGCTCGTCGCGGTCCGCTGCTGTCAGCAGCCGTCCTGCTTCCACCCCGATGCCAGGTGTCTCGCCGATCATCACTGCCACGGGGTCGCAGCCCGGACCCTCGTCGGACTCCTCGGGCCGCGTGAACCCGTTCCTGCGAAGCTCGGACAGGTAGCGGTGCAGATTCGGGCCGTGGAAGTAGTGCTCCACGCCAGTGAACTCCATCACCGAGCCAATGAATTCGTTGCCCTGCGGCAGTCCGGGGCGCTTCGAAATGAAGTTGATGACGTCGAGGCGGAAGCCGTCAATGCCACGCTCCAGCCACCAGTGCACGATATCGGCCACTTCGCGCCTGACCGCAGGGTTGTCCCAGTTCAGGTCGGGTTGGCCGTCGGCAAACAGGTGGAGCACCCATCGTTGGGCGTCGTCGAGCCAACGCCACGCCGGCCCGGAGAAGTAGGAGTCCCAGTTGTTGGGCGGGGTGTCCGGGGATCCCTCACGCATGAAGTAGTAGTCGCCGTATGTGGAGTCCGGATCCTGTGCCGCCGCGCGGAACCAGGCGTGCTGGTCGGAGGTGTGGTTGACCACCAGGTCGAGAATGATGCGCATGCCCCGTTCATGGCAGGCTCCGATGAGTTCGTCGACGTCGTCGAGTGTCCCCATCTCCTCCATCACCGCCCGGTAGTCGGAGATGTCGTATCCGTTGTCCTCGTTGGGGGACGCGAAAATGGGGGACAACCACAAACAGTCCACCCCCAGGTCCTCGAGGTGGCCGAGGTGATTGATGATCCCGCGCACGTCGCCGACCCCGTCGCCGTTGGAGTCGGCGAAGGAGCGCGGGTAGACCTGGTAGAACACCGCCTGCTTCCACCAGCAGGGGGCGATGGGGCCGCTGGTGACGGCTGGTGCGTCCGGGACATCGTTGAGAAGTTCCAACAGCGTGTCCATGAAACCCGGCCCCAGCAGTCGGTGGGCGAGCGTCTCCACCAGGCGCAACTTCACCCGTCGGACGACGGGATTGTCGACCCACCGTCGGGAATAGCCGAGCTGCAGCAGGATCTTGTCGATGATGTCGCGGCCCAGTGGGTGTGCGTACACGTCGCCGATGCTGGACCCCCTGTCCATGAGGTGTCCCGGGTGCTGATCGTGGCTGTGCGTCATTGCGAACCCTCCTTCGTGCGCAGGTCCGAGACGATGTCGGCATAGCGCTGCTCGTCCAGTGTGTACCAGCGCCGCAGCACCACCCAGCTGATGATCACGAGAACCATGGGAACCACCATCATGACCACCTTGAAGGCGATGACGCCTCCGCTCGTGAGGTCGGCGGCTGATTGCGCCCGGCTGATACCGGAGACGAGCAGCGCGATTCCCACGAGGCCGGTGCCGAGAGCGTTGGACGCCTTGTAGATGAACGGCTGCAGGGCGAAGGTGATGGATTCGTTGCGTCGTCCCAGCTTCCACTCCCCGTACTCCACGCAGTCGGCGATGAAGAGCAGCATGAGGAGTTGGATGAACGCCTGTCCCACGAACAGCAGGACGCCGGCGACGGCGATGATGAGCATGGACGAGCCAGCCACGGCGAACACTGCGAGGCCCGCGGCGCACATGGCACAGCCCAAACCGTGGATCTGGCGACGGGTGAGACGGGCCGAGACCAAGGGGAAAATCGCCAGACCCGTCAGTTGGGCCACCCCGAGGATCAGGGCGAAGAAGGGATACATCTGCTCATTGCCGTAGATGTACTTGAAGTAGTAGATCCCGAGGCTGGTGGTGGCCGTGTAGCCGGCCATGAAGAGCAGCATGGCTGCGGTCACCCAGAGCAGTTGGTCATTGCGGATGATGACGGAGAACAGTTCCCGCAGCGGTGTGCGGGCGGTGGGTGCGGTGACGCGCTGCCGCGTGAAGATCAGCGTGAAGGACTGGAAGGCCAGCATGAGGGCCACGAGGATCACGGCAAAGACCAACCACGCCTGTCGTTCGCTACCCAGCCACACGGTCAGTGCGTTGGTGATGGGAATGACCCCCACCACGACGCTGAAGAGCCCGACGTTGGCGGCGATGCGCGCGATGACGCCGATGGCCTCGCGTTCCTTCAGGTTCCGGGACAGGGACGGCAGCATCCCGTAGAAGGAGATGTCATTGATGGTGTAGCTGATGCCCCACATCAGGTACGCGACGGCGAACACCACCAGGAAGCCGGCGCCCTGCAGCCCTGTGTCGACGAACAGCACCACTGTGGAAATCGCCCACAGGACAGCGCCCACGGCAATCCACGGCTTGAACTTGCCCCAACGTGAGCGTGTGTTGTCCACCACGATCCCCATCAGCGGATCATTCAGGGCGTCGAAGATGCGCATGACGACGATGATGATGGTCACTGCCACCAGGGTCGCTTCAGAGATGTTGACCACCTCGGTGAGGTAGTACACCAGGTACAGGCTGACCAACGCGGCCGACATGTCGCGCCCGATCGTCCCCAGACCGAAGCTCAATCTGTTGCGCCAACGGTCGGGTGCTCTCAGCGCCCCCGACGAAGTCGGATCCCCCCCGAGACCTGTCATGAGCGACAGTGTGGCACGCTGCCCGTCCGGGCCACACAAGTTCTTGGTTCCTCACGTTCCGTGAGCTGATTCAGAGGACAATGGAGCTTCACTGTGGGCGCCGGTTGTTGGCCCACCGTCGTGAAGAAGGAGTCGAGATGAGTGACGTGCAGCACGTCCCGCATGAGGGTTCGGAGAATCCAGGCGGTGTGGGGGAGCAGGTGCCGGAGGAGACGCCTCAGGGAGGTTCCCAGAATCCCGGCCCCAACCTCGGTGGGGTCGAGCAGGTTCCACAGGAGGGTGCGGCGAACCCCGGACCGTCCCTCGAGGGAGTCCCGGATGAGATACCGGAGGAGGGCTCCCAGAATCCTGGCCCTTCGATCGTCTGAGTCCAACCACTGAGAAGGAGAAGCCATCATGAGCGAGAACCAGGGACGTCCATCCCACGGCTCCGAGAACCCGGGCGGACATCCGGACGCTGTGCCCGAGGAGGTGCCGCCCCTGGGATCACTCAATCCTGGCGGCCACTCTGAAGGAGCGCCGGAGGAACGGCCGCGCAAAGGATCGGCGAATCCCGGAGGTCATCCCGCCGACGAGCCCGAAGAAGTGCCCGGCGAGGGATCCGGCAACCCGGGCCCGGAACTGGTCTGACGGCCCGTTCGCACGTCCCCTGAGTCCCTACTGGATGGCCGCGGCGATGCGTCGTTCGTGGTCCAGCAGGATCTGCTTGGTGGCCGCGCCACCTGCGTAGCCGATGAGTTGACCAGTGGAACCCACGAGGCGGTGGCACGGGACGATGATGCTGATGGGGTTGCGCCCGGTGGCGCCACCTACTGCGCGACTGGCGCTGGGCCGTCCCAGTGACGCCGCCAGTTCGCCGTAGGTGCTGGTGTGTCCGTACGGGATCTCGGTGAGGGCCTCCCACACCATTTTCTGGAACTCGGTGCCCCGGGGAGCGAGTCGAAGATCGAACGCCCGCCGCGTCCCTTCGAGGTACTCGTCGAGTTGTGCGACCACGTCGCTGCCTGCGGTGTCGTCCCGGTCTCCGAGCGCGCTCGCAGCCGGAAAGTGCTTCTGCTCCATCTGGTAGAGCCCGGTGAGCGCTCCATCATCGATGGTCAGGACGTAGTCGCCCACCGATGTGGTGTGGAAGCGGTGCCTCATGGTGTGCTCCTTCTTTCCGCAGGGTCGCTCGTCGTGGATCGCTGTGCCCCACGCTACTTGGTGTCCAGCGGGACGGGGCGAGACGGACGTCGGTAGGCTGATCCAAACATGATCCAACGGGGGAGACCATGATCGAACACATTGCCGTGCGGATGCGGGCCACCATCGCAGAGCATCAGGACCAGATCGCCACGCGGATCCGCGTCGACCAGGGGTGGCGCACCCAGACGTTCTCGGAGTTCGGGAAGCGGATCGACGGCGTCGCCCAGGGGCTGCTGAACATCGGTATCGAAGCGGGTGACCGCGTGGGTCTATTTCTCAGCAACTGCCCCGAGTGGTCCGAGATCGACTTCGGGGTGGCCACCGTGCGGGGCGTGCTGGTGCCGCTGTACGCCACCTCCACCCCCACCCAGATCAGCCACATCGTCGGTGACTCCGAGTTGCGCATCATGTTCGTGGGCAACCAGAGCGAGTGCGAGCGCGTCCTGTCCGTGATGGACGAGTTGCCCAGCCTCGAAACCATCGTCATCCTCAAGCCGTACGAGGGCATGCCCGAGGGCGTGCTGACCCTGGCAGACTTCATGACCGAGCCCGACGCGGAGTCCCTGTCGAACCGGCTCGCGGAGGCGGCGAACACGGATCTGGCCTCCATCATCTACACCTCCGGCACCACGGGCGATCCCAAGGGCGTCATGCTCGAGCACAAGGCGCTGGTGCGACAGAAGGAGGCCCTGGAAAAGGTCTTCCACTTCGGACCCGGCGACCACTCGCTCGCCTTCCTGCCGCTGTCCCACACCCTGGAGCGGGCCTGGACCACGGTCGTACTGCTCAAGGGGTGCATGAACACCTATGTGGAGAACGCACGGACGGTGGCGGAACAGTTGGTGCTGGCAGAACCGACGTTGCTGGTGAGCGTTCCGAAGCTGTACGAGACGGTGTACGCGACGGCGCACGCCAAGGTGGCGTCGTCGGCGGTGAAACGGCGAATCTTCACGTGGGCGCTGCAGGTGGGCGCCCGCAACCAGCATTCCTTCCGCAAGGGCCGCACACCTTCCCTGTGGTGGCGTGCGCAGTTGCCGTTGGCGGACAAGCTCGTCCATTCCAACGTCCGCGCGGCGATGGGCGGCACCAAGAGCGTGCTGGCCTGTGGCGGTGCACCCATCCGCAAGGAGATCGAGGAGTTCTTCTCCTCCATCGGCATGCCCATCTACACCGGCTACGGCCTGACCGAGGCGTCCCCCCTGGTGAGCTTCAACTCTCCGAACGGCTTCAAGTTCGGTACTGCGGGCAGGGTCATCGTCGGGGGAGAGCTTCGCATCGGTGAGCTCGGGGAGATCCTGTACAAGGGGCCCAACGTGATGGCGGGCTACTGGCACAACGAGGAGGCCACGAAAGAAGCCCTCGACGACGGCTGGCTCCACACAGGCGACATCGGCTACGTGGACACCGACGGGTATCTGGTGATCACCGACCGGCTCAAGGACATCATCGTGACGCTCGGCGGCAAGAACGTGGCGCCGCAGCCCATCGAGGGCCTGATCCTGGCCGATCCGCTCTTCGAGTACGCGGTGCTGCTGGGCGACAACCGGCCCTACATCACGTTGTTGGTGAAGCCCTCCCTCCCGCAGGTGGAAGAGCTTGGCAAGGTGTTGCAGTGGCCGGGCGAGGTGGCCGACTGGTTGGCAAGTTCGGAGCTACGGGACGAGGTGAAGCGGCGGGTGGGAGAGTTGACCGCCGTGCTCCCCAGTCAGGAACGACCACGCGAGACAGCGGTCATGGATGACGATCTCACCATGGACAATGGACTGCTCACCCCCACCCTGAAGGTTCGCCGTCGCCAGGTGGAGGAGCGCTTCAAGACACTGATCGAGGACATGTACGCGCGCCTCGATCGCTTGCGCTCCGACCGCTGAGCGTGTCAGCTCGGGCCAGGAGCATCTGGTGGGCCACCTGGCCGGGAGCGCTGGCACTCGGACTGCTGTCGTTGGTGATGGTGGGGGTGACAGCCGTACCCCTGGCATCCGTGGCGCTCCAGTCGAGTCGTGACATCTCCGGCACCGACGTCACTGCGCCGGATGGACCGGGTGTGGTGCTGCGCGTGGTGTGGGCACTGGCAGCTCTCGTATGCCTCGCCGTGCCGCTCGCCGTGGTGATCCTGGCGCGTCGCACATGGCTGGGCTGGCTGTTGGTGGCGCTCGTCGCCAGCCTCGTGGTGCTGGGCGCGGGGCTGTCTGCATTGGGGATCCTCTGAGAAGGCCCGTCGCGAACACCCTTTGCGCATGGCGTCGCGTCGGGGCACCATGGCTTCCATGGGACTGATGGATTTCCTCAGCAAACGGTTGCCCGGGCTGAGCGTGGACGAGACACTGATGGCACTCAGCAAGGGTGCGGTGCTGATTGATGTCAGGACCAAGGCAGAGTACGAGAATGGCCACGCTCCGGGGGCCCGCCCTGTGGACCCGAAGGCGTTGCACGAAGATCCGGAGACGGCCATCCACGGCGATGACCCGCTCGCCGAACGCGACGCTGCCATCATCGTGATGTGTGACAACGGGCTGCGTTCCTCCGTCGCTGCCGCTGAACTGCGCGCCAGGGGCCTTCTGGCCGAGTCGGTTGCCGGTGGTTTGTTCGCATGGATCCGCGACGGCAACCCGTCCATCCCCGGCCCCTACCGCCGCCGATGAGGTGGGCTGCACCGGTCGCGATCGGGGCGGGGCTGGCGACTGCCACGGGGTTTTACATGCTTGGGCGACGTCTGATCGACGGTCACGTGGCCGACTACGCGAACCATTGGAACGAACGGCCTGGAAGTTACCCCGAAGGCGTGCTGCACTACGTGGCGCTCGGTGACTCGGCAGCCCAGGGCGTGGGTGCCTCGCACGTGGGCGCCGGATACGTTCCCCTGATCGCAGCCCGGCTGGCGGAGGCGACCGGACGTGAGGTGGCCGTCACCAATCTGTCCGTCTCCGGGGCCGTCAGCGACGACGTCGTCCGGAACCAGCTGCCGCTCCTGGAGACACTCGGGTTCACCCCGGACATCGTGACCCTGGACATCGGCGCCAACGACGTCGTTTTTCCGGGTCACGATCCCGAAACGTTCGCGCGCTCGATGCGCGTCATCCTTCCAGCGCTACCGCCCGGCAGCTTCGTGGCGGATGTGCCCTGGTTCATGATCCCGGGGCTCGATGGCCAATCCCGGGACATGGCCGCCCGTGCCGTCAGCCTGATCGCGGAGTCGGGACACCACACGGTGGCCATCCATGAGGCATCGCGGGCCGTTGGCCGCCTCGGGTACCTGCGCTACACCTCACGTGACTTCTTCCACCCCAACGATCGTGGGTACTCCAGTTGGGCCGATGCATTCTGGGGCGCCATTGTCGCCTCGGGCAAGCTGGACGACATCAGGGATATCGGAGCCTCGTTCGCTCCTCCTGCG
>JAUNVL010000176.1 GCA_030537675.1 Propionibacteriaceae bacterium | reverse complement strand
GGGTGAGCGCGTTGAACAGGGTTGACTTGCCGGCGTTGGGGAGGCCGACGATTCCAATGGTGAGTGCCACGCTGCGTCATCATACGGCGTTCGGCATCGTCTCGGATTATGGGCAGAGTTGCATGTCCATAATTCATGTAGTTAGGCTTACCTAAGTCGCGACACCTTCCAGGCTCCGTACCCCGAAGAAAGACTCCCCATGAACCTCATCACCCGGTCACTCGGCGCGCTCACCGCGGGCCTCCTGACTCTCGGCCTTGCAGCCTGCGGCGGAGCCGCTGCCCCGGCCGACACCGCACCGCCTGCTGAATCCGCTGCTCCCATCGTGCTGGAGCACGCCCAGGGTGAAACCACCATCGATGGTCCGGCGAAACGAATCGTCGTCCTCGACATGGGTGCGCTCGACACCCTCGCAGCCCTGGACTCGGCCGACGCCGTCGTGGGCATCGCCAAGGGCAACGTCATGCCCAAGGCGCTCAGCCAGTTCGATGACGAGAAGTACAAGCCCGTCGGTTCCCTGAAGGAGCCTGATCTCGAAGCCATCGCGGCACTGGATCCCGATCTCGTGATCGCCGGGTTCCGCTCCGCCGCCCTGGTGGAGGAACTGACGAAGAACTTCAAGACCATTGACGTCACCTTCGACTACGCCGACGGCTTCTACAACGGCATCGAGTACTCCACGAACCTGATCGCCAAGGCCGTGGGCAAGGAGGCCGAGGCTGAAGCCCAACTCAAGGAAGTCTCCGACGCACTGGCAGAGGCCAAGGAGAAGGCCCCCACCGACAAGACAGCCCTGATCCTCATGACCAGCGGCGGCAAGGTTTCCGCCCACGGTGCGGACTCCCGCTTCGGGCTCGTCCACACGGAGCTTGGCATCAAGCAGGCCATCTCCGACGTCGAGGCCGAGGCCCACGGCGATGCCATCTCCTTCGAGGCCATTGCCGAGGCCAACCCGGACATCCTCTATGTCGTCGACCGTGATGCCGCCATCGGCGAGGACGGCGCAGCCGCCAAGCAGGTGTTGGACAACGAACTGGTTGCCACCACCAATGCCTGGAAGAACGACGACGTCATCTACCTCGACGGAAGCCGCTGGTACATCATGATCCACGGCGTGGACAACGCCGTCGAGATGCTCAACGAGTCCGTCAAGGGACTCTGATGCCGCAGTGAGCACCCTCACATCCAGCGTCGCGCCACCCGCGACGGACAAGCCCGCCGGCCGGCCCCTCACCTGGGGCTGGTTCGGTGGGCTTGCCGCGCTGGCGGTGCTCGCCGTGATCTCGGTGTTCGTCGGCGCGGCGGACCTGACCCCCATGGACTTCCTCTCCGGTCAGGCCTCCGAACGCCAGTGGCTGAACCTGACCGTTTCCCGCATCCCACGCACGGTCGCGGTACTGCTGGCCGGAGCATCGCTGGCACTCTCGGGACTGTTGATGCAGATGCTCGTGCGCAACCGCTTCGTCGAGCCGGGCACCGTCGGCACCTCCGAATCCGCTGGTGTGGGCATCCTCATTGCCGTCATGTTGTTCCCCTCGGCACCTCTGATCGTCAAAATGGTCATCGCGATCATCACTGCGCTCATTGGAACGGCACTGTTCCTGCGACTGGTGCGCTCGCTGCCCCCGAAGGCCCCCGTCGTGGTCGTGCCGCTGGTGGGCATCATGCTGGCGGGAGTGATCGCGGCGGGCACCACGTTCGTGGCATACCGCTTCAACCTCATGCAGACCATCGGCATCTGGATGCAGGGCGACTTCTCCGGTGTACTCCGCGGCCGCTACGAACTGCTCTGGCTGCTGGCCATCATGGGCCTGCTCCTGTGGATCTTCGCCGACCGCTTCACGCTGGCTTCCCTTGGCGAGGACCATGCAAAGGCACTCGGCCTGTCCTACAAGGCGACGCTCAACATCGGCCTGGCCCTGGTGGCGGTATCCAGCGCCATCACGCTCGTCGTGGTGGGCGGGATCGGCTTCGTCGGCCTCGTGGTGCCCAACCTCGTCACCATGTGGCGTGGCGACAACCTGCGCCGCAACATTGGCTGGACAGCCCTGGCTGGCTCCGCGTTCGTTCTCGTGTGCGACCTGCTGTCGCGCACCCTCAACGCGCCCTACGAGATCCCTGTCGGCACCGTCTCCGGCGTGCTGGGAGGCATCTTGTTCCTGGCGCTCCTGCTCACGGGAAAGATGCGTACCCAGTGACTGCCCCCATGCTCACCGCACCGACGACGCAACGTGAAGGGTTCGCCCCACACAAGCGCGTGGTGATCGGACTCGCGGTATGCCTGCTGGCGACCGCCGTGTTCATGCTGGCCAACCTGTCGGGCAACCTCGGCTTCGTGTTCGAGCTCCGCGGCCGCAAACTTGCCGCCATGGTGCTGGTGGGCTGGGCCACGGGCGTCGCCACCGTGGCCTTCCAGACCGTCACGAACAACCGTCTGCTCACGCCGTCGATCATGGGACTCGATGCCCTCTACATCTTCATCCAGTCGGTACTCGTGCTCGTGCTGGGCATCTCCCTCGTGGGGCAGGTGGGGGCCTACCCCATGTTCTTCCTCAACGTGGGCCTCATGCTGCTGGCGGCCAGCGCGCTCACCGGTCTGCTGTTCGGCAAGCGGAGCCGGTCCGTCTACGTCGTGGTGCTGGCCGGTCTCGTGCTGGGCGCGGTCCTGCGATCCCTGTCATCGTTGATCGCCCGCGTCCTGGACCCCAGCAGCTTCATGGTGTTGCAGGACAACCTGTTCGCCAGTTTCACCGCAGTGAATCCCCAACTGATCTGGCTGTGCGCCGTGATCGTGGCGCTGGCGAGCTGGTACCTCTGGTCCATGCGCCACACCCTCGACGTCCTGACGCTGGGGAAGGACGCCGCCGTCAGCCTTGGCGTCCCGTACCAACGCACGGTGCGCCGCGTACTGCTGGTGGCGACGCTGCTGGTGTGTGTCTCGACCGCGCTGGTGGGTCCCATCACGTTCCTCGGCCTCATCGTGGCCGCCGTCGCCTACCAGATCAGCGGCACCGGCCGCCACGCCGTGGTCATGCCCATGGCCGGGCTGCTCGGCGTCGCCGTGCTCGTCGGCGGCCAGGCGGTCCTCGAACAAGTCCTCGGCCAGGCCACGGTGCTCTCGGTCGTCATCGAATTCGTCGGTGGCATCGCGTTCATCTGGCTCGTCATCAGGAA
>JAUNVL010000033.1 GCA_030537675.1 Propionibacteriaceae bacterium | reverse complement strand
GCAGCTTCGGCGGCCCTGGCAGCTTCGGCAGCTTCGGCGGCCTTGCGTGCCTCTTCGAGGCGACGAGCGGCTTCCTCTGCTTCCTGCTTCAGCTTGGCGGCCTGCTTCTCCACCAACACCATGTCCGCGTCCATCTGCGCTTCACGCTCGGCAGCGGAGCCATCGGCCATGACCTTGTTGGCGTCCTCGAGCGAGGCATCGAGCAGGGCCTCACGGCTCTTGCCGGCCTCGCCAGCCACGGCTTCGGTGAGGCTGGAGCGCACAGCGCTGCGGGAGGCGTCCTGCGAACGATCCGCGAAGCCCTTCTCGGCGGAGTCGATCGCGGCCTGGGGAATGGCCAGCTCAATGGACAGCTGCTCTGACGACATGTCCTCAGATCCACCACGGGACGTGGCAGCCAGTCCGAAGAGACCGCCGGCTGCAAGGGCACCCGCGAGGATGCTGGCAACCATGCCGCGGCGAACCGCAGTGCTGCGTCGCCCGCGGGCGGCACCGGTGGTTTCGGTGGTCACCTCGACGTCGGTGAGGATGGGTTCGTCAGCGGCCCTGCGAGGGCTCCTGTTGGCGCTGAGCTTGTTCAACACGACTCCAGTCGACTATGCGGTTTGTTGATTCTTCGAAACCTTAGCATTTCTCAGGAAGCTCTCAAACTCAGGTTGCATGAGTACGCAACACCTTTGTTCACTCCGCTGATCGGCGTCGGTTGTATCGTGGCGAGGACCGCTCGATCAACGATGGGAGCAGAGGGTGGACCTCCTCGAATATCAGGCAAGAGAACTGTTTGAGTCCTTTGGCGTACCGGTGCTGGCCGGCGTGGTTGCCACCACGCCCGGTGCCGCCCGGGAGGCCTTCGACCAACTGGACACCGATGTTGCGGTGGTGAAGGCGCAGGTCCGGGCAGGCGGACGGGGGAAGGCGGGCGGTGTCAAGCTTGTCCGCAGCGCGGAGGAAGCAGAAAGCACTGCATCCGACATCCTGGATCTCGTCATCAAGGACCTGCCCGTCGACGTGGTGATGCTGAGTCCCGGCGCCGACATCGTCGCCGAGTACTACTTCTCCATCCTTCTTGATCGCACCGCCGGTTCGTATCTGGCGATGTGCAGTGTGGAAGGTGGCATCGACATCGAAACACTCGCCGTCGAGCGTCCGGAGGCACTGGTGAAGGTGCCGCTGCACCCCATCGAGGGTGTCACGCCCGAGGTGGCGGCGGACATCGTGGAGCGTGCCGGTTTCGACGACGCCGACAGGCAGGCCGTCGCGGCCGTACTCGTCAAGCTGTGGACCGTTTTTCGTGAATCGGACGCCACCCTCGTGGAGGTCAATCCCCTCGTGAAGGTCGCAGGCGGAGACATCATCGCTCTGGACGCCAAGGTCACGCTCGACGAGAATGCCGAGTTCCGGCACGACACGTGGGGTGGGTATCACGAGACCTCGGCAGCCGTGGATCTGGAGCGGCAGGCGCGGGAGCTTGACCTGAACTACGTGAAGCTCGACGGCAACGTCGGCGTCATCGGCAATGGCGCAGGTCTGGTGATGAGCACCCTCGACGTGGTTGACCGGGCAGGCAAGGACCTCCCGGGTCAGCCGAAACCCGCCAACTTCCTGGACATCGGCGGCGGCGCCTCGTCCACGGTGATGGCCAATGGTCTGCGCATCATCATCAGCGATCCGCAGGTCAAGGCTGTACTCGTCAACGTCTTCGGTGGCATCACTGCCTGCAACGACGTGGCACAGGGCATCGTCGCGGCCCTTGACGTCCTGGGTGACGAGGCAACACTGCCCATCGTCGTTCGTCTGGACGGCAACTCGGTGGAGGTGGGCAAGGCGATCCTGCGGGAGGCCAACCACCCACTCATCCGGGTGGAAGAGACCATGGACGGCGCTGCGGCTGCCGTCGCCAAGCTGGCGAGTGAGAGGGGCTGAGCGCCATGGCCATCTTCATTGACGAGTCTTCACGCATTCTTGTGCAGGGCATGACGGGGCGTGAGGGACGAAAGCACACGCAACGCATGATCATGTCCGGCACCCGCATCGTCGGCGGTGTCACCCCCGGCAAGGGTGGCGAATCCGTGGTCTTCGAGGAGGACCCGGTGCCGGTGTTCAGCTCCGTCGCCGAGGGCATGGATGCCACGGGGGCCAACGTGTCGGTGGTCTTCGTGCCGCCCCGCTTCGCCCGTGAGGCCGTTCTGGAGGCGGTGGAGGCCGAGATCGAACTGTGCGTGATCATCACCGAGGGCATCCCGGTGCGCGACGCCCTGGACTTCCACCATGCTGCTGCCTCCAGCCGGACCCGCATCATCGGCCCCAACTGTCCGGGTCTGATCTCACCCGGCAAATCCAACGTGGGCATCATTCCCGCCCACATCGCGGGCCGTGGCGGCATTGGACTCGTGTCCAAATCCGGCACGCTGACCTACCAGATGATGTACGAACTGCGGGACCACGGCTTCTCCACCGCGGTGGGCATCGGCGGCGACCCCGTCGTCGGCACCACGCACATCGACGTCCTCCAGGCGTTCGAGGAGGACGAGGACACCGACGTCATCGTGATGATCGGCGAGATTGGCGGGGACGCCGAGGAACGGGCAGGGGATTACATCGCCGAGAACATCACCAAGCCGGTGATCGGCTACGTGGCGGGTTTCACCGCACCCCCGGGCAAGACGATGGGACATGCCGGCGCCATCATCACCGGTAGCGGTGGAACGGCCTCAGCCAAGAAGAAGGCGCTCGAGGCCGCGGGAGTGATGGTGGGGGAGACCCCCAGCCAAACCGCATCCCTGGCCCGAGACGTCATCGCACAGATCCGCCAGGATCGCGCCTGAGACCAGCTACAACACAGCAGCCCCACCCGAGCACTCGGGTGGGGCTGCTGTCTTGTCGGGGGTGTCAGCCCTGGCTGTTGCGCTGGGCCGTTCGCAGTGCGAGCTCCTGCATCGCCACGTTGGAGAACTGGTAGGAGCTGGTGACGCTCGCCAGCAGGTAGCTGACGCGCGTGTCGGCGATGGAGACCACGAGTTGGTAGCGCACCGACGTGTCGTCGGAGATCGCCTGGTCGATCGTGATCAGCCGTGATGAGACGGCCACGCCGTTCGCGCCGGTGCCGTTGATCGCAGCCCTGTCCGTGATCTCGGCCGTCAGGAGCCGATCCTTGCAGGACAACAATGAGTTGATCAGTTTGGTGGTGAAGAGCCGCGCGGAGACGTTGTCGGCGAAGTTGAAAGTCATCTCGTCCATGCCGAAGGTCTCAGGCATGGCGTCGTCCTGCGTGAGGAGGTACGTCCGCTGCTGCCGACTGGTGGGACCGGGCTCCGTGGCCAGCGTCATGTTCTCGCACCCCATGCCCTGGGACGTGATGTCGGCCGGTTCGGTGACGACCCAGCGTCCGTAGCCGGCACGCAGGCGTGGAAGGTCGGCGGTGATGAGCCATCCTGCCGGATCCACCGGTGGCGGAGCCGCGACGGTGACGGTGGGCTCTGCCGGACACACGCCGTCCGCGCGCGTGCAGATGTCCCCCAGTGAACGCTCGAGCGCCGCGACGGCACCGTCGACCTCGACGGCTGATCCGGTGCGCGTCACATCGAGCATGGTCAGGGCACGCCCGGTCCGCACCAGCAGCACGGTGTGGAAGGTCGTGGCCTCCTCCTGGAGGGCCACGGTGATCTGTATGGCCTCGTCCCCAAGGTTGGTGACCGTGGTGGAGGAACGGATGTGGGCGGGCGCCTCGTCACACGATGCCAGGGCATCGGCACGTTCGGTCTGGACCTGGCGCGCCGCGCCTTCGTTGGCGAAGAGATCCACCTGGTGCAGAGCTGCCAGAAGGTCATCCTCGGAGGACCCCATGGACCGCTGGAACGTGTCCGTGGGATTGGATTCCGACACCAGCGTGCTGAGGCAGGTCACCCTCCGCTCTGCTTCCTCACGGGTGACGGCGGTGTTGGCGATGGCCCAGCTGGCGCCGGGAACGATCTTGTCGGCGTCCGCCACCGTGATCAGGTCTGCTCCACCCACGGTCGGCACCACCGTCTCCGACGGGCTGGCGCTCGGACTGGGGCTGGAACTCGGACTGGGAACGGGGCCGTTCGGGTCCTTGGCGGTGAGGCGGCTGGCGAAGAAGGCTCCGGAGACGATGAGCAGGGCAGCCACCAGGGCCCCGATGCCCCAGATCAGCAGGGTGCGCCGGTGATGTTCCACCCAGGAAGGAGGATTGCCTGAACCTGCAGCGTTTTTCTCGGGCGGGCTGGCGGAGCTGACAGCGGAGCGCCGAGGCTGCGGATGCATCTCCGCAGGCCTTGACCCTGTCTGTCGACCTCCTGCAGCCTCCTCCACACCACTGTCGAAATCCGGGCCGGGAGTGGCTGGGGCCGGCACCAGTGGATCCGGTTCGGCTGCGGGCAGCGACGCGGCACTCTCGGTTCCGGGACGTGCAAAAGGGTTCTCCGGTGCAGACGCGGTCTGCTCGGCGCCGCTCCCGTCGGTATCTGTCGGTCCGGGTTCCGCGACCGGATCCACGCTTTGTGCATCTGACCCGCGTCGCTCTGCAGCAGCCGACGCCGCTGCGGTATCGTCAGCCGCGACCGGTCCGTCGGACTCGGCGTCATGGGCGAATGCTCGTCGAGGACGGTGAAATCCGGACTCTGGCATCAGAGACACCTCCGCTTGGGACCTGGAATGCCCCTTCGAGGGCATTCGTGGACAGATTACCGGGTGCCGGCTCGGGCACCACAGATTCGATGGGAGTCGCCCGTGACCGACCGCCCGACCAAGCATCGCACGGTAGCCGTGGATGTGGACGCCATTCCAGAGGCAGCGCACGGTGGAATCCCGTGGCCCTGGTACGCCATAGCGACGATCGGTGCGCTTGCCGTGCTGGCCGCCGGGTGGCTCCTGATGGCAGGAATCACTGCCCTGGGGTGGCTCACATCGCCCGAGGCTGAACTCAACGATGCCCTGCTGCTGGCCAGTGATGTGCTGCTGCTGGCGCACGGTGTACCGGTGGAGGTGGGCGGCACACCGGTCTCGATCATGCCCCTGGGGCTGTCGCTGATCATGGTGGTGCTGGCCCTGCCCGTGGCCAACCTTGCGGCCAGGCAGGCGGCAGGGACGAAGCCGGGGGACGGGGAGGCCGGCCGGACGAGGGCCCAGGCCCAGGCCATCGTGGCCCGCGTGGCGGGGACCATGGCCATCACCCATGGGGTCAGCGCAGCAATACTCGCGACTGCACTGGGTGTGCCCGGCGGCACGCTGAGAGCGCTGCTCGGGGGTGTCGTCCTCTCCGGTGTCGCCGGCCTGTGGGGCGCCAGCATGGCTGTGTCATTCGACTTCCGCCGCGA
Source organism: Propionibacteriaceae bacterium (assembly GCA_030537675.1). Lineage (GTDB taxonomy): Bacteria > Actinomycetota > Actinomycetes > Propionibacteriales > Propionibacteriaceae > Arachnia. Next base: position 19,219 of record JAUNVL010000033.1, on the reverse strand, counting down.
CTGGCCGGGCTGGGTGCGCGCGGTACCGATGGCCATGTCGGCCGCCGTGCTCGTGTGCCTGGCAGGTGGGGCGGTTGTGCTCGCCTCCGCGCTCATCGCGCACCGGGGCCGCATCGGTGAGATCCACGCCGCACTGGAACCCGGCATCGCGGGGACGATCATCCTCGTGCTCGTGCAATTGCTCTACCTTCCCAACCTCGTGCTGTGGGCCACCGCCTGGGTTCTCGGTGCGGGCATCACGCTGGGGGACGACTCACTGCTCACCATGTCCGTCACCGACGTGGGGTTCCTCCCCGCGATCCCCGTGTTCGGTGCGGTGGGGGAACCCGGCCTCGGAGGCGGGGTCCTGCTCTGGTGGCTCCTGGTGGGGGTTGTCGCCGGTCTCGTGGCGGCGATCATGGTGGTCATGGCCCGGCCGCGAGCGCGCTTCGACGAAACGGCGCTGGTGGGTGGGCTCTCCGGCGTCGTGGCGGGACTGCTGATCACCGTGCTGTGCTCCCTGGCCGGGGGCGGACTGGGTGCTGCACGCCTTGCCCACGTGGGCCCCGTGGTGCAACAACTCGTGATCGTCGCACCCACGCTGCTGGGCCTCTCCGGGCTGGTGGGTGGTGCCCTGCTGGGGCTGCTGCGCCGTCCTCGCACCGATGCCCCGGTGGAGGCGGAGGAACCTCTCGACAGCACCAACCCCTAGGATTGTGGCCGTGACCAAGGAAGTGGTGGTGCTCGTCTCGGGCACCGGAACGCTGCTGCAGGCGCTCATCGACGCCATCGAGTCCGGCTCAGTGGACGCCAGGGTGGCGGCGGTGGTCTCCGACCAGAGCGGTGCCCCGGCGCTGGAGCGTGCTCGTCGACACGGCATCGAGGCCATCGCCCATCCTTTCCGCAAGGGTGGGGATCGAGCGCTCTGGGACGCGGAACTGGCAGAGATCGTCGGCGCCTTCGAGCCGGACCTCGTGGCGTCCGCGGGTTTCATGAAGCTCCTGGGAGGTGCCTTCCTCGCCAGGTTTGGCGGGCACACGATCAACAGCCACCCGTCACTGCTTCCCAGCTTCCCGGGCATGCGCGCCCCCGCGGACGCGCTGGCCGCAGGTGTGAAGGTGACGGGAGCCACCGTCTTCATCGTGGATCCGGGAATCGACACCGGTAGGATCCTTGTCCAGACCGCCGTCGACGTCCATGACGAGGACACCGTCCAGACGCTCCACGAACGCATCAAGATCGTGGAGAGAGAACTTCTCGTGCGCGCCGTGCGCGAGTGGGAACCAGGAGAATCATGACCGACACCAGTGGACTGCAGCGCACCGGGATCAAGCGGGCGCTCGTCTCCGTTTACGACAAGGATCGGGTGGAGGAACTCGGCCACGCGCTGCATGGGCTTGGCGTGGAGATCGTCTCCACCGGCTCCACCGCCTCCCGGCTCAGTGCGGCAGGCATTCCCGTCACCGCCGTGGAGGACCTGACGGGTTTCCCCGAGTGCCTGGACGGCCGCGTCAAGACGCTGCACCCGTTCGTGCACGCAGGCATTCTGGCTGATCGACGCCTGCCACACCACGTCAGCCAGTTGGAGGAGCTGGGTATCGCCGCCTTCGACCTGGTGGTGGTCAACCTCTACCCCTTCACGGACACCGTCGCCTCAGGCGCTGGCCCGGACGAGTGCGTCGAACAGATCGACATCGGGGGACCCACCATGGTGCGGGCGGCCGCGAAGAACCACCCGTCGGTGGCCGTGGTGACCTCGGTGTCCCAGTACGACGGTGTCCTGGCAGCCGTCGAGGCCGGCGGCTTCAGCCTGGCGGAGCGCCGGGAACTGGCCGCTGCGGCATTCAGGCACACGGCGTCCTACGACGTCGCCGTCGCCAGCTGGATGACTGAGACCGTCGCCGAGCAACCCGCCGACGGGTTTCCCGGTTGGCTGGGTGCCACGTGGCAGAAGAAGGCCACGCTCCGCTACGGGGAGAACGCACACCAGAGCGCAGCCCTCTACGCCGACGACCCCGCCACCGGGGGCATCACGCAGGCCGAACTGCTGCACGGGAAACCGATGAGTTACAACAACTACACCGACGGCGACGCTGCCCTGCGCGCCGCGTACGACTTCGATGAACCGTGCGTGGCCATCATCAAGCACGCCAATCCCTGCGGCATCGCCGTGGGTGCCGACATCGCGGAGGCGCACCGCAAGGCACACGCCTGCGATCCGGTGTCCGCGTTCGGCGGTGTGATCGCCGCCAACCGTCCGATCACCATCGAGATGGCCCGCGCCGTCGCCGACGTCTTCACCGAGGTGGTGATCGCCCCGGACTTCGAGGACGGGGTGCTGGAGATCCTCGGTGCCAAGAAGAACATCCGGCTGCTGCGCGCGCCCTCCTTCACCCACGCCCAACACGTGCTCCAGCCCATCAGCGGCGGCGCGCTGCTGCAGGAGCCCGACCGCATCGACGCCGCCGGCGACTCGTCGGAGGCTTGGCAGCTCGCAGCTGGCGAGGCCGTGGATGACGCCACCCTGGCCGATCTCGTCTTCGCCTGGCGGGCCTGCCGCTCGGTGAAGTCCAACGCCATCCTGCTGGTCTCCGACGGCGCATCCGTCGGCGTCGGGATGGGGCAGGTCAACCGCGTGGACTCCTGCAAACTGGCCGTCGAACGGGCAGCCGAACGCGCGGCGGGCTCCGTCGCCGCCTCCGACGCGTTCTTCCCCTTCAGCGACGGCCCGCAGATACTGCTCGATGCAGGCATCAGGGCAATCGTCCAGCCGGGCGGGTCCATGCGTGATGCGGAGACCATCGACCTCTGCCACGAGCGCGGTGTCGCCCTGTACTTCACCGGCACCCGGCACTTCTTCCACTGAAACGAGGCACGTGCATGACAGCAACAAAGATGGCGGGCGTACCGGTCGCCAAGCAGATCAAGGCCCAGCTCAAGGAACGCGTCGCACGACTCAGCGCAGAGGGGATCGTGCCGGGCCTGGCCACCGTCCTGGTGGGCGATGACCCCGGCTCGCACTCCTACGTGGCCGGCAAGCACCGCGACTGCGCCGAGGTGGGCATCCGCTCCATCCGGCTGGACATGCCTGCCGACACCTCTGCCGAGGAACTCGAGGCACAACTGGAGCAGCTCAACGCTGACCCCACGTGCACCGGCTACATCGTGCAGTTGCCGCTGCCGAAGCACCTGGACGACAACTGGGCACTCTCGCTCGTGGACCCGGAGAAGGACGCCGATGGCCTCCACCCGGTCAACCTCGGCCGCCTCGTCCTCGGGATTCCCGGGGCACTGCCCTGCACTCCTCGCGGCATCGTCGCGTTGCTGCGCCACTACGACGTGGAACTGAACGGTGCACACACCGTCGTCGTCGGCAGGGGCACGACGGTGGGACGGCCACTCGGGCTGCTCCTGACCCGCAAGTCCGAGAACTCCACGGTCACGCTCTGCCACACCGGCACCCGAGACCTGGCCTCCCTCACCCGACAGGCGGACATCGTGGTGACCGCAGCCGGCACCCCCGGCATGCTGAACGCCGACATGATCCGCGAGGGTGCAGTCCTGGTGGACGTCGGCATCACCCGCACCGAGGACGGCCTGGTGGGGGACCTCAACCCGGACGTGTGGGAGAAGGCATCCCTCGTGGCGCCCGTGCCCGGCGGTGTGGGTCCCATGACGCGCGCCATGCTGTTGAGCAACGTGGTGGACAGGGCGGAAGCGCTGTACCAGGGGGAAGCACTGCGTGGCGGACAAGCGTGATCTCCCGGCCGACGAGTTCCCCAGCAACCCGTGGCCACTCGTGGTGGTGCTCGTCGTGCTGGGCGCCGGTCTTGTCCTGCTGGGCATCGGCAGGTGGCGCAGCGCGTCGCTGGTGATCGCGTCGTCCGCCGCCCTGGCCGCCCTCCTGAGGCTGGTGCTGCGTGCCCGGATCGCCGGGCTGCTCGTCGTTCGTGGGCGATGGGTCGATGTGGTGGGGCTGTCCGCCATGGCGGCCGGCATCGCCACGCTCGCCCTGCTGGTGCCGCCCTCGCGCTGAGCGAAACAGCATCCCCCGGGGGGCTGCGTGAGTCGAGACGATAAGGTCGAAGGTCTTAAGGACCACACACGAAAGAGAGGCCGACAGTGAGCACTGAAGCTCCCGTCAAGATTGCCGTCACCGGTGCGGCAGGTCAGATCTGCTACAGCCTGCTGTTCCGCATCGCCAGCGGATCGCTGCTGGGCGATCGTCCCATCGAACTCCGTCTGCTCGAGATCACCCCTGCGCTGAAGGCGCTGGAGGGCGTGGTCATGGAACTCGACGACTGCGCGTTCCCCAACCTCGTCGGCATCGAGATCGGTGACGATCCCACCAAGGTGTTCGACGGCGTGAACCTCGCCATGCTCGTCGGCGCCATGCCCCGCAAGGCCGGCATGGAGCGCGGTGACCTGCTGAGCGCCAATGGCGCGATCTTCACCAAGCAGGGACGCGCGCTCAACGACGTCGCTGCCGAGGACGTGAAGGTGCTGGTCACGGGCAACCCCGCGAACACCAACGCGCTGATCGCGTCCAGGAACGCCCCGGACATCCCGGTGGAGCGTTTCAACGCCCTGACTCGCCTGGACCACAACCGCGCCATCAGCCAGCTGGCCGCCAAACTGGGCTCGCCGGTCACCGACATCTCGCACATGACGATCTGGGGCAACCACTCCGCCACCCAGTACCCTGATCTGTTCAACGCACTCGTCGGTGGCCGCAACGCCGCCGAAGCGGTGAACGACCAGGCCTGGATCGAGGGTGAGTTCATCCCGAAGGTCGCCAAGCGCGGCGCCGCCATCATCGAGGCCCGTGGGCTCTCGTCGGCCGCCTCGGCAGCCAACGCCACGGTCGAGCACATGCGCGACTGGGTCCTGGGTACCCCGAAGGACGAGTGGGTCTCCATGGCAGTGCCCTCCGACGGTTCCTACGGGGTGCCGGAAGGCATCATCTCGTCGTTCCCGTGCACCGTCACCGACGGCGAGTACACGATCGTCCAGGGTCTGGACGTCAATGACTTCTCGCGCGCACGCATCGACGCCTCCGTGGCGGAGCTCGTGGACGAGCGCGACGCAGTCACCGATCTGGGCCTCATCTGAGCTCTCAGCTGATGCCGGTGGCGGCCGCGACGAACTGATTCGTCGCGGCCGCTGCCGCACCCACGGTGCGGCGTTGCCGTCGCAACAGCGAATGCGCGACGCGTCGGCTTGCCGCTACAGTCGTGCCCCATGACAGACCTCGTCGTCACCCTCCAGTGTCCCGACCGCCCCGGCATCGTGCATGCCATCACCGGCGGCATCGTGGAGGCGGCTGGCAACATCATCGAACTCCAGCAGTTCACCTCTCCCGACACGGGTCAGTTCTTCCTCCGCGTCCAGGTGGAAGGTGCTGAGAGCTCCACGCTGGTGGACAGCCTGCGCGGCGCTGCGGAGCGCCACGAAGCCACGTTCCAGGTCCATGAGAGCAACCGTCCCACCCCCACGCTGGTGCTTGCGAGCAAGGCCGGGCACTGCGTCAACGACCTGCTGTTCCGACGTCGCAGTGGGGAACTCCCCATCGATGTGGTGGGGATCATGGCCAACCATGACGTCCTGGCCCCCATGGCTGAGTTCTACGAAACCCCGTTCACGCACCGCGCCGTGGACGCCACCAACAAGGGCGAGTTCGAGGACGAGATCCGCCGCACCGTGGAGGAGCAGGGCGTGGAACTGGTGGTGCTGGCGCGCTACATGCAGATCCTCAGCCCGGAACTGTGCGCTTTCCTGGCGGGTCGGGCCATCAACATCCACCACTCCTTCCTTCCCGGGTTCAAGGGGGCCAACCCTTACCGGCAGGCGCACACCAGGGGCGTCAAACTCATCGGCGCGACGGCCCACTTCGTGACGAGTGATCTCGATGAGGGACCCATCATCGAGCAGAACGTGGTGCGCGTCGACCACAGCATGAACGTCGCCAAACTGGTGCGCAAGGGGCAGGCGCAGGAGTCGCAGACCCTCGCCGAGGCCGTCCGGCTGTTCGCGGAGCACCGGGTGCTTTCCGACGGGGACCGTACCGTCATCTTCCGTTGAGGTCGCGATACAGCGTGTTGGGGCCACGGGCACGCCACTACAGTGGAGCCTTCACGGCAGGACACAAGGAGCAATGAGCGTACTGAAAGACGTCGCCCTCATCGGGGTGTTCATCCTGATCGGCGGCACGTTCGCCGCGGCGGAGATGGCGCTCATCAGCCTGCGCGAGAGCAGGGTCAAGCAGCTGGCCAACAAGGGCAAGCGCGGCCAAGCCATCCAGCGACTCGTCAGCAATCCCAACCTCTTCCTCTCGTCGGTGCAGATCGGTGTGACCCTCTCAGGCTTCCTCTCGGCTGCCTTCGGAGGTGCCACGCTCGCCTCGAGCCTGACGCCTGTGCTGGAGTCGTGGGGCATGCCCGAGAGCATCTCGCACACCGTGGCGCTGGTGCTGATCACCGTGGTCATCTCCTACTTCTCCATCGTCATCGGCGAGCTGAGCGCGAAGCGGCTCGCCATGCAGCGTGCGGAGGGCTTCGCGTTGGCGCTGGCGCCCCTGGTGTCCGGTATCGCGACCGTCGCACGGCCGCTGATCTGGTTCCTCGGCGTCTCCACGGACGCGGTGGTGCGCATTTTCGGAGGGGACCCGTCGCTGTCGCGGGATTCCGTCACCGACGAGGAACTGCGGGCCATGCTGTCCGACTCCTCGACGCTGGGCACGGAGGAGCGCAGCATCCTGGACGAGGTGTTCGACGCCGGTGAGCGGACGCTGCGCGAGGTGATGGTGCCGAGGACCGAGGTGGACTTCCTTCCCGCAGACATGCCGGTGCAGCGCGCGTACCGCGAGGTGCGAGGTGCGCCGCACTCCCGCTATCCCGTGACCGACGGGTCGGTGGACCGGGTCGTGGGGTTCTTCCACGTCAGGGACCTCATGGACCTGGAGGGCGCCGCACGCACGGGCGAGTTGCGCTCCATCGTGCGTCCGGTCCTGAACCTGCCCGAGACCGTGAAGATCCTGCGTGCACTCAGCTCCATGCGCGCCGCCGCCTCCCACCTCGCGATCGTGCGCGACGAGTACGGCGGCACAGCAGGCATCGTCACGATGGAGGACCTCATGGAGGAGTTGATCGGTGAGATCACCGACGAGTACGACGTGGTGGGCGAGCACATCGCGGACGAAGTGAACCGCGTGGACGGGCTGACCACCATCGAGGAGTTCGCGGAATCCACCGGCTACGTCCTTCCCGACGGTCCCTACGACACCGTCGCCGGCTACTTCATGGCGCAGCTGGGTGCCTTGCCGCAAATGGGGGACTCAGCCACCGTGCAACTCCTGCCCGTCGAACCGACGACGGAGGACAGCGCACCGGTGGGGTTCACCCTCACCGTCGCCGAGGTCGACGGACGACGTGCGGCCCGGTTCACGCTCCGCCGAGAACTGGTGGATGGGGCAGTCGTGGAGGAATCCTCCGATGGATGACGGGTCACGACTGCTCACCAGTCAGCGGGTGGGGCCACTGCTGCAGGCTGCCGTCGAACATGCCGGAGGTGAGCTGGGACAGTGGAAGCTGGACCACGTGGACACCAACCCCGAGCAGTCCACCACTGCGACGTACCGGGCCAGGGTCACCTGGCCGTGGGGTCAACGCTCGGAGCTGTTGGGCGTCAGCGCCCGCTCCGGGGAGCTTCTGCCCAATGATCGTGGCGCCGAGGTGTTCGCGGACGGGGAACGCGAAGTGGCGGTCTGGTTGTACCCGAACGATCCGGATCTGCCGGGCCTGCCGCGGGCCGCATACCCGGACCAGTTGGCGGAGTTGTTCAACGCAGAGGGCATGCTCGCCCAACCCGTGGAGGCGGACCAGTTGGCCGTGACCATGATCGGGTACCGTCCGCGCAGGCGCGCGGTGGTGGAGGTGGTGGTCCGGGACACGCTGGAAGTGTTCTACATCAAGGTGATGCGGGCCAAGGTCTTCGGCGACGTCCTGGCAAAGCACAGGCTGCTGCTGGACGCAGGCGTTCTCGCGCCCAGCGTTGCGCTCGTGACACCGGAGCACCTCATGGTGACCCGGGCGCTGCCCGGCGTTTCCATGGCCAAGGCCATCTTCGAGCCGGGCGACCCGTGCACGGCGGAACAGCTGATCGGTGTGCTCGACGGCATGCCGCCCGCCGTTGCCCGGTTGGAGCGGCGGCCCCCGTGGTCGGATGCCGTTGCGCACTACGCATCCATGGTCACCTCAGCCGTACCCGAGCTGGGGGATGACCTGGCGTGGGCGGTGGAACGGATCACGTCCGGACTCGCGTCCTGTCCGCCCGGTGAGGAGTCCACCCACGGTGACTTCCATGAGGGACAGGTGCGGGTGGACAGCGGTCGGATCGTTGGAATCCTCGACGTCGACACGATCGGACCGGGACGCAGGGCTGACGATCTCGCGTGCCTGATGGCACATCTGTCCACCATCCAGCGGATGGATGCGTCGCAGGAGGCCAAGGTGAGGGACCTTCTGGCGCGCTGGGTGCCGGTCTTCGACGAGAGGGTGGATCCGGTGGAACTGAGATTGAGGACCGCGGCAGTGGTCATCAGCCTCGCGACGGGCCCCTATCGCGGGCAGGAAACTCAGTGGCAGGCCAGCACCGCCCAGATGGTGAAGTCGGCCGTGGCCCTGATCCGCCAGGTGAGCTGATCACTGACGAGCCGACGGGGCATGTGGTGTGGAGCGTTCCACCATCTCCAATGCCCGGCGCGCCGCGCAGTGAGAGCGGAATTGGCCTCGGGTTGGGCCGGATGTTTCGGGTGTATAACAATTCGACCCTCACATAGCGCCTGAGCAGGTCTCACAGTATGGTCAGCTATCCCATAGCTCTTCCAGGAGGAAAACCAACGTGAAGAAGTCATTGCTGAAGCTCGCCTCGGTGATCGGAGTCAGCGCACTCGTGCTGGCCGGTTGCGCCGAAGCCCCGAACGCCACGCCAGGCGAAACCACCGCCGCCAGCACGCCGGCCGAAGGCGATCCATCGATGGATTCGACCGACGGCACCGGTGCCGCTGGTGACTTCAAGGCCTGCATGGTCTCGGACGCCGGCGGTTTCGACGACAAGTCCTTCAACGAGACGGCCTACAACGGCCTCATGCGCGCCAAGGACGAGCTGAAGATCGAGACCGGTGAGATCGAGTCGAACGCGGAGAGCGACTTCGCCCCGAACATCCAGTCGATGATTGATGCCGACTGCGACATCGTCGTCACGGTGGGCTTCCTGCTCGCCAACGCCACGGAGGCTGCTGCCAAGCAGAACCCCGACCTCGACTTCGCCATCGTCGACAACAACTCCTTCGAGGGTGTCGACAACGCCAAGGGCCTGATCTTCAACACGGCCGAATCCTCCTTCCTCGGTGGCTACCTGGCTGCCTCCATGAGCGAGACGGGCAAGGTGGGTACCTTCGGTGGCCTGAAGATCCCGACCGTCACCATCTTCATGGACGGTTTCGCGCAGGGCGTCGCCCACTTCAACGAGACCAAGGGCGGCGACGTCCAGATCATCGGTTGGAACGCTGAGACCCAGGACGGCCAGTTCGTCCCCGGCAACGATCCCTTCGGCAACATCGCCGGTGGCAAGGAAACCGCCACCACGCTGATCGCCCAGGGCGCTGACATCATCTTCCCCGTCGCCGGTCCGGCCGGCCTCGGTGGCCTGCAGGCAGCGATGGCATCCGGTGGCAAGGTCAACGCCATCTGGGTTGACACCGATGGCTGCGTCTCGGCTCCCGAGTACTGCCCCAGCATCATCTCCTCTGTCTACAAGGGCATGGATGTTGCAGTCTTCGACGCCATCAAGGCCTCCATGGAAGGCGACTTCAGCGGCGAGGAGTTCGTCGGCACCCTGGAGAACGAGGGAACCGGCCTGTCCGAGTTCCATGAGTTCGAGGACAAGGTCTCCGATGAGATCAAGGCTGAGCTCGACAAGCTCAAGGAGGACATCATCTCCGGTGCCATCGTGATCACGTCGGACGCGCAGCCCAACTGATCATCTGATTGACGCGTGACGGCTGGTCGGGGGAAACCTCGACCAGCCGTCCTTGTCGACTGGGCAGGAAGCTGCCCCCACGGTCACCCGGTTGGCCCGTTCCCGGATCCCTTGGCTGAGTCCTTTTGGGGCTCTGGTCTACGATCCACTTCCTATCAACTTTGAATTTCATCAGCGGCCAGCGTCGGCCAAAGGGGGAAATACACGTCGTGAGCAACGCCACGCAAGAAGTCGCCTCGCAAAATGCAGGGGTGCTTCAACTCAGGGGCATCACCAAAAGGTTCGGATCGTTGACTGCCAATGACTCGATCACGCTGGATCTGGTGCCCGGGCGTATCCACTGCCTCCTGGGCGAGAACGGCGCCGGGAAATCCACCCTGATGAACATTCTCTTCGGGCTCCTGCCTGCCGACGAGGGCACGATCAGCATTGGCGACGACGTGCTCCACCTCGAGAATCCCAAGCAGGCGATGGCCGTGGGCATCGGCATGGTGCACCAGCACTTCATGCTCATCCCGGTGTTCACCGTGGCGGAGAACATGGTGCTGGGGCGCGAGCCGGGCAGGTTTGGCGCGCTCGACCTGAACAGCGCGCGCAAGCTGGTGAGGGAACTCTCGGACCGCTACCGACTGGATGTGGACCCCGACGCGCTCGTCGAGGACCTGCCCGTGGGCATCCAACAGCGCGTCGAGATCCTGAAGGCCCTGGCCAACGACGCCCACTACCTGATCTTCGACGAGCCGACGGCGGTGCTGACACCGCAGGAGATTGACGAGCTCATGGTGGTGATGCAGACGCTGCGCGACGAGGGTCGTGCCATCTGCTTCATCACCCACAAGCTGCGCGAGGTGGTGGCCGTGGCCGACGACATCACCGTGATCCGTCGCGGCAAGGTGGTCGGGCAGGCCACACCCGACGCCAGCGAGGGCGAACTCGCAGAATTGATGGTGGGTCGGGCCGTGGTCCTGACGGTGGACAAGGCGCCGGCGAACGTCGTCGGGGACCGTTTGGTGCTCACCGGCTTCACGGTCGCCAACGCGGCCGGAACCGTGGTGGTGGACCACCTGGACCTGAGCGTCGCTGGCGGCGAGATCGTCTGCATCGCCGGCGTGCAGGGCAACGGGCAGACGGAACTGGCCCAGGCGCTGCTGGGGACGATGCCGGTGATCGCCGGAACCGCGATCCTCGACGGCGTGGACGTGTCAAACCTCCCTCCCAGGAAGACCATCGAGGCCGGTCTCGGCTTCGTGCCCGAGGACCGCCAGCGTGATGGGTTCGTGGGCGACTTCTCCATCGCGGAGAACCTCGTGCTGAACAGGGCCACCGAGTTCGCCCGTGCGGGGAACCTGGATCTTGGGCGCATCCGCACCAACGCAGACGCACTCATCGAGGAGTTCGACATCCGCACGTCCTCGCAGACGCAGCCGTTGACGTCCCTGTCCGGGGGCAACCAGCAGAAGGTCGTCCTGGCGCGGGAACTGTCCAGGCCCCTGAGCCTGCTGGTCGCCAACCAGCCGACCCGCGGCGTGGACGTCGGTGCCATCGAGTTCCTCCACAACCGCATCGTGGAGGAACGCGATCGGGGCACCGCCGTGCTGATCGTCTCCACCGAACTGGAAGAGGTCGAGTCCCTGGCCGACCGGATCGCCGTGATGTATCGCGGCAGGATCGTCGGCATCGTGGGCCCTGACACCCCGCGCGACGTCCTCGGCCTCATGATGGCCGGAGTCACGTACGAAGAAGCTACCGAGAGCATTGAGAAGAGCAGGACGGAGAACGCCGATGTCTGAGGGGCTCGTGGAGGAAAAGCAGGTTCCGGGAGGGTCGACCGGATCGGCGGCACCCCCCAAGATGCCCGGGTCACGCGCCTGGGTCAGCGTTGTGGTGACCCTCGTGTCGTTCCTGCTCGCCTTCGTGGCCGGCGCCGTCGTCATGGTGCTCGCAGATCAGGAAGTCATGGCCAAGTACGCCTACTTCTTCAACGCACCCGGCGACGCACTGGGCGCATCATGGGACAAGATCTCCACCGCCTACGGCGCATTGCTGCGCGGGTCGGTGGGGTCGTGGGTGCGCATCACCGAGACGACGGCCCAGGCCGCCCCGCTGATCTGTGCAGGCCTGGGCGTTGCGCTGGGATTCCGCGCCGGGTTGTTCAACATCGGTGCGCAGGGCCAGGCCATTTGGGGCGCCATCCTCGGCGGGTTCATCGGCTTCACCATCAAGGGTCTCCCATGGTTCATCCACATCCCGATCGCCCTCATGCTCGCCATGTTGTTCGGCGCGCTCTGGGGTGCCATCGCAGGGTTCCTGAAGGCAAAGACGGGTGCCCACGAGGTGATCGTCACCATCATGCTGAACTACATCGCGCTGTACATGCTGCAGTTCCTGCTCACCACCCCACTGCTGCAGCAGCCCGGCAGGTCTGACCCCATCTCCCCGGTGGTGCAGTTCTCCGCCACGATGCCAAGGCTTGCCGGCACTCGACTCACGCTGGGCTTCTTCATCGCGCTCGCGGCAGCAGCGGCCGTGTGGTGGCTGTTGGAGCGCACCACGCTGGGCTTCCGGATCCGGGCCGTGGGGCAGAACCCGCACGCAGCGGCAACCGCCGGCATGAGCGTGTCCCGCATCACCATCATCGCCATGGCGATTGCCGGCGCCCTGGGTGGCCTCGCGGGTGCGCAGGCGGTCCTGACCCCCACGCTCCTGACGGGATACCCGACGCAGCTGTCACTCGGCATCGTCGGCACCGTGGGCTTCGACGCCATCACGGTGGCACTGCTGGGCAGATCCCGACCGCTCGGCGTGGTCCTGGCGGGCCTGCTCTTCGGGGCGCTGAAAGCTGGCGGCCTCACGATGGCTGCCCAGGCGCAGACCCCCTCCGACCTCACCAACCTGATCCAGGCGCTCATCGTGCTGTTCGTCGCGGCGCCCGCTTTCGTGCTGTGGCTGGTCCCCGTCCTGCGGGAGAAGAAACCACGAAGCGCCAACACCAACGCCAAGGCGGCCACGGCATGAGCACCCAAGTCAGCACCGGAAACAACACGCACGCCGGGGGCACGCCTCCCTCCGGTCTGAGCCAGGTCGAGGCGCCCGAGAACCGCATTCAGCGGATCTCGACAGGGGTGCTCCTCGGAATCATCGGTCTCCTCCTGCTGTGGGGTTCACTGGGGACCACGGGCGACGCCAAGATTGCGCTCTCGGACGCGTTCGACGCTGTTCAGCTCCCCACCCTCGTCCTGCCGGGCATGATGACCGTGGCCCTGTGCGCAGCCTTCGCGCTGCTCGCCGCCGCCGGATACCTCTCCGGCAAGCTGCACAAGCGGGCCGCGAACGTCGCCGGCGTCATTGGTGCGTTTGCACTGCTCATCGGGCTCATCACCTGGGCCGCGGCGGGCAGCGTGGCCGTCTTCACCATGACCAACCAGCTGCAGGGGACGCTCGCCGTTGCCACACCGCTGGTGTTCGGAGCGCTCTGCGGGGCCCTGTCCGAGCGCGCGGGCGTCGTGAACATTGCCATCGAGGGCCAGTTCCTCACCGCCGCCTTCGCGGGGGCGATCACCGGCTCGCTCACCAAGTCCCTGCTCGCCGCACTCATCGCCGCCATCCTCGCAGGGATGGCCATGGGTGCACTGCTGGCGCTTTTCGCCCTCAAGTACTTCGTGGACCATGTGGTCCTCGGCGTGGTGATCAACCTGCTGGCGGCCGGTCTGACGGGCTTCCTGTTCCACCAGTTGGTCAAGGAGGACACCGCCACCTACAACGCGGTCCCGATCATGCAGCGGCTGGCGATACCCGGGCTGTCGAAGATCCCGTTCGTCGGTCCCATCCTGTTCAACCAGACTGCGCTGGCCTACTTGGCGATCCTCATGGTGCCGTTCGTCTGGTTCCTGCTGTTCAAGACCAAGTGGGGACTGAGGGTGCGCGCCGTGGGCGAACACCCGCACGCCGCAGACACCGTCGGTATCAACGTGGTCTCCACGAAATTCGTCGCGGTGGTGCTCGGTGGCGCCATGGCCGGCCTCGGTGGTGCGTACTTCACCATCGGCTCCACGGGCGCATTCCGACCCGACATGACAGTCGGCAACGGCTTCATCGCCCTGGCCGCGCTGATCATGGGGCGCTGGCATCCCGTCTATGCAGCCCTGATGGCGCTCTTCTTCGGGTTCGTGACACAGCTCGGACAGACACTCAACCCGTTGGGCAGCCCCATCGACAGCCAGTTCCTGCTGATGCTGCCGTATGTCGCAACAATCATTGCCGTCGCCGGCCTGGTGGGGCGCGTCCGCGCACCTGCCGCTGACGGCGATCACTTCCGGAAGGAGTGAGGTGGAGGTCGACTGGGAGGAATTGCGTTCGGCGGCCCGGGATGCGGCTGACAAGGCCTATGCGCCCTACTCCCGCTACGCGGTGGGGGCGGCAGCGCTGGTGGACGACGGTCGCACCGTCGTGGGCTGCAACGTGGAGAACGCGGCTTATGGCGTCGCGCTCTGCGCCGAGTGCGGTCTCATCTCGTCGTTGGTGGCGGGTGGGGGCGGCCGACTGCTGGCTTTCACCTGCGTCAATGGTCGTGGGGAATTGATCATGCCGTGTGGCCGGTGCCGTCAACTGCTCCACGAACATGGCGGACCCGGCCTCCTGCTGGACACGCCCGAGGGTGTGTGGACGCTGGAGCAGGTGCTGCCCCAGGCGTTCGGACCTGACGATCTGGCTGGTGGGACGAACCCCGCAAACGGCTAGATTGGTCATCCGCCCAGAAACCTCCCCGGTGGGGAGGGATGAATGAGCCAACCATCACCATCATCGTCAATCAGAAGGGACCCAGCCGCCGTGCTCGGTGTCGACAATATCCGCAACCTTCCGAAGGTTGCGCTGCACGACCACCTCGATGGCGGGCTCCGGCCGGCCACGATCATCGAGCACTGCGCTGCCAATGGCCACGTCCTGCCGACGACGGATCCAGAAGAGTTGCGACGGTGGTTCTTCGAGTCCGCCGACTCCGGGTCGCTGGTGCGCTACCTCGAGACGTTCGAACACACGGTGGCCGCCATGCAGAGTGCCGACCAGTTGGCACGGGTGGCGCACGAGTTCGTTCTGGATCAGGCGGCCGACGGCGTGATCTACGCCGAGGCGCGCTACGCGCCCGAGCAGCACCTCCGGCAGGGCCTTGAGCTCACGGACGTGGTGGAAGCCGTGGGCCGGGGCCTGGTCTCCGGCATGGCGGAAGCGGAGTCCCTGGGCATGGGCATCGTGGCACAGCAGATCGTGACCTCGATGCGCCATGGCGAGCCCACCATCGCCATCGCCGAGCTTGCCGTGCGCTACCGGGAGGAGGGCGTCTGCGGATTCGACATCGCTGGCGCCGAGGACGGCTTCCCGCCCTCGCGATTCCAGGCCGCCTTCGACCACCTGAAGCGCAACAATGCCTATTTCACCATCCACGCAGGGGAGGCATTCGGCCTTCCGTCGATCTGGGAGGCCGTGCAACTCTGCGGCGCCAACCGTCTCGGCCACGGCGTGCGAATCGTCGATGACATCACCGTCGACGCCCAGGGGCGTCGACACCTCGGTGATCTGGCGGCCTACGTGAGGAACCTGCGCATCCCGTTGGAGCTGTGCCCCAGTTCCAACCTCCAGACGGGCATCGCTGAGCGCATTGAGGAACACCCCATCGGGATGTTGAAGGACCTCGGGTTCCGGATCACGGTCAACTGTGACAACAGGTTGATGAGTGACACCACCATGAGCAGGGAGTTCGCCAAACTGGTGGACGCGTTCGGGTGGGATGCCCACGACATCGAGTGGGTGACGTTGAACGCCATGAAGTCGGCTTTCCTGCCCTTCGACGAACGGCTCGCCCTGATTCAGGGCATCATCAAGCCCGCGTACGCAGCCTTCCGCGCGGGTGTCGCCTGAGCGCGACCGTCCTCGCCCCATCACGCGGTCGGAGGCGTCCGAAAGTGGTCCTGTCCCCGGTATAACATGCTGCCAATCCCCAGTGGGGGCAGGGCACAGGAGGGCAGGGCATGGCTGCGGCAGCTTTGTCCCGGCAACCTCGGGCGCGGGTTCTCGCGTCGCTGTGGTTCGCCGGGATTCTTGGTCTCGTGGGCTGTTCGGAGCCCGCCTTTCCGCGTGATGCCGAAGGAACGCTGGAGCGGGTCATCTCCGACGGCGTCCTGCGGGTGGGTGCATCCGAGAATCGGCCGTGGAGCGTGGTGGACGACGATGGTGGCGTGTCAGGCACCGAGGCCGACATCCTCAGCGACTACGCCAGCACCCTCGGTGCCACGGTGTCCTGGAGCACCGGGGCGGAGAGCCAACTCATCCTCGCTCTCGCCGAGGGTGACCTCGACGTCGTGATGGGCGGGATACGCTCCGACTCGCCGTGGTCCGAGCTTTCCGCCCTCACCCGCCCCCACTCCGGTTCCTGGGGGCCCGACGGCAAGCGCGAGGACCTGGTGTTCGCCTGTCGGCTCGGTGAGAATGCCCTGCTCACCAACCTTGAGCGCTTCCTGATCAGTGAGGGGCTGGAACCATGAGCCCCGCGAGCTTCAGCCATCCGGACCTCCCTCCCGAACAGTCGAAGGCGCTGCACGCAGCCATCCGACTCGAATGGATCACGGTAGGGGTGGTGGCAGGAATCGTGGTGATCGTGGGATTGACCGCCGGCTCGTCGCAGGCCATGCGGACCGCGTTCGCCGAGGACATGTTGTCGTTCCTGCCGCCGCTGGCGTTCCTCGTCGCAGTTCGGCGTGCGCGCAAGCCTCCCGACGACAAGCATCCCTACGGCTTCCACCGCTCGGTCGGTGCAGGACATCTGGTGGCGTCCTGCGCACTGTTGGGAATGGGTTTGTGGCTGAGCATCGACGCCACCCTCGGCCTGCTCAAGGGGGACAGACCGCCGATCGGCGTCATGTCCATCGCCGGGTTCACGTTCTGGGCGGGGTGGGCAATGATCGCAGCCATGGTGATCAGCTCCATCCCCCCGATGATCCTGGGACGGATGAAGATGAAGCTGGCCGGCCCGCTCAACGACAAGGTTCTGGCCGCCGACGCCGACATGAACAAGGCGGACTGGTCCACCGGACTGGCCACCATCGCTGGCGTGACGGGCATCGGGCTTGGGTTGTGGTGGGCTGATTCGGCAGCGGCGCTGCTGGTGTCCGTGAGCATCCTCAAGGACGGCGGCACCAACGTGCGCGGTGCGGTCAAGGACTTGCTGGACAGTCGTGCCACCACCGTCGACGGCAAGGCGCCGCACCCGTTGATCGGCGACATGGCGGCTGTGGTGCACCGTGAGAACTGGGTGGAGACAACCGCGGTGCGCGTGCGTGACATGGGACATGTCTTCCACGCCGAGGTGTTCGTGGTGCCCAAGGACGGGCACGACCCGACCATGGAGCAGGTGGGGTCACTGACCGATCAGTGCAGGAACCTCGACTGGAAAGTTCGCGACACGGTGGTGGTGCCGGTGCGGTACCTGCCCGACGGACTCACTGCGGTGGGGAACCCGGTGATCAGTCCTCGATGAGCGGGACGAACACGTAGAGACCGTGTTGCGTGATGTTGGTGGTTCCGTCCCGACGCTCCACCTTTGTCATGACGCCGTCGACGGGGATGACCATGATCCCCTCGGGGCCCAGCTGCTTCACGAGCGATCGCGGGAGTTTCTTGGCCTCGGCTGAGACCAGGATCCTGTCGAAGGGTGCCTCCGCAGGGGCACCCAGCACGCCGGGCGTGGCCACGCGGACCTCGGCCTGCGGCCACGGCCCCGTACCGTCAAGCGTGTCCTGCGCCCCCAGCGCCAGCACGGCGATCCGTTCCACGCCCAGAACGAAACCGTCCCGTCCCACCAGGTGGGCCAGCAGCGCCGTCGTCCAACCCGAGCCGGCACCCACGTCGAGCACACGATGGCCGGGCCGCACGTCCAGCAGGTCCAGCATGGCAGCGACGGTGCTGGGTTGGGAGTTGGTCTGGCCCTGAACCAGGGGCAGCGGACGATCGGACTGCCAGAACTTGCGCATTCCTCGTGGCAGGAACTCGATCCGTGGCACGGCGTCGAAGGCCGACTGCACCGACGGGCTCATGGGCGACTCCTCTGTCAGGTGAAGGATGGCTCCACCCTACGACGCATGCAAGCGATGTCATGGGTTCCGAGACGATCCCGCCCGCATGCTTGGGCGGATCACTACAGTCGGTGACATGCAGACAGTCAGAGGCGTCGTCGTCATGGCCAAGGGTGAGCCCGTCGAGGTGGTCGACATCGTGGTCCCGGATCCCGGACCCGGTGAAGCAGTCGTGGCCATCCAGGCGTGCGGTGTGTGTCACACCGACCTCGCCTACAGGGATGGTGGAATCAATGACGAGTTCCCCTTCCTGCTGGGGCATGAGGCTGCCGGTCTGGTGGAGGCGGTGGGGGAGGGCGTGACGAACGTGGTCCCCGGCGACTTCGTCGTCCTCAACTGGCGAGCAGTGTGCGGCGAGTGCCGCGCCTGTCTGCGTGGGGACCCCCAGTACTGCTTCGACACCTTCAACGCAACACAGAAGATGACGTTGGCCGACGGGACCCCGCTGACCCCGGCTCTCGGCATCGGATCCTTCGCCGACAAGACGCTGGTGCATTCGGGCCAGTGCACCAAAGTCGATCCCGAAGCGCGACCCGCGGCCGTCGGTCTGCTGGGCTGCGGAGTGATGGCAGGGCTAGGCGCCGCCATCAACACCGGCGGTGTCACGCGTGGGCAGAGCGTCGCCGTGATCGGCTGCGGAGGCGTGGGCGCCGCGGCCATCGCCGGAGCATCGCTGGCAGGAGCCAGCCGCATCATCGCCGTCGACCTGGACGACAGGAAGCTCGGCTGGGCGCGGAACCTCGGCGCCACACACACCATCAACTCCTCCAGCGGCGACGTGGTCGAAAGCATCCGGGAGCTGACGGGCGGGTTCGGGGCCGATGTGGTCATCGACGCCGTCGGCATCCCCAAGACGTACGAGCAGGCGTTCTACGCGCGCGACCTTGCCGGCACGGTGGTCCTGGTGGGCGTGCCCCACCCTGACGCGAAGATCCCCGAGATCCCGCTGCTGGACTTCTTCGGTCGCGGTGGCTCGTTGAAGTCCAGCTGGTACGGCGACTGCCTGCCGTCCCGGGACTTCCCGATGCTGGTGGACCTGTACCAACAGGGCCGACTCGACCTCGACGCGTTCGTGAGCG
>JAUNVL010000032.1 GCA_030537675.1 Propionibacteriaceae bacterium | reverse complement strand
GCACCCATCATGGTGGCGATGCGGTCCTTCGCCGAGGGGAGCGTCCGGGTGGCCATGATGCCCGGGATGGCGCAGGCCATGGAGCTGAGCAGTGCGACGAATGCGCGTCCCTCCAGCCCTGCCCACCCCATCACCTTGTCCATGAGGAACGCGGCGCGCGAAAGATAGCCGCTGCCCTCGAGCAGCGAGATCAGCACGAACAGCAGCATGATCTGGGGCAGGAATACGAGCACGCCACCCACCCCGGCCAGCAGTGCGTCGGCGACGAGGCTGGACAGCCAGGCGATGGGGATCTGGGCGCGTGCCACCCCTCCAAGCCACGCGAAGAAAGTCTCGATGCCATCCTGCATCGGTGCGGCCACGCTGAAAATCACCTGGAAGAAGGCCATCATCGTGGCGAAGAAGATGATGGTTCCCCACACTGGGTGCAGCAGGACGCCGTCGATGCGGCTGGTCCGCTGATCGGATCCCGGGGCACGGAAGGATGCGGCTTCGGTGACAGAGGTTGCCCAGTCGGCCACACCGGTCGACTCGGTGGGTGGCGGGAACATGGGCTTCGGCCATGACGCGACGTCACCCATCGCAGCCGACAGACTCGCGACGCCACGCTTGTCACCCCCGATGACGGGGATGACCTTCACACCTACCGCACGGGACAGCGCCTCCACATCGACCGAACCGCCGCGCCGCGCCAGTTCGTCGGTGAACGTGAGGACCACGACGGTGGGCTGCGAGAGTTGCTGCACCTGGGCCAGCAGCCCCAGCGAACGACGGAGGTTGGTGGCGTCGAGCAGCACCACGAGGCCGTCCACCTTGTCCTCACCACTGGCGCCGGCCTCGAGGACGCCTGCAACCACCTGCTCGTCAGGGCTGATGGGATCGAGGGAATAGGTGCCGGGCAGGTCCTCGACGATGACCGAGGATCCCCCTTCGGTCTTGTGGGTGCCCTCGTAGCGAGCGACGGTGACACCGGGGTAGTTGCCTGTTTTGGCGCGCAGACCAGTCAGGGAGTTGAAGAGCGTGGTCTTACCAGCATTGGGACTGCCGACCAGCACGAACCGCTGCACTGCCGTGCCAGCCCTGGTGGGAGGCTCGGCGTGGCAGCTCACTGCTGCTCCACCAGGATTCTGCTGGCCTCACGCTTGCGCAGGACAATCTGGGCGCCGCCGATGTTGAACACGAGCGGATCGCGCATCGGTGCCTTGCGGATGAGCGCTGCGAGCTGACCGGGCGCGAAGCCCAGGTCGAAGAGTCGTTTGGAGATCTGGTCATCGCTGGTGAAGCCGATGATCTTGGCCGGACACGCGCAGCCGAGCTCCGCGAGGCTGCATGTCCGTACCTCGCCGCCAGCGGCTACACACTGCCGCTGCCCGAGATGTCCCGCGTGTGTCATGAGAGAAAAGTTAGCACAGCCTAACCTGTGCAAATAATGGGGGGTTCACTTAACATAATTGGCGCCGGAGCCGTGGTGGAGTGGCTCGGCTGGCTGCCATCACGCGCCTCAATGAGGGACGCAAGGGCAGCGTCGGCCACAGCCTCCCAGCGCTGCAACCACCGCCCGGAGCCATGTCCCTCAGGTGGGCAACGCACCCACCGTGGGCGAATGTGGCCCCGTGAGACGACGGCGCTCATCCCCTCCCGAATCGTCAAGGCCCCCTGATCCTGCTGACGCTCCTCGGGCTCCGTTTTTGACCTGCACCTAAAATTTGGCCATGGAACGCTTGACGAAAAGTACTGCCGGAGTCTGGGGACTGGCTGCGGCGCTCGTCGGCGTCCTCGCTGGCCAGGTCACCTCGATTTTCACGGGGCCGTCATCATCACCCATGGACGCCGTGGGCGGCTTCGTCATTGACCTCACACCACCCCCCGTCAAGGACTGGGCAGTGGCCACCTTCGGCACCGGGGACAAGGCCTTCCTTCTCTTCGTGATTGCCGTCGCCGTGGCTGTTCTGGGATGGCTTGCCGGGATCCTGCAGCGGCGGACTGGCTGGGCCGGATCGGTGCTGCTCGCAGGGCTGGGCATCGGCTCGGGACTCATCGCCGCCACCCGTGCTGCGTCGTCGCCCACCAGCCTCGTCCCCGGCATGATGGCGGCGCTCGTCGCAGTCCTCGTGCTGCGCTGGGGCGTCGGACGGTTGCGTGCTCTCGACGGTGCCGCCAATGCATCGGTGGGGGAGCCCAGCAGACGACTCCTGATGATCGGCGGTGCGGGAGTGGCCATCGGCGGGCTCGGACTGGCAGCCGTGGAAGGCGTCGTGCGCCCAACCGCGGTCGGTCGACCACCCATCGACCTCCCCACGCCGGTGTCGACCTCGTCCCTGCCGCCCGGCCTGGAGTCGGAAATCACGGGCCTGACACCGCTCCGCACGCCCATTGAGGACTTCTACCGCATCGACATCGCACTCAGCGTGCCCCGCCGCGAGGCCGAGGACTGGGAACTGGTCATCGACGGAATGGTCCGCAACCCCTTCACCATCACCTTCGACGAATTGCTGGCCATGCCCATGGTGGAGCGCGACGTCACCCTCACCTGCGTCAGCAATCCCATCGGCGGACCCTACGTCGGCAGCACCCGCTGGCAGGGCGTGCTGGTGGCCGACATCATCCGACGCGCCGACCCTGAGGCGCGCGTCGAACAAGTGCTGAGTTCCGGCGCCGATGGTTTCACCGCCTCCACACCGCTCGGGGTGATGCTCGACGGCCGCGACGCGATGATCGCCGTCGCCATGGACGGACAGCCACTGCCCCGGGTGCACGGGTTCCCGGCACGACTGCTCACACCAGGCCTGTACGGCTACGTCGGGGCCACCAAGTGGCTGGAGAAACTGACGCTCACCACCTTCGCCGAGTCCCAGGCCTACTGGACCCGTCGTGGCTGGGGCGAACAGGGACCCGTCAAGACCGCCACCCGCATCGACGTGCCCGGCAACGACCTCTCCGCCGGGGACACCACCATCGCGGGCATCGCGTGGGCCACGCACCGTGGCATCAGCAAGGTGGAGGTTCGTGTGGACCAGGGCCCCTGGCAGGAGGCCACGTTGGGTGAGGAGGTCAATGCCGACTACTGGCGTCAGTGGTCGCTGCCGTGGGCCGCGACCAGTGGCACGCACCAGATCACCGCCCGCGCCATTGACGGCGCCGGCGACGTCCAAACAGATGCGATCCAGGACGTGGTTCCTGACGGACCCACCGGATACCACGTGCGGACCGTACAGGTGGGCTGAGCAGTCCACCCGCCAAAAGGCTGGTGGGAGGTCTGCGCCCCGTAAAGTCCTCGGCATGTCCAGACCCTTGTCCTCGCGCATCGCCGCGCTCGGCGCCACCCTCGCCCTCGCCCTCACACTGACAGCCCCGGTGGCCGGTGAAGCACACGCCGATGAACGTGCCCTGAACGGTGCCGGTCTCACCGCCACCGTCCCCGAAGTCCAGTCCTTCACCGCCAGCTCTGGCGACGCCTTCTTCCTCACCCCCGCCACCCGCATCATTGTGGGCGATGCCAGCCTGAACGACGAGGCTGCCCTGCTCGCCGAGGAGCTCGTGGCCCTCGACGTCATGCACGACCTCGGGATGGGAGTGGAGCCGCTCGTCACCACCGACGAAGCGCCTGCGGCAGGCGACATCGTCCTGGCGCTTGGCTCGATCACCGGCACGACGTCCACCGAGGCTCACTCCCTCACCATCGACGGCCACGCCACCATCACCGGCGCCGACGACACCGCCGTCTTCCTCGGCACCCGCACGCTGCTCCAGTCGCTGAGCAACGCCGGCGGCGCTGAAGCTGGCCTCGTGAAGGACTGGCCGGACACCGACATCCGCTCACTCCACGTGGATGCGGCCCGGAAGTACTACTCCCCCGAATGGTTCGCCGGGCAGATCCGCCAGATGGCGTGGATCAAGCTCAACCAGCTGCAGTACCACTTCTCGGAGAACGAGGGGTATCGGCTGGAGTCGACGACGCATCCCGAGATCGTCTCCGCCGAGTTCATCACCAAGAGCGAACTGGCCGACATCATCGCGCTGGCTGCGGAGTACCACATCGAGGTGGTCCCGGCACTCGACATTCCCGGCCACATGCAGCAGGCGCTGAAATCCCACACCGACTGGCGCGCATCGCAGACCCCAGAGGGCCAGAACATCCTCGACTACTCCAAGCCCGAGGTCCGCACCTTCGTCACCGACCTGATTGACGAGTACGCACCGCTCTTCCCGTCGACGTCCTGGCATCTGGGCGGCGACGAAGTGTTCGACCTCTACGCCACCACACCCATCGACCAGCGCTTCCCCACCCTGTCCGCCTACGCCAAGACCGAGGTGGGTGCCTCCGCCACCGTCATGGACGGCTACATCCACTACCTCAACACGGTGGCCGAGTACCTGAACGACAAGGGCAAGGCCCACGTCCGCGCCTGGAACGACGCGCTGTACACGCCGAAAATGGGAAGCACCCCCGCCACCACCGTGGCCCTGAACAGCAACGTCGACGTGGCCTACTGGACGCGCTGGCACTGGTCCTTCCCGACGGTGGCCACCATCAAGGCCAACGGCCACCGCCTCATCAACTTCAACGATGCCTACTTCTACTACGTGCTGGCGAGGCCGGGTGGCGCGTACTCCAACCGACCGACTCCCCAGAAGATCTGGAACGAGTGGAAGCCGGGCGTCTTCCCCAACGCGTCGTCCGGGGTCACCCAGGTCATCCCCACCGACGATCCATCGCTGGCCGGGGCATCCTTCGCCATCTGGTCCGACTACGCCATCGCCGAGACCGAGGCGCAGGTCGCAGCCGGTATCAAGCCGTTGTTGCGGGCCATGGCCGGGCGGACCTGGAAGGCGGAGTCCACCGCCACATGGGAGACGTTCAGGACCAACTCCTCGCGCATCGGCGATGCACCGGAGCCCACCGAACTGGTCCAGCCGCTCTTCGACCTGTTCCTGAGCGCTGATCCCACCGGCACCCTGGATCCGGGTACCGAGCAGGACTGGAGCATCCGCGCCGTCAACGAGGACGACAGCGCCAAGCGGGCCTCCGTCATCACGGACCTGTCCCAGCTGATGGGGGTTGCCACCCTCGGCACTGTCACCACCACCATCGTCGACTCCGCCGGTGTTCCCGTCGGAGCACCCGGCAGCAACGTGGCGCTCAACCGTCCTGTCACCTCGTCCGGTCAGGAAGTTGCGGGCCAGTGGGGTCCCGGCGAGGCCGTCGACGGCAACCTCGGCACCCGCTATTCCTCCAACGAGTCCGACTCTGCCTGGATCGCCGTCGAGTTGGCGGAGCCCACCGTGGTGCACCACGTGAGCATTGCGTGGGAACTGGCTGCTGCGCGCTTCAAGATGCAGGTTTCCAACGACGGCACGACGTGGACCGACGCAACCGCGGAGTTGACGGCCGCCGCCAACACGGTGAGCACCATTGAGCTCACCACCACCGACGCCGTGCGCTTCGTCAGGATGCAGGCCATCGAACGGACGCCCGCCGCCAACGGCAACAAGTACGGCGTGTCGATGAAGGAGTTCGAGATCTGGGACGGCCCCGTCGAGGGCATCACGTTCGAGGATGCGATCTTCAATGGCACGGACCTGGAATGGACTGGGTCCCTCCCCAAGGATCATTCGCTGAAGATCGAGTTCACCAGCACGCTGAACGACGACGCCACTCCCGGCACCTTCTACAGGGTGACGACGGACGTGCATGCTCCGTACTTCCCCTCTGTCCGGACGACCACCGCTTACAGCACAGTCTCGGGAACGACTCCTTCGGGAACTCCGACCGCCACTGTCACGGCCACCGAGACGGCGACCGCCACCACCACGGCGACCGAAACTGCCACCACGACGGCCACGGCCACCGCCACGACGACGGCAACGGCTACCACGACGGCCACCACCACCGCCACGGCAACAGCCACGGCAACGGTGACCGCTCCCGTCCCGAGTGCCACCACCACGGCCACCGCAGGACCCACGGATGTCTACACCACCCCGGGCTACCACACGGTGGGCGGACGCCAGTGGTACACCACCTGTGAGCCGTACTCGCAGACCATCCGCTGCCGCACCGAGATCTGGTCCACCCAGGTCAACCTCGTCGGCGGCAAGTTCGTCAAGGACACGAACTGGCACTTCAACAACCTCACCTACCTCCCGCAGATGACGCGGGCGCAGTGGGGCAGCAACCCGCTGGCCAACACCGTCGCGTTCGAGTCAGCCGGACGCCAGTGGCGCACCGAGTGCGACACGGCTGCCACGGGCCGTGGCGCCTGCCGCAGCCATATCTGGACCACCCAGGTCCACGCGACAGAAAAGGCCGATGGCACCTGGAGCTACACCTCGCGCCAGGGCTGGGTCTTCAACAACATGGTGCTGTTCAAGACCAACTGACACACCACCAGCAACACCGACGGGGCCCGGCAGCAATGCCGGGCCCCGTCCGTATTCCCATCCCACGGGGCACGCCTCACGTCATGGCCAACGATGCCTGTCAGCTCAGCGCGGACTCACCGGCTGCGCGCCCGGTCGCCTGCGTCGGAGGCGCCACCTGGCCGGGGGTGAGCAAGCTGATGACGACACCCACCCCGCAGATGGCGGCGAGCACCCAGAACACCGGGGTCGGGTCGGCGGGAAAGATGGACGCGAGAATCCCGCCGAGGATCGGACCACCGACACCTCCCAGACGCCCGAACCCTGCGCACCATGCGACGGCCGCTGCCCGCATGGAGGTGGGGTAGTAGTTGGCGACGAAGCCGTAGATCAGCGTCTGCGTTCCCGACGTACCCATCCCGACGACGCCAATCACCACCAGCAGGAAGCCGATCATGTCCGGGTGGTCAGTGACGGTGACCAGCAGGATTCCCAGACCGCCGACGGTGAAGAAGCCGGCGATGACCGGGCGCGCACCCCAGCGATCAGCCAGTGTCGAACCGAACAGTCCGCCGACGACAGCGCCCAGGTTCAACGCCAGCAGCAGCGACAACGACGCGCGAGAGCCGAGCAATGGGCCGGTGAGTTGTGGAAGCCACGTGTTCAACGAGTAGACCAGCAGCAGACCCGTCGCGCTCAGAAGGCCCAACAGGAGGGTGGGGAGCAGAAATCTCGAGCTCACCAGCCCTGCGAATCCCACAAGCCCATTCTCAGCCGCGCCATCACCGACCTTTCGCGCCGCACGGCTCTCCAGCCAAGCGGGAGACTCCGGCAGTTTGAACCATGCAATCGGCAGCAACGTGACCAGCGGCAGCGCCCCCAGCCAGAACAGTCCGCGCCACCCGATGGACTCCAACAGGAGAAGGGCGGCCAGGGCGGACAGCGTCGATCCCAGTGGCACGCCGCTGTAGACGACGGCATTGCTCAGGTTCTTCCTGCCCCTGGGTGCAAATTCGGCCACGACGGCGGCCGTGGTGG
The DNA here is from genome assembly GCA_030537675.1 of Propionibacteriaceae bacterium. GTDB lineage: Bacteria > Actinomycetota > Actinomycetes > Propionibacteriales > Propionibacteriaceae > Arachnia. Next base: position 17,294 of record JAUNVL010000032.1, on the reverse strand, counting down.
CCACCAACGCTCCGATTCCCAGGCCCGTGACGAACCGCAGTGTCCCGAAGACGGCAGCGTTGGGAGACAAGGCCGTCAGCGCCATCCCCACGGAGAGCCACGTGATCGAGAACAACATGGGCCGACGTCGTCCCACCCGGTCCCCCACGACACCCACGAGCAACGCGCCCACCAGGACGCCGAACAGCGCCGCGCTGCCCAGCACCCCGCCCAGCGATGAGGCCTCACCGATCGCCGTCTGCATGGCGGGAGTCAGGGCCCCTGCCTCAACTCCCATCGACGCCGTCAACGCCGACTGGCTCCCAGGGGAGAGCGCCGAGTGGATCAGCCCACCGGGCTTGCGGAACTCGGGCATGACGGCGCCGTAGACCACGAGGTCATAACCGTCGAAAACCAATCCAGCCAAGGTGATCCCCAACACCCACCACAGGGTCGTGCGCGGTTTCACGGCGTCGGTCATTGCGTCAATATGGCGAAATGTCACGATCAGAGGGTGTCACAGGTTTCTCACCCCTGGACTGGTGCACATGTGGGACGGACATCGAACCCTGCCCCTACAACCGCCTCCATGTCGCGCAGGGGGCCTTCAAACGCACGGGGGCGGCATCAGTGTGATCGCCACGGCGTGGATAAGCTGCGATCCGATACAAGGAGGAGCCGGATGATCCTGGTGACGGGCGCGACGGGAAACGTCGGTGGTGCGGTGGTCTCCGCCCTGCGGGCAGCAGGTGCTGACATGCGGCTTGCTGTTCGATCGCCAACGCCCGGCAAGGCGGAAGAGACGGCGTTCGACTTCACCGACCCCCGCACCTGGGACGAGGCGTTCGCGGGCGTGCAGTCATTGTTTCTCGTCCGCCCCCCGGCGATCGGCAATGTGAAGCGGGATCTCCTGCCAGCGGTTGCCGCGGCACGTGATTCGGGAGTGGAGCACGTGGTGTTCCTGTCGCTGCAGGGAGCGGAGCGCAACAAGGTCGTCCCGCACGCAACGGTGGAGAAGTGGCTCCGGATGTCCGGCCTGTCGTGGACCTTTATGAGAGCGTCATTCTTCCACCAGAACCTTTCCACGATCCATGCCGGTGACGTGCGGGACCGCAACAACATCCTCGTGCCAGCCGGCCGTGGTGCCACTGCCTTCGTCGATGCCAACGACGTGGGCGCCGCTGCAGCCGTTGCACTGCTCCACCCTGACGAGCACGTCAACAGGGCGTGGACCCTAACCGGCCCGCGAGCTCTGACGTACGGACAGGTGGCTGGGATCCTCACCACCGAACTCGGTCGCCCGATCCACTACAGGCGGCCCGGCGTCCTGCGCTACGCCCGGCACGCAAGAAAGGTGCTGGGGATGGAGTGGGGCATGGTGGGCGTGACCATCGCGATCTACACCGCAGCTCGCTTGGGTCTGGCGGCTGGCCTGACCGATGAGGTGAGCACAGTGCTGGGCCGAGACCCCGTCGACTTCGCTGAATTCGCGCACCGCGAACGCGACATATGGGCCCCGGCAGCACGCCACAGCCCCGTGGATGTCCCAGAAACCTGAATTGATGGGTGACCACCGGACGCACGTACCAACAATCTTTCTGTCGCTACTCCACGCTTACCTTGACGCAGCACTGGCCTGGTGCAGGGGCGAGGCAGGCCTTCCCTCGTGAGGCACCAACGCCCTCCAGCAGCCCACTGACGAAGTCAAGGTTGAGTCCGCAGATAAGTTCGGTGTGTCTGGTGGCCGCCTGATGGAACGGGCAGTTGCACAGGATGACGTCGAGCCCCTCCATGACGGGTTCGTAGCCGCAGGAACGCAGCGCCGCCTCAACGCCGCCATGAGTTTCGAACTCCCGCCCAATGTCGCGACCCGCCTCCCGCGCCACCCGTGCCACCACAGGAGCCACTGGGTCCCCGGTTTTCGAGGCTGCTGCGACGGCGTCGGCCAGCACCCTGCTCAGGAGGTCGTACTGCCGGGGTGGGAGTGTCACCGAGATCTCGGCGTCGTTGCGTCGGTAGTGCTTGCTCGGACGGCCCGAGCCGGGCCCAGTACGCCCCGTGAGCTTGTGGAATTCCGTGGAGAGCAGACCGCCCTCCACCAGCTTGTCCAGGTGGAACTTGGCGGTGTGCACCGGCACCTCCGCCCCCTCCGCTGCCTCGTCGCGGCTGACGGCACGCCCGGCGTCGACAACGTATCGGTACAGCTGGCGTCGGGTGGGCTCAGCCAGCAGCCCAACCGCTGCGACATCACCCTGCGCGTCCTCGTGTGGCTCGCTCATCTTCCAAAGGATACATCTCTTGACGTAAGAGCTGTAGGGGTGTTGTCTGGTGAGAGGTGCACCGAGGCGAAGCGGTGCACGTGAGTATTTCCATGCAACGGGTGAGGAGAGATGACCATGGACAAGATCACATTCGTGTCACAAGACGACGGTGAGTACGTGTTTCGGGTCCCGTCCCTCGAAGGAAGCGTGTCCGTCATAGTGATGTTCGGCGATGCAGCCGAGGCAAGCGAGGGCAGACTGACGGATGACCGGGCGACTGCTCACGCCACCCTGCACTACCTCCTCAGCCACCAGGAGGCCGCCGACCTGCCGGCACGCATCGAGATCGGGGACGTCGTGGCCGCATATGCGGATGCCGTGGACCAGATCCTGGCTTCGCGTCCCTGAACCCCGCGGTCGGTCAGCCAGCAGCCACAGTGCGGAAGTAGCGCAACAGCAACTCGTCGCCGGCTCGCAGGACAGCGTTCAGCGTCATGTCCGTCGGGCTTTCCAGCCCGGAGCGAGCGATGCGCCCGGAATCCCCGGCCACGAGGGTCGGGGCCAGCGTCACGCACAGTTCGTCGACGACTCCCGCGGCAAGGAACGATCCGAACAGGCTCGGGCCACCCTCGGCCTGAACATGCACCAGGCCACGGGAGACGAGGTCTTGTCTCACGCTGACAGGATCGACGTCGGATTCACCCACGTCCACCACGTCGGCCACTGCAGCCAGCAGTCGCCGTCGATCGTCCGGGGCATCGGCCACCGTGTAGATGACCGGCCGCACGGGCGCATCGGTGAAGATCGGTGAGTCCGGATCCAGGTCCAGGTGACCGGTGATCAGAACGAAGACCGGATGGGGCGGCATCCCGCGCTCCGCGCGCCAGGACACCGATTCCTCGTCCAACCGCATCGCGGCGTAGCCCTCGGTGCGGACGGTCCCGGCGCCGACGAGCACGGCGTCCGCAGGCCGACGCAGCAAGTCGAACACCCGATGGTCGGCGTCGTCGCCCAGACCGCCCGAGCGGCCCTGGCTGGTGGCGGCACCGTCGACGCTGCTGATGAAGTTCATGCGCAGCCAGTCACGGTCGGGCGGAAAGGCGTAGTTCTCGAGCAGCGCGTCGTCGTCGAGATCGGTTGCGGGGCTGGGCCAGAGTCGGTCGATCTGCGTGGTCATGGATGCCTCACACGTTGTGGGTGGGGTGCGTGTTGTGTTCGAGCCGGACAGGAGGGCGCATCCCGAGAATTGCCTCGGTCATGCGCACGGCGTCCACGGTTTCTGCCACGTCGTGCATCCGCACGATCCGGGCGCCATTGAGGATGCAGACGGTCATGGCTGCCAGGGAGCCAGCCAGTCGCTCGCCCCGCGGACGATCGATCGATTCACCGATGAAGTCCTTGTTGGAGACCGCCGCGAGCAGCGGGAGCCCGATGTCGGCGATCTCGTCGAGCCGTCGCGTGAGCTCCAGCGTGTGCAGTGTGTTCTTGCCCAGGTCGTGACCCGGATCGATGATGATGCGGTCCCGTGGGATCCCGGCGGCCTCGGCGCGCGCGACGCGCTCCACCAGCCACGCCCGGACCTCCCCCACCACGTCACGGAAGTGGGCCGCAGGTCTCTCCTGCCGTGGCATGCCCACGCTGTGGCAGACGATCAGGTGCGCCCGGCCGTTCGCGATCACGGAGGCCATGCCAGGATCACCCAATCCGCTGGTGTCGTTGATGACTGCCGCACCCGCCTCGATCGCCGCTCGTGCGACCGACGCCCTGTTGGTGTCAACGGAGATGACGATGTCGTCGCGGGCAGCAGCCAGCGCGGCTATCACCGGAGCGACCCGGTCGATCTCCTCCTGGGTGGAGACGGCCGGCCCCCTCCCGAAGGGCACGCCACCGATGTCCACCCAATCCGCTCCGAGGTCGGCTGCACGCACCCCGCATTCGACGGCCTGCTCCAGCGCAAAGGTCGCGCCGCGGTCGTGGAACGAGTCGGGAGTCCGGTTGACCACGGCCATGACGGCCACTTGCCTGTCGAAGTCGAATTCCCGTGGGCCAATGCGCTGCAGGTTCACTCGGCGTTCCTCGCCTGTGTCAGGGATGCTGGCTGCCGCACTACCTCGCCGTGCCGATGCTGTCGCGAATGACGTCGGAGGCATCCCAGTCGTTGGCGTGCATGGCCGCGACCACCGTGCCGTTCCTGACCCAGAAGGCCCGGAAGGCGTCACCGTCGAGCACGTTCGTCGGACCCTCGATGTCCACCCTGTCGTAGCCCTCGGGACCGGGATTGCCGACGTACTCCATGCCCAGTTCGTACTGGTCGGTGAAGAAGTACGGCTGGCGGTCGTACTGCTCGTGACCTCCGAGCATGTTGTGCGCGGCCACCTTCGCCTGTTCGATGGCGTTGTCCCAGTGCTCCACCCGGATGCGCCGGGCAAGAATCGGATGCTCCTGGTTGGCGATGTCGCCCACCGCATAGACGCTTGCATCAGAGGTTCGCAGGCTCGCATCGACGAGAACGCCGTTGTCAACGGCGAGCCCAGCCTCCTCGGCCAGGCTGACTTCCGGTATGACGCCAATAGCCCCCACGATCACGTCGGCACCCGAGAGGTCGTCCGGGCTCACGTGTGCGTTCAGCCGCAGGTCGACGCCCTTGCCCCGGTGCAGGTCGGCAAACACCGTCGCCACCTCGGTGCCCAACACGCGCAGCAGCGGCAGTTCGCCAGCCTCGAACACGGTCACCCGTGCTCCGGCCTGGCGTGCGGCTGAGGCGACCTCGAGCCCGATCCACCCCCCGCCGATGATGGCGACGTGGGCGTCGGGTTTCAGGAACCTTCGCAGGGCGATGCTGTCGTCGACGGTGCGCAGCGTTCTGATGGGGCCGACGTCCTCGCCCATGTCGAGCACCCGTGCCTTCGCGCCGGTGGCGAGCAGCAGTTGCTCGTAGGGCACCTCCACAGAAGGTCCGTCCCCACTGACTGGCTCGGTGTGGACCACTTTGCGCTCCAGGTCGATCCGGGTCGCCCGCGTTCCCAGCCTGACGTCAACGTTCTCGTCCTCGTACCAGGACTGGTCGCGCACGAGTGCCTCGTCGAACTTCTGCGAGCCCATGAGGAAACCCTTGGACATGGGCGGACGCTCATAGGGAAAGTGCGCCTCCGCACCGATCAGCACGATGTCCCCGCCATAGCCCTTGTCACGCAACTCGGTGACAGCCGTTGCCCCCGCCAGACCCGCGCCCACCACAACGATGCTCATGGTCACACTTCTCCTAGCCGTGGCGATTCCACCAGACCTCTGCTGGTGGACCCGGCTCCGTCCCCGTGCAATCATCGCGAGCGCGGTCCGGACCACTCCCTCACAGCCATTCAACACCCACGGGACTCTTAAGTCAACGGATATATCTTTTAGAGTTGGATTCGTGACCCGGACGAAAAAGTACGGCTGGATCCGAAAACCGGCCTCTGCAGGCGCCGTTCATTCATCCAGCCGTACTTTTTCGTCAATGCGACGCGGACTCCTCCCACAGGTTGATGCCGGCGTCCTTTGCGTGCTGGTCGATGCGGCTGAGTTCGTCCTGCGTGAAGTCCAGGTTCTGCACAGCCTGCAGGTTCGCCTCCAGCTGTGCCACCGACGACGCGCCTATCAGCGACGTTGTCATGCGCTCATCACGCAGCACCCACGCCAACGCCATCTGTGCCAACTCCTGGCCCCGCTCCTCGGCGATCGCCTTGAGCGCCCTGATATGGGTGAGCGTCTGCTCGTTGAGCTGGTCCTTGGACAGGGATCCCTCGCGGGCCATGCGGGAGTCCTCCGGGATCCCGTTCAGGTACTTGTTCGTCAGGAGCCCCTGCGCCAGCGCGGTGAAGGCGATCATTCCCATGCCCTCGGCCTCGCAGGCATCCAGCAGGTCCGGCTCGATCCACCGGTTGAGCATGGAGTAGCTCGGCTGGTGGATCAGCAGCGGCGTGCCGAGGTCGCGGGCAATCGCGGCTGCCTCACGGGTTTTGGCCGCGGAGTACGAGGAGATGCCGACGTACAGCGCCCGGCCGGAGCGGACGGCACGGTCAAGGGCCATCATCGTCTCCTCGACGGGGGTGTCGGGGTCGAATCGGTGCGAGTAGAAGATGTCGACGTAGTCCAGTCCCATCCGCGCAAGCGACTGGTCCAGGGATGCCAGCACGTACTTCCTGCCACCGCCACCCTGTCCGTACGGCCCGGCCCACATGTCGTAGCCAGCCTTGGAGGAAATGATCAGCTCGTCACGAAACGGTGCGAGGTCCTGCTTCAGGATGGTGCCGAAGTTGATCTCCGCCTGGCCGTACGGCGGGCCGTAGTTGTTGGCCAGGTCGAAGTGGGTGATGCCGGCGTCGAAGGCACGGCGAATGATGGCGCGTTGGGTTTCCATCGGTTTGTCGTCACCGAAGTTCTGCCACAGCCCCAGTGAAATCAGCGGCAATTGCAGGCCGGAGCGTCCACACCTGCGGTAAGGCATGCGGCCGTCGTAGCGATCAGGGTCGGGCACATAGGTGGGGTACATGCTGCTCATCCTGCCACCGCTGTGCGTCTAGGGTCGGGAGAATGACCCATGCAATGCTGGACGGCTTCGTGCAGGTTCGCGGCGCCAGTGAGAACAACCTGGCATCCGTGGACGTCGACATTCCCCGCAACGCATTCGTCGCGTTTACGGGAGTATCCGGATCCGGGAAGTCCTCGCTGGCGTTCGGCACCCTGTACGCCGAGGCGCAGCGTCGCTACTTCGAGTCCGTTGCGCCCTACGCCCGCCGCCTGCTGCAGCAGGTGGGCGCGCCGCACGTCACCGACATCACCGGCCTTCCCCCCGCGGTCGCCCTGCAGCAGCGACGCGGTGCACCCAGTTCCCGCTCCAGCGTCGGGACCATCACCACGTTGTCCAACCTGCTGCGGATGCTCTACTCCAGGGCCGGCAGCTACCCGGAGGGCTCTGAACGGCTGGAGGCCGAGTCCTTCTCCCCCAACACCGTGGCCGGCGCCTGCCGACGGTGCGACGGATTGGGCGTGATCCACGACGTCACCGCTGCACTGATGGTGCCCGACACGTCGCTCAGCATCCGGGAGGGTGCCATCGCGGCGTGGCCGGGCGCGTGGCAGGGCGCGAACCTGCGCAGCATCGTCAACGGCCTGGGGATCGACATCGACGCACCCTGGCACACGCTGTCCGAGAAGGATCGCGACTGGTTGCTGTTCACCGACGAGCAACCGTCGGTGTACATCCAGCCCCAACGCGACCGGATCGACCACAGTTACCAGGGCAAGTTCTGGAGCGCCCGGAAGCACGTCCTGCACGTCCTGGCCGACTCCACCAGCCAACAGATGCGCGAGCGGGCGTTGAGATTCACCGAGAGCATCACCTGTCCTGAGTGTCACGGCAGCGGTCTGCGTGCCGACGCGCTCGCCGTCCGCATTGCGGGCCGCTCCATTGCCGAGATCAATGCGCTGGCCATGACCGACGTCGCCGCCCTCCTGAGGCCCATCGCGGAGCAGGCCGGAGCAGTCGAGGCCACCCCGACGGCCAGTTCGGGGGAAACGACGGTGGTGGCGGTGCGCATCTCCGCCGACCTGCTGGCCCGGATAGAGGTGCTCCTCGACCTGGGGCTCGGCTACCTCAGTCTGGGGCGCAACTCCACCACACTGTCGCCGGGTGAGGCGCAACGGCTGCGCATCGCCACCCAGTTGCGCTCCGGACTCTTCGGCGTCGTCTACGTGCTCGACGAACCCTCCGCCGGGCTGCATCCCGCCGACGCGGAACCTCTGCTCGAGGTTCTCGATCGCCTCAAGGCCTCGGGCAACTCCCTCTTCGTCGTGGAACACGACATGGATGTGGTGCGCCGTGCCGACTGGGTGGTGGACATCGGTCCCGCCGCGGGCGAGGGCGGCGGGCACGTCCTGTACAGCGGACCAGTGGCCGGGCTTGAGGAGGTGGCGGATTCAGTCACGTCGCAGCACCTGTTCGGTCGCGCGACCCCACTGGAGCACGCGCCACGCACCCCCGAGCGGTGGCTGCGCCTGACCGGGGTCACCCGCCACAATCTCCGCGACCTTGCCGTCGCGATCCCCCTCGGCGTCCTGACTGCGGTGACCGGGGTGTCCGGCTCGGGCAAGTCCACGCTGGTGAGTCAGGTCCTCTCCGAGGTGGTGCGACGCTGGCTCGACGTCGTCCCCGACGATGAGGACGACGCGCAGATCGACGTCGACGTTACCGATGTCGCCGGGCTGGAAGTGTTCAACCGGCTCGTCCGGGTGGACCAGCGCCCCATTGGCCGCACGCCCCGCTCCACGCTGGCCACCTACACGGGCATGTTCGACGTGGTCCGCAAACTGTTTGCCGCCACCGACGAGGCAAAATCCCGTGGCTGGGCGCCGGGCCGTTTCTCGTTCAACGTTGCCGATGGCCGATGCCCCACCTGCCAGGGCGACGGCTTCGTCGAGGTGGAACTCCTGTTCCTGCCGGGCACCTACGGCCCCTGCCCCACGTGCCACGGAGCCCGTTACAACCCGGAGACACTCGAGGTCACCTGGCACGGCAAAAGCATCGCCGACGTGTTGCGGATGTCCGTGGACGATGCTGCAGAGTTCTTCGCCGACGTCGCGGGGGCCTCCCGGAGCCTGGAGACGCTGCGCGACGTCGGCTTGGGCTATCTGCGACTCGGCCAACCGGCCACGGAACTCAGTGGCGGGGAGGCACAGCGCATCAAGATCTCCACGGAGTTGCAGCGCGCGCGTCGCGGCCACGCCCTGTACCTGCTCGACGAGCCGACCGCGGGCCTGCACCCCGCCGACGTGGCCCTGCTCATGCGCCAGTTGCACCGACTGGTGGACGCCGGCAACACCGTCGTGCTGGTGGAACATGACCTGGACGCGGTCTCATCTGCGGACTGGGTCATCGACCTCGGGCCAGGTGGTGGCGACAAGGGTGGCAAAGTCGTGGCGACGGGGACACCGTCGGAGGTTGCAACAGCGCTCGGCAGCGTCACGGCTCCCTACCTCCAGCGGCGTCTCGGGTTCCAGCAGCGGAGTGCCGCGAAACAGGACGCCTGACAGTCGCCCCCCATGGGCGGGCGGGCGTTCTATCCGGCCAGCGGGGAGGCACCCAGTTGTTCCAGCAGCGCCGTGGTGACGCCGTGCACCTGGACGTCAACGTCGGGTCTGATGAACGTCTCAGGGGTGACGGCCACCCTCTGCAGTTCGACGCGCGTCTGGCCATTCATGGTGAATTCCATGCCATCGAGGTGGTAGCCACAGTGTTTCGAGACTGCGATGGACATGCCGTTGCCGAGGACCGCGCTCGACTCGGCACGGATGGCCCCGAGGTGGTCGAACGCCAGCACCAGCATCATCTGTCGCATCAGCGTCCCGACTCCCCTGCCCTGGGCATCGAGCCGGAGGTAGGAGCCGGAGTCCACCACCCGCAGCTTGGCGAAGTCCTTGGCCGAAACGTCCTGTGATCCGATCAGATGAGCGCCCTCGAACACGCCCATCGTGAGGGTCCAGCTCGCTGGGGAAATACCAGCCCTGGCCTGCCACAGGAACTGCTGGCCACTGCGGAGCCGGACATCGGGGTCCTTGGTCCACCAGTCGAAGACGTGCGGTGCTGTTTCATCGGCGAAGAGCCGCGAAGAAATCAGCTCTGCGTAGGCGGGCAGGTCTGCGTCCCTGAACAGTCGCAGCGTGATGTCGCCTGCGGTGATGCGCAGCCCGAAAGGCGCGTACAGCGCTGCCAGTTCGTCGTCCATGCCTCGAAGCGTACGAGGGTTGCAGCCGCTCCGACACCCGGGTGGCAGTAGGTCAGGCGGCCGGTCGAGGGACCCGGATGGTGGCGAACGTGCCGCCACCCACGGGGCTGACGATCTCCACCGTCCCGTCGAAGGGTGCGAGCCGACGCCGGATCCCATCGATGCCGCCGCCGGGCATGTCCTGGCCCTCGGCGCCGCCCAGTCCGTCGTCGAACACCTCCACCACCACATCGCCCCTGTCCTCCCCCAGCGCCACGGTGACCCGGCTGGCTGAGGAGTGCTTCGTCGCATTGGCCATGAGTTCGGAGGCTGCAAAGAACAGCGCCGACTCCACGGACCCCACGAGGCGTCCCTGCAGAGTCGACGTCACCGTCGCCTCGATGGGGTTGGAGGCTGCGAGCGAGCGCAGCGCGTCCGGGAGTCCCCGGTCCGCCAGCACCGGTGGACGGATGCCACGCACCAGGGTTCGCAGCTCCTGCAGTGCCGCGACGGAGTCGTTCTTCACGTCGTCGAGCAGCGCCAGGGTGGCGTCCGGGTCGTGCTTCATGAGCCTGGAGGCCTGCGTGACGGTCATGCCGATGGTCACCAGTCGCGCCTGGGCACCGTCGTGCAGGTCTCGTTCGATGCGCTGGATCTCGGCCTCCTGCATGTCGAGCGCCGTCATGCGGGTGGCCGTGAGCGTGCGGACGCGCTCTTCCAGGTTCTCCGACACCTCGCCGGCCAGCATGAACCGCACCCAGCGGCGGTGGAGGCGCTGAACGAGTCTCGCGATGGGTGGGGCCACCAATAGGAACACCGCCATCGTGGCTAGCAGGAAGAACTTGTCCCCACTCCTCCAGTATTCTGCGAACAGCCCGATGTGGAGGCCGCCGAGCACAACTGACCAAGGAATGGCGGCTCCCAGGATGGTGGCCACCGGGTTGACGAGATGCCAATCGAGGTCGCGTGCCCGGGCGGGATCAGACAGCTGCGCCCGCAGTTCCGCGAGGCCACCGGGCGCGACTGCCGGCAGTTCCTCGTATCGGGCCGAAATCTCCCGATCACCCGTCCGTGACGCCCACCGCCGCTGGTTCTCCGCGCCCCACCGGACCTGGGTGAATGCCCCGTCGAGGCCGCTGATGCCCAGCAGCGACAGCAGCGTCATCACGGTGACACGCAGGAGGGTGAGCAACTCCAGCGCGGCAAAGCCCACCAGTCGCAGGGACTCCCCCATCGTGGTCGTGTCCTTCAGGAGCCGACGGCTCAGCCCCCCGCTGCGGGTGCGGGGCGCAGCGCTCAGGCGTGGCGACGGTTCGGGCAGGGCGTCCATGGTGACCAGCATGCCGCCTCAGCGCGCCGCTGTCGGTGGTGCACACACCACAATGGGCAGGACTTCCGTCTCAGGTGGCCGGGGGTTGGGGCATGCTGTGCCCGGAGATCGGAGCAGGCGTGCGGGTATTCGTGGCGGAGGACCAGTTCCTCCTGCGCCAAGGGCTGGAGAACCTGTTGGTGAGCAACGGGCTCGAGGTGGCCGGTGTCGCAGGCTCGGGCACCGGGCTGGTCGAGGCGGTCATCGCGTCGGCCGCTGACGTCGCGCTGCTCGACATCCGCATGCCGCCCACCAACACCGACGAGGGCATTCGCGCCGCGCTGGAGCTGCGACGTCGTCTCCCCGGCTATCCCGTGGTGCTCCTGTCGCAGTACGTGGAACAGCTCTACCTGAATGAACTCCTGGCCGACGGTGGCGTTGGTGTCGGTTACCTGTTGAAGGATCGCGTCTTCGACGACGTCTCGTTCGTGGCAGCGCTTCGCAGCGTCGCCTCGGGCGGCACCATGGTGGACCCGGCCGTCGTCACCGCGATGATGCAACGCCGGACGACGCGTCAGCGGCTGGAACAGCTGACCCCTCGCGAACAGGAGGTGCTCGCACTGATGGCGGAGGGCCACGCGAACGCGGCCATCGCCGGGCGCTTGTTCGTCACGGACAAGGCAGTGCAGAAGCACATCAACTCCATCTTCATGAAGCTCGAGCTCGACACTTCCGGCACCACGGCCCGCCGCGTCCAGGCTGTCCTCACGCACTTGCGCGGCTGACACCCGCTCCCGGGCCGTCGGGTTCCCGGCGCATCAGCAACCCGCGCAGCAACGTCCGTCGAACGATGGTCATCCCCGGAAGCACGGCCGAATACCGATCGGCCAGGAGCGTGGATGCTGCGAACGCCTCGAGAGGTATCTGCTGACGGTCTGCCTCACCCACGAGCACCGGCCGCAGCGTTTCGATCAGACTCTGTCCAGTTCCCGTTCCCGGTTTCGCCACAGCATGGTCGACGATCCGCCACCTCCCCCAACGCCGTGCAATGCCCACGACCGCGCTGCGGTCCTCGTTCATGTAGTACCGCCTGTGGGGTGACGTGAAGAAGATGGCATAGACGAAGACCAGGATGAAGGTCTGGATCATCGCCTGCGTGGCCAGCCAGAACGCCAGCCATCGTTCGACACCACGGGCCTTCTCCCATTCGTACAGGAAGCCATCCACTCGCCAGCCGACGTAGGACCGCGCGTCAGCGGCCGATGGGCAAACCAGACCAGGGATGGTGTCCGCCGTGGGTGGCAGCGGGCGCGTCGACACGTCTGGTTCCTAACTCCGCGGGCCGTATGCGTCCGGTGCCGTGAAAATCCGGGCCTGCCACCCCAACTGGCGCGCCGCTTCGACGGCGTGTGGATCGGCTGCGCTGTAGTGCACCGCACCCGCCGCGACCACTTCGCCCAACTGGTCCTGCAGACGTGCATGGGCCAGAGCAAGGACATCGGTTCCAGGCTGATCGACTCCCGGGCTGAGCAGCAGCCCAGCCAGGTGACCCAGCTCGGCGTCCTCCAGCGCCACCACAGCGCCGGCAGCATCCTCGGCGAGGATGAAGACGGGAGTCTCAGCCGTCAGCAGCTGCTCGATGAGTTCCACGGTCTCCCGGGTGGGAGCGTCCTCCCCCAGTACCGCGTCGAGGCCGAGGACGGCGATGTCTCCCCTGCGCAGGAAGTTGGCGATCCGCCACGGTGCAGGCACCACCAGCCGGAACACCTGGACGGTGGAGAGCAGCACCCGCACCGGGCCCTGCCGGGTCTCCAGCGTGACCGATTCATCGTCGTGTCCCGTGACCACACCGACGGTGTCCGTGGGACGTCCATCGTCAGCGCGCCGGCGCACCGTCACCCGTTGTCCGACCGGCACCGACGCCAAGGATTTTTCACTCATGGTGCTGACCCTAACGTTTCAACGCACCAGCCTTCCGAAGTGGCGGTGACCACGAAGACCCCTGTTCCAGAATATTTTCAGTACCAATATCTTTGTTTCTGTTGCTTCGTGTTGTTTTATGTGGTTACATTTGGGAATGGAGAACCAAAGTGGGTCCAACCCCATGTACGCGATGGAGCGGCAACAACGAATCCTCGGCGAAACGCGCTCAGCGGGGAGGGTCGAAGTGGCGTCCCTGGCCGATGTCTTCGGAGTAACTCCGGAGACCATCCGTCGGGATCTGACTCTTCTGGAGCGACGCGGGTCGCTGCGCCGTGTCCATGGTGGCGCCATTCCGGTCGAGCGTCTGGGAATGGAGCCCACGCTTGTCGCCCGATCCGAGCATCACATGGACGCAAAACGACGTATCGCAGCGCGTGTGCTGCAAGAACTCCCAGCCGATGCCACCATCTTGCTCGACGCGGGTTCCACCACCCAGGAGCTTGTCAACCAACTGCCGGCCGATTCCAGGTTCACCATCCTGACCAACTCGATTCCCATCGCCGCCAGCCTCGTGGGCCGATCCAACATCACCCTCTACGTGGTGGGCGGCCTGGTGCGGGGTGTGACTGGCGCCGCCGTCGGTGACTGGGCACCTACCGCGCTCGCCGACGTGGTCGCGGACGTTGCGGTGCTCGGCACCAACGGCATCTCCGCCTCGCGTGGACTCACCACGCCCAACCAGGCGGAGGCTGCCGTCAAGATCGCCATGGTTTCGGCGGCCAAGCGTGTGATCGTGGCCACCGACTCCTCGAAGGCCGGCGATGACCACCTTCATCGTTTCGCACACCTCTCTGACGTTGACCTCGTTGTCACTGACACGGAACTCGCGGACGAGATCGCCGAAGAATGGCGTGTGGCCGGCCCCGAGGTGGTGGCAGCATGATCGTGACCCTGACCCCGAACCCCAGCGTGGACCGGGCCATCACAGTGAGTGAGCTGCAACGCGGCGAGGTACACCGCGTCAGTGGCATCCGCATCGATGCGGGCGGCAAGGGCGTGAATGTTGCTCGCGCCGTGACGGCGCAGGGCGGCGATGCCCTGGCCGTCCTGCCCGTGGGAGGCCCCGAGGGCCACCTGCTGGAGGAACTGCTCGATGCGGCTGACGTGCCTCGGCGATCGGTCGACATCGCAGGAGCGGCTCGCATGAACATCTCCGTACTCGAACCCGGCGGAACCACCACCAAATTCAACGAGCCGGGCCCCACCCTGTCGCCAGCGGAGTGTTCCGCGCTGCTCGACGCAACAGTTTCAGCCGCGTCAGATGCCACATGGGTGGTGGGGTGCGGCAGTCTTCCACCCGGCCTGCCGATGGATCTGTATGCACAGCTTGTGCGACGCATCCATGACCTCGGCGGCCTGGTGGCCATCGACAGCTCAGGCGAGGCGTTGGCGGCAGCAGTCGCAGCGGTGCCCGACCTGATCAAGCCCAACCATGAAGAGCTCGAAGAGTTGGTGGGCCGGCCGCTGCCGACACTTGCCGACGTGCATCGTGCTGCAGTCGAGCTGGTCTCATCCGGCATCAAGTACGTCGCGGTCAGCCTCGGCGGTGACGGGGCGCTGCTGGTCACCGCCGAAGAAACCCTTCACGCGCGCGCCGTGATCTCCCATCCGCTGTCAACGGTCGGGGCCGGGGACTGCATGCTCGCGGGCCTGCTCCACGGCCTCACCCACACGCTCCCAACGGCTGAAGCGCTCTGCTTGGGGGTCTCCTGGGGCGCGGCCGCGGTCACTCTCCCCGGGAGCCGCGTCCCCGCACCCGAGGACCTCCGCAACATCCGTGTGGAACTCACTGATGAACCACGCCTGGAATCCGCTGTGGGTCACAGGTGACCCAAGAAAGGAAACACCACATGTCCCTCATCCACGAGCAACAGGTCATCCTTGACCTCACTGCAGCCGACCGTCACGAGGCCACGCGCGCACTGGCGCAAACCCTGGTGGCCACTGGCCGATGCACCGACCTCGAACTGTTCGTCGCCGACGTACGCAAACGAGAGGAGACGATGGCGACTGGCCTTCCGGGCGGCATCGCCATTCCTCACGCTCGCAGCGCCGCCATCACGGAGCCAACGCTGGCCTTCGGCCGCGCCGACGGCATCGATTGGGGGGCTCCCGACGGGCCAGCATCGCTGGTATTCCTGATTGCTGCACCCGATGGCGCATCCGACGCCCACATGAACGTGCTGGCCAAGCTCGCCAGGGCTCTGATGAAGGACGAGTTCACCTCCGCCCTCGCGCAGGCAACAACACAGGCAGAGGTGGTGGCCATCGTGGAGGGCTCGGTGGGTGACTCCCCCGTCGTCACGCCTCCTTCAACGTCAGGGGCTGCCTCCGCAGTGGAGCCTTCCCCGGCTGAAGCCCCCGCGACACCACCGCCTACGGTGGCGCCCACCTCCCTGACCCTGGTGGGGGTGACGTCGTGCCCCACCGGTATCGCGCACACTTACATGGCGGCCGAAGCGCTCGAGAAGGCGGCCAAGGAGGCCGGTCACACCATGCTGGTGGAGACCCAGGGCTCGGCAGGCGCCAACCCCCTGTCCCCCGAGCTGATTGCCTCGGCCGATGCCGTGATCTTCGCCCACGACGTCGAAGTCCGTGGGGCTGAGCGGTTCGCGGGCAAACCCATCATCGATGTCGGGGTGAAGAAGGCCATCTCCGACGGGCCCGGACTCATCTCCCGGGCAGTCGCAATGGCCGAGGAGTGGCAGGCCGACCCCGCCAAGGCCTCGGCCGCAAAGTCCCGGGCGGGCTCCGGCGGGCTCGTCACCAAGGTGGACGACAAGGCCGGCGTCGGCACCAAGATCCGCCAGTGGTTGATGACTGGCGTCTCCTACATGATCCCGTTCGTTGCTGCCGGTGGAATCCTCATCGCCGTGTCGTTCATGCTCGCCCAGATCGCGATGGGTGAGAACGGGGCCATCGAGATCGTCAACTACGGCATCGGTGCCGAGGGTTCCTACGACATCACCCAGAACTTCAACATCGCAAGCCTCACGTCCTGGGCAGCATTGCTGTTCGTCATCGGAGGTGCATCGTTCGGCTTCCTGGTGCCCATCTTGTCCGGCTTCATCGCCTTCGCGATCGCAGATCGTCCTGGCCTGGTCCCCGGGATCGTCGGAGGCTCCATTGCCGTCTCCATGGGAGCTGGTTTCCTCGGCGGCATCGTCACGGGCTTCCTCGGCGGTTTCCTCGCCAAGTGGGTTTCGTCGTGGAAGGTCCACAAGGGAGTGCGTGGCGTCATGCCCGTGGTGGTCATCCCCATGATCTCCACGTTCATTACCGCAGGCCTCTTCATCACCGTTCTGGGTCGTCCCATCGCTGCCCTTTCCGACGGCCTCAACAACGGCCTGTCCAGCTTGTCAGGCGGCAGCGCGTTACTTCTGGGAGCCGTACTGGGAGCGATGATGGGCTTCGACCTGGGCGGGCCACTCAACAAGGTGGCCTACACCTTCGCCACCACCGGTCTTGCTGCTGCAGGTGCCGCCACCGATGCTCCACAGCTGAAGATCATGGCCGCTGTGATGGCAGCGGGAATGGTTGCCCCCCTCGCGATGGCACTGGCCACCACTGTCCGCCCGAAGCTCTTCTCACCCAACGAGAGGGAGAGCGGGAAGGCAGCCTGGCTGCTGGGAGCGTCGTTCATTTCGGAAGGCGCGATTCCATTCGCCGCAGCCGACCCCGTCCGCGTCGTCGTGTCATCAGTCATCGGTTCATCGATCACCGGTGGACTGGCGATGGTCTTCGGCGCCACGCTACGCGCACCACACGGAGGTATCTGGGTGTTGCCGCTGATCGGGAACTTCCTCTTGTTCCTTCTGGCCCTGGCTATCGGCGTGATCGTGATGGCGACCATCGTCGTCGTCCTCAAGTCACGCGGCTCGAACAGCGAGGCCATCCAAGCCGCGCCGGCAACGGCAATCGCCACCGCGTAAGCATCGCCAACCTCAAACAAAGGAGAACCTTCATGGCACACCGCACCGTCGCAATCGGCTCATCTGTTGGTCTGCACGCCCGCCCAGC
>JAUNVL010000175.1 GCA_030537675.1 Propionibacteriaceae bacterium | reverse complement strand
CTCGACAAGTTCGGCTCCGACGCCGTCCGCTGGCGCGCCGCCATGGCCCGTCCCGGCCTGGACTCGCCCTTCGACGAGTCGCAGATGAAGGTGGGCCGACGCCTCGCCATGAAGGTGCTGAATGCCGGCAAGTTCGTCCTGTCACTGGCTGCGGATGCCGGCGGTCTGGAGGCGGTCACCAACCCCGTCGACAAGGCAATGCTGGCGGGACTTGCCACCGTGGTGCGCGACGCCACCACCGCCTTCGATGCGTTCGACTACACCACGGCCCTGGAGAAGGCCGAGACGTTCTTCTGGGCATTCTGCGACGACTACCTGGAGCTCGTGAAGGAACGCGCCTACGGCGGTCAGTCCACCGAGGAGCAGGCCTCTGCGCTGGCCGCTCTGGCGTTGGCGCTGGATGTCCAGCTCCGCCTGTTCGCGCCCTTCATGCCGTTCGTCACGGAGGAAACCTGGCGCTGGACCCACGAGGGTTCCATCCACCGCTCCACGTGGCCGAGCGTGGACGAACTCGCCGTCGACAGCGACGCGGCGCTTCTGGCCGACCTCGCCGCCGCACTGATCGCCATCCGTGGCGCCAAGTCCAACGCCAAGGTGTCCATGAAGACCGAGGTGTCGCGGGCCGCGTTCTCGGGACCGGCCGAGGTTGTCGAAAGACTGCGGACCATCGAGGCGGACCTGCGTGCCGTCGGCCGACTCGTCGGCGACGTGACGTGGGCTGTAGGCTCGCGCGGACCCCTGACGGTGGACGTTGAACTGCCGCCCCAGGAGGCCTGACCCTCGATCGTTCCAGAAGGACCCACCATGCGCCGTTGCGTCTCTCTCCTGATTGCCGCGGTGATGGGCATCACCGTCCTGCCGGTCGGCGTTGCCGCAGCAGCAGGGGGCTCCCTCAACGACAACCGTGCAGTCAAATGTCTGGTGAACCGCCAGCTCGGGAGGCAGAGCACCACCGAGATCACCCCGGCTGATGCAGCGGGGCTGACGGAGCTCTCCGACGGGAACAGCTCCTGCGAGGAGGTGCTGAGCCTCGCGGGTCTGGAGGAGCTCGTATCGCTTCGTCGCCTCAGCTTCACCTACGCCAGTAACCGCGTGGATGACCTATCACCCCTCGCAGGCCTGACGGATCTCGAGGAGGTGCACGTCTCATCCGCCTCCGGAATCACGGACATCACTCCACTTCTCGGCCTGACAGCCATCACCCGACTCAGCCTGCCTGCACTGGGAGTGCCTGACGTCTCACCACTCGCATCGCTGCCAAACCTGCGCTCCCTGACACTGGATTCCGCCTACCGCCTCGACTTCGCGACCTTGGCCCCACTCGACCAGGTCCGAACACTCAGCCTGAGTTCCACGCAGGCCAAGGACCTGACCGGCATCGGGAACATGGCGAATCTCGAGGAACTGGATCTCTCCTACAGCGGTGCAGGAAACCTGACCGGTCTCTCCACTGCCCCCCAACTGAAGCGTCTCTCACTCAACAGAACCGAGGTTGTTGATGTCTCGTCCTTGGCGTCGCTCACCTCGTTGACGTATCTCAACCTGGACAGCAACTGGATCACCAACATCGATGCCCTCGCATCTCTGAACGAGCTCAATACCCTGCATCTGGGGACGAACCTGATCACCGACATCACGCCGTTGTCACGCCTCACCGCTCTCACGGAACTGGGCTTGCGCAGCAATAAATTCGGAGACCTTGAACCACTGCGAGGCCTCGTCAACCTGAGGGAACTGAACGTCGCCTCAACGGATATCACCGACCTGTCCCCACTGGCCGGCATGCGCCGCATCGAGCAAGCATGGATGGGCGAGAATCTCATCTCCGACGTCTCGGCCTTGAGTGGGTGGAGGAATATCTCCCTGCTCAATCTCGAGCTGAGCCGGATCCGCGACTTCCGCCCGCTGCGCGACGTTCCCGGCGAGATCGTGGGAACGAGGCAGAAGATCATCGTTCCCGACGGGACAACCATGTCCCAGCTGCCCACGGTGTTCGATCCGCAGGGCAAGCCCTGTCCTGCGAGCAGGTACAACTACATGGTGGTTTTCCAGTGCGCCAATCCGTTGTTCGACGGGGTCTTCGAGACGCCGCGCGGTGGCACCCCTCCCACTGACCCACCTGCACCCACTCCCAGCCCTTCTTCGAAACCGTCGGCCACCCCGTCGAAGAACCCCACCCAGGGCCCGCCGGCATTCCCGAAGCTGCCCTTCACGGTGTACAACACTCCCGGTATGCACGACGTGAACGGCCGGTCGTGGAGCACCACGTGCGAGCCCTATTCCCGGACCTGGCGATGCCGCACCGAGATCTGGGGCACCAAGATCACGCTGGAGTCCGGTCGTTTCGTGGCGCGCAACGGCTGGTCGTTCAACAACCTGACGTACCTGCCCGCGCCCCGTTCCATGTGGAAGGGCAACCCCCTGGGCGAGGGCAGGTCGTGGACTGCTGTTGATGGCCGGCAGTGGCGAACGGAGTGCGACACCCCCATCACTGGCCGCAACGGCTGCCGCAGCTTCGTGACGTCCAGGATCATCGTCAACTTGGCCGCGCCCGGCGCACCGGTCCGCTATGGCTGGAAGACCGTCGAAGTCTTCAACAACATGGTCCAGTTCGGCTGATCCCCATGACATTGGACAGGACACCGCTGCCGCGCGAGTTCTTCGAGCGGCCCGTACGCGAACTCGCCCCACGGCTGCTGGGGTGCCACCTCGTGACTGAGGACGGCATCGTGCTGCGCATCACTGAACTCGAGGCCTACGACGGTGAGGACGACCCGGGTTCGCACGCATTCCGTGGCCTGACCCCCAGGAACAGGACCATGTTCGGCGAGGCTGGACACCTCTACGTCTATCGCCACATGGGCCTGCATTCGTGCTGCAACATCGTCGCCTCCACGAAGAACCACGCGAACGGTTGCCTCGTGAGGGCCGGTGAGGTGGTGGAGGGGCTCGAACTCGCCCGGGCCCGCCGCTCGGCTGCCGGCGTGACGCGGCGCGACCGTGACCTGGCCCAAGGCCCCGGCCGCCTGACAGTGGTGCTGGGCATCAACTGGCTGGACGACGGCCTGGACCTGTGTGCACCCGACTCCCCCATTTGGGTGGCGGATCGCCTGTCGGAGCCGGCGGTGGCCACGGGTCCCAGGATCGGCCTGCGCCCCGAGGCCACGGACCCCGAACACCTCCATCTTCGCTACCGCATCCCGGGAGATCCGACGGTGTCCGGCCCGGGTCCCCTGAATCGC
>JAUNVL010000174.1 GCA_030537675.1 Propionibacteriaceae bacterium | reverse complement strand
GGCTCGACACTGGGCTCCACCTCTTCCCGCACCAGTGTGAACTCGACGCTGGCCGAATACTGCGTGGTCAACGTCAACCGTGTGTCGTTGCCCTCAGCGGTCAGCATGACACCGCTCAGCGAGCGCGCCATCGTGGGCGCCGTCCACAGACCGCGCAGGACCACGCTGATGTTGCTCTTCGGGCTCGGGGTGATCCTCCAGGGACGGGAGTAGCTGGAGAACTCACCCGTGTAGTTGCCGTCCTTGTCGTACTGGTCGGGGTCCTTGCCTTCATAGAGGTGGAGGTCGGGATCCGTGACGGAGATGGAGACGGTGGAGCCCTCAGCGTGCATCAGGATCAGGCAAGGACGGTCAGCCATGCGCACGACCGAGGTGTCGACGAGGTCTGTGTTTGCCTCGAACAGCACATGTGCCATGACGCCTGAGTCCCGATCAGTCACCACGTGGGCGACCTTGTCCTTCTGCGCCACGACGTAGGGCTTGTCGTCGCCGGCCATCGCCGCGGCGAAAGCCTCGGTGCCCTCCGTGCCCGCGCCCACGAGCAGTGCGTAGTCATAGCCCGCACCCTTCGGCTCCTTGCCGTGGTCCAGCCATCCGAGCGCCATGTTTCGCGTGGCACCCTCAGAAATACCGTCCTGGTGGGGTGCGGTCTGCGGTGCGGTGCGTGCAGTCATAGCCCCCTGGGAGACGACGTAGCCGTTGCCCGCGGGGTCGGTGGCCCAGTTGCTGCCCTTGGTCAGAGCCTTCGGCTCGGTCATCGTCTCGGGCGTCAGCTGGAACAGGGTGGTGTGGGTGGGGTGGGAGCGGTCGTCGTTCTCGATGTCGGAGCCAAGCGCGATGACGCGCTCACCCACCAGCAGGGCGGAAATGTTCGCCTTGTGCGTGCCGTTGTGCATGGGGTGCTCCGCCAGGTGCATGCCGAACAGCGTGGCGTGACCGGTGAGTTTGCCGGCCCCGCCGGAGGACTCGGTCAGCGGAATCTCCTGGATGGTCCCCGTGAGGTCCGCCTTGAGTTCCTCGTAGGGCAGCACGATGGTGGTGGCGCCCGGAATGTGGTTCCAGTCGTATCCGGGCTGGCTCCAGCCGTTCGCTTCGTGCGTAACGAGTCCCCTGGCGTCGAGGATCGACTGTACCTCGATCTGTCCGTAGAACAGGTAGCGTCCGTAGGCATTGGCGCCGTCGTAGATCTCCGAGGACCACAGGTAGCGGTTGAAGCCCTTGACAGATGCCATCCACTGCTCGTGACGGGAGGAGCCGAACGCCGAGTATCCGTACTGGAAGTAGCCCTGCGGATCTGATGCCGGTTCGATCCCCTTGCCGGCGAAGAACGTGTCCTGACCCTTCTGGAAGTTGGAGGACGATTCGCGCACGAGGCTCCGGTACACCGACGCCATTTCCTCGTCGATGCCGTTGCCGTCGTCGAAACCGGCCAGCGGATTGCGACCCAGGAGGGCGTAGTTGTTGATCAGTGCATCGATGCCCTCGGTGCCCTTGGGGTGGCGAGCCGACATGCCGATGGGCCATTGGTATGTGTCGGAGATCTCGTTCATGGTGAACATGGCCTGCCGCAGGATGGCTGCACCGGCCGTCTTCAGTTCGAATTCGCTGCCCGTGACCACAGTGATGATGCGGATGGAACCATTGAGTGCGTCGCGGCCGTAGGCAGGGTATGGGCCCATGTGGTGGAAGTACAGGCCGTCCGGCTTGTAGCCGCCGAGGAGGCCCGGGGTGTAGCGATGTGCCAGGTTGATCCAGCTGCTGAAGGCGCGGAGTCGACCAACGTACAATGTCTCATCAGTGGGGGTCACGGTGCTGACGAGCAAACCCTCCAAGAGGGTGTTGAGGACGTCAACGAGCCCGGAGTTGTGCTTGCGGATGTCGGTGA
Organism: Propionibacteriaceae bacterium; assembly: GCA_030537675.1. GTDB lineage: Bacteria > Actinomycetota > Actinomycetes > Propionibacteriales > Propionibacteriaceae > Arachnia. The sequence goes on along the minus strand of JAUNVL010000174.1, from coordinate 1,374 downwards.
AGTCATTGGTGAGTCGACCGACACCGGCGTACCAGGCGATGGTGTCACTCGCGTACTCCCAGAGGCCGCGGGCCTTGAGAACGGATTCGGTCAACAGCAGTGACTGGGCCCAACCACGGTATTGGTAGCCGATGTGGTGGATGGTTCCCTGGGCGCTGCCGACGGCCCAGCCCTGATCCCGGACGTGGGCTGTCAGGCGAAGCAGCATGCTCTCGGCGCGGGCGGACGCGGACACGTCGTTGGCGATGTTGGCGGTGTCCCAGGTGCGGGCCACCTTGAGGAGTGTGTCGAAGACCCTGCGATTGTCCTGAATATTCGTGGCGGCCTTGAGCGCCGGCACGAACTCCTTGGGCAAGATATCCGTCTGGTAGCTGTTGACGAAGGATCCGGGGGCCGCAGGCACCAGATCGGCACCTGTGGCATCCGGGTTCGCGAGTTGTGGGATTCCGAGTGCTGTGAGCTCGGTCTCGAGCGTCGTGAGGTTGGCGCCAGTGATGCCCTGTTTGCTCCGCTGGATAGCGATGAGGCCGTTGCGGACCTTCTCCGCGCTCGTCTTCTCAGCCGCTGTCGCAGGCGAGTTGTCGAAGCCGGGAGTGGTCATCTCGCCCCAGAAGTTGTTGATGCCCAGCCAGTGGTAGTTGTCGCTCTGCTCAATTCCCTTCTGGACCTCAGGTACTTGGAAGTCTGGTGTGGCGTGGTCGGGGCGCATGTCGATGTTTTTGGCCACCAGGTCAATCCACAGTTGCCCGTCGCGCTTGGGTGCCGTGACCGTGATGCGATCAATGCCTGCCTTTGGCGTGCCGACCATGTCGTAGCTGTAGCGGATCCAGCAGGTGCGCCAGCCGCGAAAGTCGAGGTTGAAGCGGAAGTGGGCGTCGACGCGGTCGCCCTTGCCGAACTCCACCACCAGCGCGTCCTTGACGGGCTTTTCGTTGTACACCCAGAAGGAGAACATGGGCACCACGCCCATGAGGGACTGGTCACCCCCAGGTACGAAGTCGCTGGGGACGTACTTGAGGTCGCCGTCCATACGGAGCTTTGCTCCGGATGTGTGGTTCCACTGCATGGAGTGGTCGCCGCACTTGGCGTGGGTGGCGGAGATGGCCAGAGTACTGCCAGCGTCGGTGGTGACACCCGCCGGAACGGCAGTCTCCAGGAGGAGGATGGGCGGCTCAAGCGCCATCATCGCAGCCTCGATCTCCGCCAGGCTGCTGCCCACTGGAGGCGCATCGGCCAGGGGGACCGCATCATCCATGGGAAGGAGTCGGTCGGCGTACGCGGGCGACAGGCCGACGAGGGGGATGGCGCACGTTCCGGAGACAGCTGCGCTGGCGAGGAGGAAATTGCGTCGGTTGATGCGTCTGAAGGTCATGG
>JAUNVL010000031.1 GCA_030537675.1 Propionibacteriaceae bacterium | reverse complement strand
TGATGAGGTCGCGGTTCAGCTGGGCGATGGACTCCAGCGGGATGCCCTTGGGGCAGACTGCGGCACATTCACCGATGTTGCTGCAGTTACCAAAGCCCTCCGCGTCCTGCGCAGCCACCATGGACTTCACCCGTGAGTAACGCTCGGGCTGACCCTGCGGCAGCATGGCCAGGTGCGTGATCTTGGCTGCTGTGAACAACATGGCCGAGCTGTTCGGGCACGCTGCCACGCAGGCACCGCAACCGATGCAGGTGGCGTTGTCGAACGCGACGTCCGCATCCCGTTTACCCGCCGGCATGGCGTGAGCATCAGGGGCGGAACCGGTGTTCGACGAGATGAACCCTCCGGCCTGGATGATGCGGTCGAACGCGGAGCGGTCGACAGCCAAGTCCTTGATGATGGGAAAGGCCCCGGCCTGCCACGGCTCGATCTCGATGGTGGCCCCGTCGGCGAACGAGCGCATGTGGAGCTGGCACACCGTGGTGACGGCTGGGCCATGGGCGATGCCGTTGATGACCACGCCGCACATGCCGCAGATACCCTCGCGGCAGTCGTGGTCGAAGGCCACAGGCTCTTCATTGACGTTGGTGAGGTTCTCGTTGAGCATGTCGAGCATCTCGAGGAACGACATGTCCTCGGAAACACCGTCGATGTCGTAGTCCTTGAGGGCACCCGTGGCGCTAGGGCCAGTCTGACGCCAGATGCGTAGCTTGAGTTTCACGTGTAACTCCGTTGCTTCAGTTCGATTGCCTTGTAAACGAGGGGTTCGCGGTGCAGGACGGGCTTGCCGCCCTCTCCACCGAACTCCCAGGCTGCCACGTACAGGTACTCATCATCGTGGCGAAGCGCTTCACCTTCGGGAGTCTGCGACTCGCCCCGGAAGTGTCCGCCACACGATTCGCGACGGTGCAGCGCGTCGACGCACATCAGTTCACCCAACTCGATGAAGTCGGCGACGCGGCCAGCCTTCTCGAGCGCCTGGTTGAAGTCCTCGTTCACGCCGGTCACCCGGACGTTGGACCAGAACTCCTCCTTCAGTTCCTGGATGAGACCGATGGCCTTCATGAGGCCCTCCTCGGTCCGGTACATCCCGCAGTACTCCCACATGATGTGGCCGAGTTCCTTGTGGAACGAGTCCACCGAACGGGTGCCCTGGATGCTGAGCAGCTTGTCCACGCGCGCCCGGGCCGAATCGACGGCCTCCTTGACGGCGGGGTGATCCGCCGACAGCTTCTCGAACGGGGCATCAGCGAGGTAGTCATTGATGGTGTTCGGGAGCACAAAGTACCCGTCCGCCAGCCCCTGCATGAGCGCCGAGGCACCCAGACGGTTGGCGCCGTGGTCCGAGAAGTTGGCCTCACCGGTGACGTACAGGCCCGTGATGGAGCTCTGCAGGTCGTAATCCACCCACAGCCCACCCATCGTGTAGTGCACGGCGGGGTAGATGCGCATCGGTGTCTCGTACGGGTTCTCACCGGTGATCTGGGCGTACATGTCGAAGAGGTTGCCGTACTTGGCGGAGACCGCTTCCTGACCGAGACGCTGGATGGCGTCCGCGAAGTCGAGGTACACGCCGCGGCTCACCTTGGATTCCGTGCCGTCCGCTGCGCGCTCCGTGATGGCCGGCCCAACGCCGCGGCCCTCGTCGCACATGTTCTTGGCCTGCCTCGACGCGATGTCGCGGGGCACCAGGTTGCCGAAGGACGGATAGATCCGCTCCAGGTAGTAGTCGCGGTCCTCCTCGGCGATCTGGCGGGGATCCTTCTGGCAGTCCTCGGCACGCTTGGGCACCCAGATGCGGCCGTCGTTGCGCAGCGACTCCGACATGAGGGTCAGCTTCGACTGCGAGTCGCCGTGCACGGGAATGCAGGTGGGGTGGATCTGCGTGTAGCAGGGGTTGCCGAAGTAGGCGCCCTTGCGGTGCGCACGCCACGTGGCGGTCACGTTGCAGCCCATGGCGTTGGTGGAGAGGAAGAACACGTTGCCGTAGCCGCCAGTGGCAAGCACGACGGCGTCGGCGGTCCAGCTCTCGATCTTGCCGTTGACCATGTTTCGGGTCACGATGCCGCGGGCCACGCCGTCGACGACGATGACCTCGACCATCTCGTGGCGCGTGTGCATCTTCACCGTGCCGGCCGCCACCTGGCGCTCCAGCTGCTGGTAAGCACCGATCAGCAGCTGCTGTCCGGTCTGGCCGCGGGCGTAGAACGTGCGCTGCACCTGAACGCCGCCGAAGGAGCGGGTATCCAGCAGTCCGCCGTACTCGCGGGCGAACGGGACGCCCTGTGCGACGCACTGGTCAATGATGTTCGCTGAGACTTCAGCGAGGCGGTACACGTTGGTTTCGCGCGAGCGGTAGTCGCCGCCCTTGACCGTGTCGTAGAACAGCCGGAACGTGGAGTCACCGTCGTTGCGGTAGTTCTTGGCCGCGTTGATGCCGCCCTGGGCAGCGATCGAGTGGGCGCGGCGGGGGCTGTCCTGGTAGCAGAAATTCTCGACGTTGTAGCCGGCTTCGCCCAGCGTTGCGGCAGCTGCGCCACCGGCGAGGCCCGTGCCAACGATGATGACCGACAGCTTGCGACGGTTGGCCGGGTTGACCAGCCGTGCCTGGAACTGCCGGGTCTTCCACATGTCGCTGATGCCAACGTCAGGTGCCTTGCCGTCGACGATGTCAGCACCGTCGACGAAGAAGTCGGCGGGAGCCTTCGTCGCGGTGCGATCAGGCGCACTCTTCAAGTTCTTGGGCGTGACCAAGTCTTCGTGGATTCGTACTTCTTCGGTGGTGGTCATGTCTTATTTAATCCATCCGATCAAAACGGCCAGCGGTGGAAGCATGAAGCCGATGTAGAGGACAACAGCGACGCCGATTCCCAGCACATTGAGCCAACGGCGCGACTTGAGTGAGGAGTTGAGCCCCAGTGTCTGGAAAGCGCTCCAGAATCCGTGGCGGATGTGCATGCAGATCAGGAAGATCAGCACCGCATACAGAGCGAACACCCACCACAACGAGAACGAGTCGACGAACATCTCGTACGGTCCTGCAGAGGTACTGAAGCCTGTGCGGATCACCCGCACGGTGAACTGCAGGAGGTGGAAGACGATGAAGCCTGCGATCAGGATGCCGCCCCACCGCATGGTGCGCTCGGAGTAGGTCTGGGCCTGGGGCTTGAACATGTCGTAGCCGGGTCCACGGACCCCGATGGTCCGAACTGACAGCGAGGTGGCGGACCAGATGTGGGCCACCACGGCTGCGAGCAGGACGAACCGGAAGAGCCAGATGAAGGTCCCGTGCGGAACCAACGGGTAGAGGATGTCCTCCTTGAGCCAGTGGGCATAACCGTCGTACGCCTCCGGCCCGCTGAACATCTTGAGGTTGCCGTACATGTGGACTAGGAGGAAGCCGATCATGATGAGTCCGGTCACAGACATAATGACCTTTTTCACAACCGTTGATCGCATCGCCCGCTGATGAGTGGTGAGAGTCGTCGTTGGCACGAAGCCCATTCTAGCCAGAGTCCTTCAGGATGACGACGTAGGGTCGCCTAAATCACGGTGGCGGTCATCTGGCGTCAGGGAAGCAGGTCGGGCCGCCGCTCGCGCGTCCGCTCCAGCGCCTGCTCGCGCCTCCATGAGGCAATCCGCCCGTGGTTGCCGCTGAGCAACACTTCCGGCACGTCCCTGCCGCGCCAGGTGGGCGGCTTGGTGTAGTTGGGGTACTCCAGAAGTTGTTCGTGTCCCGCCGAGTGGGATTCCTCCAGCAACGAGGCGGGGTTGCCGATCACACCGGGAATGAGCCGGACAACGGCCTCGATGATGGCCAGCACCGCCACCTCACCGCCGTTGAGCACGTAGTCGCCGAGGCTCACCTCCACCAGGTCGAACTCCTGGTGGCAGTGGTCGAGGACGCGTTGGTCAATGCCTTCGTAGCGTCCGCAGGCGAATGCGAGCCGTTCGCGCGTGGCGAGCTCGTAGGCGAGTTCCTGGGTGAAGGGCCGTCCGGCAGGGGTGGGGACCACCACCGTCATGGGCGCCGGATGCGCGGCGGCCAGGGCGTCGAAAGCTTCCCCCCACGGCTCCGGCTTCATCACCATGCCTGCTCCCCCGCCGTACGGTGTGTCGTCGGTGGTGTGGTGGCGGTCATGCGTCCAGGTCCGGAGGTCGTGCACGGCCAGCTCGACGAGCCCTGAGGCGATGGCTTTGCCCACCAGCGACAGCTGGAGTGGCGCCATGTAGTCCGGGAAGATCGTGACGACATCACACCTCATTCGATGTCTTCCAGCAGCCCTTTGACGTCAGCCAGTTGCAGCGTGCCAGCATCCATGTCGACCACGGGCACCAGCGCCTTCACGAAAGGCACCAGACGGTTGCCGGCTTCAGTCTTCACCTCCAGCAGGTCCTGCGACGGCATGTGCAGCACTTCGAGCACGGTCCCGCAGATCTCGCCCCGGTGGTCGAGCACCGTCAAGCCCACGAGCTGGCGGTCGAAGTACTCGTCCTGGTCGCTCGGGATCTCCGACGCCTTGACGCGTGTGGTGAGGAGTTCACCCGTCAGTGTCTCGACGGCGGTGCGGTCGGGGTAGCCGGCGAGGGTGACGAGCAGACGGCCACGTTGCCAGGTTGTTTTCTCCACCGTCAGCTCGCGGCCGGATCCGAGTGTGACCCTGGCGCCCGGAAAGAACCTTCGCCCCGGCTCGTCGGTGCGCAGATCAATGGACACCTCGCCACGGATGCCGTGTGCGCGTCCCACTCTGCCTATGACCACTTCGACCAGTTCGTCCATCAGTGCCAGCCTTCTCCAAGAATCAGGAATGCCCCGGACCGAATCCGATCCGAGGCACTCCTTGTGATGTGTTTCAGCTCAGTGACGGCGTGGCTTGTCCACGTCGACGAAGTCGACGCGGAGCTGCTCGTTGCCGGCGATTGCGCCCATGACGGTTCGCAGCGCCTGGGCTGTGCGGCCCTGGCGCCCGATGACCTTGCCGATGTCGTCGGGGTGCACGCGCACCTCGAGGAGACGGCCACGACGCAGTTCCTTGTCCTTCACCCGAACTTCATCGGGGTTGGACACGATCCCTGCCACGAGGTGCTCGAGTGCATCGGCCAGCATGATCAGGCCTCTTCAGCAGGCGCGGCCTCGTCGGAGGACGCATCCTCGGACTTCGCCGAGGCGGCGGACTTGGCCTCGTCATCGGCCTTCTTCTTGGCGCGCGAGATGGCGGGTGCCGTAGCGGTGCCGTCCTCGGCGAGGGCCTTGGCGAACTCGGCCTCGCGGTCGCGACGCTCGGGCTGCGGGTCGACGCCCGAGGGGGACGTGTCGCCGCTGAACTTCTGCCAGTCACCGGTGCGCTTCATGATCGCGACGACGGCCTCGGTCGGCTGTGCACCAACGGACAGCCAGTACTGGGCGCGCTCGGAATCGATCTTCATGACCGAGGGATCATTCTTGGGGTGGTACAGGCCGATCTCCTCGATGGCCTGGCCATCGCGCTTGGAGCGGGAGTCGATGACGATGATGCGGTAGTGAGGCGAGCGAGTCTTGCCGAAACGCTTCAGACGAATCTTGGTTGCCACGAGCGTGGTTCTCCTGTTGTGTTTTGTCTGTTTAAAAGACGAGATGGGGCGGCCTTCACGTCAGCGTGTGGGGCACGCGCTCAGCTTGGGCCTGATGAACAATTTCCGCCGGGGTTAGAGGGCGCCAGCGATCAAAGTTGCACCCGACATTCTGCCAGATCACCAGCCCAGACCCAAAAGCCCATCCACGGATCCCTTGCCGGGCTGGGACCGCCTAGCATCGTGTGGCATGGAGCTCCCCGAGGAGCGCTTCGGCGAACTGGTCGACGAAGCGCTCGCACATCTGCCCGACGGCTTGCTGGACAACCTCGACAACGTGTTGATCCTGGTCGAGGACGAGCCCGACGATGGTTCGGACGTGCTCGGTTGGTACGAGGGCACCGCCCTGACCGAAAGGGACACCAGCTACGGGCTGGGCCACCTGCCGGACCGGGTGGTGCTGTTTCGTGGCCCACTGACCCGCATGTGCGAGGACGAGGACGAACTCCTCGAAGAGATCGAGGTCACCCTGGTCCACGAATTGGGTCACTACCACGGCATCGACGAGGACAGGTTGCACGAACTCGGCTGGGGCTGATGCCTCAGCCGCAGACCGCTGCAAGGTCGCCCGAGAACACCATCGGCGTGCCACCGCCGCAGAAGGTGGTGCTCACGCGGTAACCCTCGCCGAGCGCGGCGATCGGAAGCGCCGAGCCTTCAGGCCTGCTGGCGCCCAGGAGTGCCTGCAGACCCGACGGTGGATTGACCACCTGCACGACCGTCTCCTCCGGGTCGAGACCCGCCTCGGTTGCCGCCTTGGTGAAGAACTCCTCGCGGCTGAGGGTCCCGTCAATGAGTCCCACCTCTTCGGCGTCATCGTTGCCGAAAACGGAGGCGCCCAGCTCATCGACGATCGTCGTGGCCGCGATGCCGCGATTCTCGGCGACATGCTCGACGAAGTTCGTGTACTCGGTCTCCAGCATCGTGTCGATCATCGCGCGCTCCCCCTCGGTCATGTCACGGAACGGGTTGCCGAAGTCCTTGCCCGTGCCCTTGGAGAGGTACTCCTGCGTGATGCCACCGGTGGTGGTGACGCCGGACTCGATGACGGAGCCGGATGTGGCCACCACGTCGCGGAACCGCTGGAAGGGCCCGAAGATGATGCCGATGCTGCCCACGATGGAGCCGTGATCGGCGTAGATGGCGTCGGCAGGTGCGGTGGAGTAGACGCCGCCGGAAGCCGACATGCCCTCCACGTGCACCAAAACCTTCTGGCCGGTGCGTTCCTGGTAGCGCTCAATACCATCCGAGATGGCCGTGGACCCGGGGACGGATCCACCCGGCGTGTTCACCAGCAGCACCACGCCGGAGGCGTCGTCCTTGGTGAGTGCGTCGAACTGCTGGGCAATCTCGTAGCCGAACGTCCCCGCGACGAGCAGCCCGCCCTCGGAGACGTCGGTCATGATGGGACCGCTGATGGAGATGGCCCGGAGCTTGCCCTTCGCGCCCTCCTTGCCCCACAGCGTGCTCAACGACGTGCTGGCGCCGGTTGAACTGATGGAGCCCATGGTCACGGCGAGCGAGGCGACGGCAAAGATTCCCGAGACCACGGACAGTGCAATGAGCGTCACTGCCAGGCCGAGGCCGAGTCCGGCCCCCATCCCGAAACCCTTCTTGAACGAGCCGGGTTGCCGAGCAACTGGAGCCGTGATGGGGGGTCCGGCCACGGGTGGTGGGAAATTCGGGGGTGGCGTGGTGGTGGGGGTGGCGTTCTCGTCCATGGTCCTGATCTCTCCTGGGTTTGGGCGTGCTCCCCAGTCAAGCCGCAGAAGGGATCAGGATCAAGGCGGCCGCGCGGAGCTGTGGAAAACCATGCTGGATCCCCGGGCAGCTCGGAACGCCAACTGAAATGCAGCACGCCAACCCGACATCACAACGCCTGCGATAGATCGTTGGCGCTCAGTTTGGGTAGGCGTCAGAGGGCGGTGCCCCGCAGGATCCGCAGGGTGGGACGACGCAACGTCGACAGATCCTGTCTCGGGTCCTCGGAGTAGACCACGACGTCTGCGCTGGCACCCACCGTGACGACGTCGGCGCCCAGCCATTCGCGGGCACGCCAACTGCCGGCTCCCAGCGCAAAGTCCGCACCGCCGAGTTTGGCGAGTTCGTCGATCTCGTCGACGACCCGTCCATGGGCCACCACCGTGCCGGCATCGGTGCCCGTATAGACGTGCACCCCTGCTTCGATGGCCCTGCCGATCGTCTCATGACGGCGGGCGTGCAGATCGAGCATGTGCGCGGCGTAGCGGGGGAACTTCGCGGCCCCCGAGGTCGCATAGCTGGGAAAGTTGTCGAGGTTGATCATCGTCGGCACCAGTGCGGTATTGCGTTCCGCCATGGCGGCGATCACATCGTCGGAGAGCCCTGTGCCGTGCTCAATGCAGTCGATTCCCGCGTTGACCAGTTCAGCCACGGACTGCTCTCCGAAGCAGTGCGCCGTGACCCTGGCACCCTCCTCGTGGGCCGCGGAGATGGCCAGGGCTGCCACATCGGCAGGCCACAGGGGCGCCAGGTCGCCGACCGACCGATCGATCCAGTCCCCCACCAGCTTCACCCAACCGTCGCCGGAGCGTGCCTCGTGACGCACCTGCTCCACGAGATCCTCGGGCTCCACCTCAGCTGCGAGGTGACGGATGTAGCGCTTCGGCCGGGCGATGTGACGTCCGGCGCGGAGCAGTCGCGGCAGCTCGGACTGTTGGTGCACCCAGCGGGTGTCGGCCGGGGATCCGGCGTCGCGGATGAGCATGACACCGACGGCGAGGTCGGCCTGCGCCTGGGCCGTGGCGGTGTCCTGATCGACGGCACCCTCGGGACCCAACCCGATGTGACAGTGCGCGTCGACGAGCCCCGGCAGCACCCAGCATGGGTCCGAGATGGTGATGGCGTTGGAAATCGGTCCGAACACGACGACGCCGTCGGCGATCCACAGTTCACGCGGTTCCGTGCCGGGCAGCACCACCGCGCGCGTGAAGTGGTAGCTCTCGGATGGTGCATTCGGTGAGGACGTCATGGGCCGAGACTATCCACACGAGAAACGGATGGTCGAGGAGTCCGCCTCTGCCATTCGAGAGGTCTTGCGGCTGACAGGGGTTTCGACACGCGGCTGCTCCTTCGTCGCGGCCGCTACTCAACCAGCGAGGCTGTTTCGACACGCGGCTGCTCCTTCGTCGCGGCCGCTACTCAACCAGCGTTGCCATTTTCGACACGGTAGCCGGGCTGATTGACGAACAGATATGCGCCGGAGACTACTTGTTCTGCTCGAACATCTTCTGCAGGTCCGGGGGGAGCTGGAAGTCGTCCATCGTCTGGGGCACGTCGGCCTCGGGGCGGATGCCCAGTGCTTTCTGCGCTTCCTGCTGCTTCCGCTTGGCCGGGTTGCCAGAGACCCTGTGGCCCTTCTTGACGCTCTTCTTCGCCGGCGGACGCTTGGGCCCACGGGCGCCGGGCAGCGCACCGGGCATCCCTGGCGGCATACCGGCGGGCATACCGCCGCCACCCATGCCGCCCATGGAACCGGCCATCTTCTCCATCATCTTGCGAGCCTCGACGAAGCGGTTGACGAGCTGGTTCACGTCGGAGACCTGCACGCCCGCCCCCTTCGCGATGCGGGAGCGTCGGGACCCGTTGAGGATGGCGACGTCGTCGCGCTCCTTCTTGGTCATCGAGTTGATGATCGCTTCGATGCGGTCGATCTCGCGCTCGTCGATGTCCTCTATGGCGTCCTTGAACTGTCCGGCACCGGGCAGCATGCCGAGGATCTTGCTGAGCGGGCCCATCTTGCGGAGCTGCTGCATCTGCGAGAGGAAGTCCTGCAGACCGAACTTGTTCTTCCCCATGAGCTTCTCGGCCGCGGCACGCGACTGGTCGGCGTCGAAGGTCTTCTCCGCCTGCTCGATGAGCGTCAGGACGTCGCCCATGCCGAGGATGCGGCTGGCCATGCGGTCCGGGTGGAAGACGTCGAAGTCCTTCAGCGTCTCACCGTTGGACGCGAAGAGGATCGGCTTGCCGATGACCTTCGCGATCGACAGGGCAGCGCCACCGCGGGCGTCACCGTCGAGCTTGGTGAGGACGACGCCGTCGAAGCCGATTCCCTCGTCGAACGCCTTCGCCGTGTTGACGGCGTCCTGACCGATCATGGCATCGACGACGAAGAGCACCTCGTCGGGGTTGACCGCCTGCTTGATGTCGGCGGCCTGCTGCATCAGTTCCGCGTCGACGCCCAGCCGTCCGGCCGTGTCGACGATGACGACGTCGTAGAGCCGTCGGCGGGCATGCTCGATGGCATCGCGCGCCACCTGCACGGGATCCCCGACCCCGTTGCCGGGCTGCGGGGCGAAGACGTGCACGCCTGCGCGCTCACCGACGATCTGGAGCTGACCGACGGCGTTGGGGCGCTGGAGGTCAGCCGCCACCAGCAGCGGCGCATGCTTCTCCTCGCGCAACCAGCGAGCGAGCTTGCCGGCCAGCGTGGTCTTGCCCGCACCCTGGAGGCCCGCGAGCATGATCACGGTGGGTGGGCGCTTGTTGAAGCGCACGTTGCGGGTCTCGCCGCCGAGGATCACGACGAGTTCGTCGTTGACGATCTTGATGATCTGCTGCGTCGGGTTCAGCGCCTTCGACAGCTCAAGGCCGAGGCACTTCTCCTTGACGTTGAAGACGAAACCCTTGACCACACTCAGGTTCACGTCGGCCTCGAGCAGGGCGATGCGAATCTCGCGCATCGTGGCGTCGATGTCGGCCTCGGTCAGTCGGCCCTTGGAGCGCAGCCCCTTGAAGACGTCAGAGAGGCGATCTTGAAGCGTGTCGAACACGTCAGTCCTTCATCGAGAAAAGTAGTTGCCGGTCGGCATGGACATACCGGCCCAGAATAGACGAAGGCTCACTCGCCGAGAATTCCGGCGACGAAGCCCTCCGGGTCGAAGGGGGCAAGATCGTCGACGCCCTCCCCCAGTCCGATGAGCTTCACCGGCACGCCCAGCTCGCGCTGGACGGCCACGACGATGCCACCCTTGGCGGAGCCATCAAGCTTGGTCAGGACAATCCCGGTCACGTTGACGACCTCGGAGAAGACGCGCGCCTGCATCATGCCGTTCTGGCCTGTGGTGGCATCCAGCACCAGCAAGACCTCGTTGACTGCGGCCTTCTTCTCGATGACGCGCTTCACCTTGCCCAGTTCGTCCATGAGGCCGGTCTTGGTGTGCAGACGCCCAGCAGTGTCAATGATGACCACGTCCGTGCCGTCCTCGGTGCCGGTGGCGACGGCCTCGAACGCCACGGAGGCCGGATCCCCACCCTCGGGGCCCCGCACGGTGGAGACACCGACGCGTTCACCCCAGGTGGTGAGTTGCTCGGCGGCGGCTGCGCGGAACGTATCAGCGGCACCCAGGAGGACGCTGCGCCCATCCGCCACCAGCACGCGCGCCAGCTTGCCCACCGTGGTGGTCTTGCCTGTCCCGTTGACGCCCACCACCATGACGACGGCAGGCTTGCCCTCCTCGGAGTCGAGGTTGAGCGCCCGGTCCAGCGTCGGATCCACGAGGCGGAGGAGCTCGGCACGCAGCACGCGTCGAGCCGTCTCCGGGTCTGCCACGCCGTCGATGGAGAGTTCCCTGCGCAGTGCATCCGTCAGTTCGGTGGTGGGACCGACGCCGAGGTCGGAGGCGATGAGCGTGGCTTCGAAGTCGTCCCAGGTGTCCGCATCGATCCGGTCGACGCTGAGCAGGTCTGTCAGCGCCCGCGCCAGAACGTTGTTGCTCGAGGACAACCGGCGACGGAGACGGGTGAAGCGCGATTGAGGGGATTCCGGTCGATCCAGCGTCGGTGCGGCAAGTTCGACCTCCTCGATGAGTTCCGCATCCACCACGACCGTGTCGTCGGCGGGCGGCGCTGATGGCTCGGCCTCCAACTCGTCCGGGCGCGCAGGCGCGTCGATGCTCTTGCGGGAAACGTAGGTGATGATGCTGGCGGCGATGACGGCAGCGCCGACGAGCCCCAGGATGATCCAAAATATCCAGTCCACGGGCGTCATCCTAGCGAGCGGAAACAGATGGACCGTCCCCCAGCCTCCCGGACGTCCCAACCCGGCCAGGCCACGGCCTACTCGGAGGTGAGCCGCTGGCTGACGACGGTGGAGATGCCGTCGCCGCGCATGGTGACGCCGTAGAGCGAGTCGGCGATCTCCATGGTGCGCTTCTGGTGCGTGATGATCAGGAGCTGTGAGTTGGCTCGCAGTTCTTCGTAGATGGTCAGGAGCCGGCCCAGGTTGGCGTCGTCGAGGGCCGCTTCCACCTCGTCGAGAATGTAGAACGGGCTGGGGCGGGCGATGAACAGCGACACAAGGAACGCCACGGCCACGAGTGACCGCTCCCCGCCGGACAGCAGCGACAGCCGTTTGACCTGCTTGCCGGCCGGGCGCGCCTCGACGTCGACGCCGGTGGTGAGCCAGTCGTCGGGATCCGTGAGCACGAGCCGGCCCTCGCCACCCGGGAACAGCCGTGAGAAGACGTCGACGAACGTGGTTTCCACGTCCTTGTAGGCGGCCTCGAAGACTTCCTTGACCCGCTTGTCGACCTCGTCGATCAGGTCAAGGAGGTCGGCGCGGGTGCGCTTCAGATCATCCAGTTGTTCCGCGAGGAAGCCGTGGCGCGCCTTCATCGCGTCGAACTCTTCAAGCGCCAGGGGGTTGACCCGCCCCAACACCGTCAGATTTCGCTCGGCGCGGCGAAGCCGGGTGCTCTGCTGTGCCCGGTCGTATGGCACGGGGTCCGGTATTTCGTCGTCCTCGCCCAGCGCGGTGCCATCCGGGCGGGTGATGACCGGCACCAACTGGTCGGGACCGTACTCGGCGATCAGCGGTTCAGGCTCGATGCCAAGTTCCGAGAGTGCCTTCTCCTGCAGTTGTTCGATGCGCATCCGGTGCTCGATGCGGGTCATCTCGTCGCGGTGGGCGCCTCGCACGAGTTCTTCCAGCTGTGCAGCTGCGGCCCTGGAGTCGTGTCGAGCCCGCACGGTGGCGGCTTCGGCCCCGCGACGCGCGGCATCGGCGGCCTCGCGTTCGCGCGATGCCCGCTCACGCACCTCATCCACCAACAGCGCCAGCCGGGTCGCGGCGCCGTGCACGGTGGCGGCGACCTCCGCTTCGCGGCGCAGCTGTTCGGCTTTGGCCCTCGCCTTCGCACGCGAGGACCGTTCAGCTTCTGCGGCTCGCAACAGGCCCTCGGCGCGGCCGGCCAATGCCTTCGCCTGTTCCTCCAGGCTCCGCAGCGCCAGGCGGGCATCCATCTCGGCCTGCCGGGCGCGCCGCGCCTCCATGGCCTTGTCGTCACGGTCAGCCGGATCGGGTTCGATGACCTGCTGGCTGCTGGCTGCGCGCAGCCGGTCCTGGAGCGCGGCAAGTTTGCCCTCATCAGTGACGCGTGCCTGAGCGGCGGCGGACATCGCCTCGGTGAGTCGTTCGGCTTCCCGCAGGGCGGTGGACTGTGCCTGGCGCAATTGCCCCAGGCTGTCCTGGGCGGCGGCGAGCTCGGCATCCGATGCGTGCAGGCGGGACAGCGCCTCCGTCGCGAGGCGTTTCGACTCCGTCAGGAGCCCGACGGCCTTCTCGATGGCGAAGCGGGTGCGGTCCTGTTCGTGACCGTGGCGCTCCAGGGATTCCTCTGCCTCGGCCAGCTGGGCTGAGAGCTCCAGCAGTGAGGGCGTGGCAGCCGATCCGCCTTCGATGAGCCAGGTGGAGATGACGTCTCCATCGCGGGTCACGGCCATGGTCTCCGGAGCCTGCTCCACGTGTCGGTGCGCGTCCTGAAGCGTTTCCACCGCGACGACGCTGCCCAGCAGCGCCGCGAGTGTGCCGGTGAGGTCCTGGGGGTGTGTCACCCGTTCCAGCACCGATCCACCGACCACGTGCGACCGCCCGGCCCAGGGCAGGACGAGTGCCGCCCGCCCCAGATCCTTCGAGGCCATGTGGTGCACGGCATCGACGGCGTTGCCGAGGCCTTCGACCACGACTGATTCCGCAGCCGCCTGCAGGGCGGCCGACACGGCGCGCTCCCACCCGGGCTCCACCTGCAGTGCGTCGATGAGCCGTCCCCGGACACCGGGTGCACCGGAGGCGACGAGTTCGGTGGTGGCATCCTTGCGCTCGGTCATGAGCCGCAACGCCTCCACACGAGCGTTCAGCGCCGCCTTGTCGCGTCCCAGCGTGGCCTCGGTGGCACGCAGCTCCTGCAATTGCTTTTCATGCTGCTCCACGAGTTCCGTCGCCGATTCATGGGCCTCATCGAGGTGGGACTCCGTGGCTCCGAGCCCCGAGAGGGAGGCCTCCATGCTCCCGAAGCTCGTGGCAGACTCTCCAGCCCTCTGCGTCGCCTCGTCACGACGACGCTGCAGCCGCTCCACCTCCTCCTGCGATGCCTGTAGCCGCGACTGCAGGGCCTGCACCTGACCTGTCAGCCGGGCGAGCCCCTCCCGCCTGTCGGCGATGGCGCGCAGGGCGGTGGCGTGTGCCGCATCGGCTGCGGCGTGCTCCTTCTCGGCGGCCGTGCGCCGCAGGGTCGCTTTTCCCAGGGCTTCGCCGGCGGCGTCCAGGTTCTTGCGCAGTTCCTGTTCGCGTTCCCGAATGCCCGTGGCTTCGCGTTCGAGCTGTTCCGGGTCTCGCCCACCCGATATCTCGAGTTGTGGCTGGTTGGCTCCGGCCCGCATCCGCTCCGCAGAGATGGACAAGGTGGTGGACACACGCTCCCGCAGACTGGCCGCGGCGTACCAGGTCTCCTGCGCCTCGTCGAACGCCGCACCCGAGCGTCTGAGGGCGGTCTCGGTGGCATCCTCCGCCTCGGTGGCAGCCCTCACAGCCGCTTCGGCGCGCTGTCTGGCCGCGTTCACGGCTGCCTCGTCCGCGAGATCGTCGGCGAGCGCAGTGAGGGCCGCACCCAGGTCATCGGCCAGCAGTCTGGCCTTCGCGTCACGGAGTTCCACCTGGATGATGGCGGCCTTGCGCGCCGTCTCGGCCTGGCGGCCGAGCGGCTTGAGTTGGCGGCTCAGTTCACCGATCAGGTCCTGGAGGCGCTCCAGATTGGCCTTGGTGCCCTCCAGTTTGCGCAGCGCCTTCTCCTTGCGCTTGCGGTGCTTCAGGACCCCGGCTGCCTCTTCGATGAACCCGCGCCGGCTCTCCGGGGTGGCCTGCAGGATGGCGTCGAGCTGGCCCTGTCCGACGATGACGTGCATCTCGCGGCCAATGCCGGAGTCGCTGAGGAGTTCCTGCACATCGAGCAGTCGGGCCGGGGTGCCGTTGATGGAGTAGTCGGAACCGCCGCTGCGAAACATCGTGCGGGTGATGGTCACTTCGGAGTACTCGATGGGCAGTGCTCCATCGGAGTTGTCGATGGTCAGCTCCACCTCGGCGCGCCCGAGCGGTGCGCGTTTGGTGGTGCCGGCGAAGATGACGTCCTCCATCTTGCCGCCGCGCAGGGACTTGGCGCCCTGCTCCCCCATCACCCAGCTGAGCGCGTCCACGACGTTGGACTTGCCGGAACCGTTGGGCCCCACGACGCACGTGATGCCGGGTTCGAAGGTGAGGGTGGTGGCGGAGGCGAAGGATTTGAAGCCGCGGAGCGTCAGCTGCTTGAGATACATCTCAGGCCTCGGCCTCGCGGTCCATGCCGAAGTCCTCCGGATGCTCCAGTTCCTCGGTGAGCCGCACTTCACGCACGGCGCGGAAGGTCCAGAACTTGTTGAGGAGGAAGCTCACGGGAATGGTGAAGACGATCATGATGAGGTTGGCCCAGTAGATGCGGTTGCGGAACCCGCTGGAGTCGTCGAAGAAGCTGGTGGGCAGGCCGACCAGCGACCTCTCGTCCATGAGGCTGTTGAACAGGAGCTGCCCGATGGCCAGGGCGACGAGGCCCACCGTCAGGAACGGCCAGTACTCGCGGAACCACCCAGCGGCGCGGCTGGACTTGAACGTCCACCACCTGTTGAGCTGGAAGTTGAAGACGTTGGCGAGCACGAAGGCCACCGAGGACATGACGTTGAACCAGCGGATGTTCAAACCGGTGCCGGGGATCTGCCACCAGACGCCGAACCCCGCAGGAATGCCGGCCGAGGGCCAGATCAGGGGAAACACCTTGTTGGCCGCGATGAGGACAATCATGTTGACCAGCACGCCGAGCCCGCCGACGACGCCGAAACGGAACAGCTGCCAGATGGAGCTGCCATAGCGCGCGTACTTCGTCCTCATCCAGTTCATCGTCCCGGTGACACCTTTCTCGGCATGCGTTGGCACCTGGGGCACAGGAAGCTGCTGCGGTTGGCGAACTGACGGCGCACCATGGGCGTTGCGCATCGGTGACACGGTAGGCCCTCGCGGCCATATGCGTCCAAGGTGCGCGAGAAGTAACCGGATTCACCGTTGACATTGACGTAGAGCGCGTCGAAGGACGTCCCGCCCTGGGCCAGCGATTCCTCCATGACGTCGTGTGCATGGCCGAGCAGTTCCTTGGCGCGGCGCTGGGTGAGACGCTCGGTGGGATGGTCGAAGTGCAGCCTGGACCTCCAGAGCGACTCGTCGGCATAGATGTTGCCGACGCCGGAGACGAGCCGCTGGTCGAGCAGCGCACGCTTCACCGTGGTCCTCCTGCGGCGCATGTCACCCACCACGGCGTCGACGTCGAAGTGCGGGTCAAAGGGGTCGAGCGCAATGTGGGGCACGGGGCACTCGGCCTCGTCGGGGACCCACTCGAGGCCACCGAACATGCGCTGGTCGACGAAGCGGAGCTGCCGCCCATCGTCGAGGTCGAAGAGGACGCGAGTGTTGCGCGCCAGCTCTTCCCCGGGTTGGTTGACACGGAACTGCCCGCTCATGCCGAGGTGGACCACCAGCGCATCGGTGTCCATGGCGAACCACAGGTACTTGCCCCGGCGACGCACCGCGTCGATCGTGCGGCCCTCCAGGTGCGCGCGCATGCCGTCCGGACCGGCGGGGTGGGAGCGCACCGGTCGTGGATGGAGCACCTGTACCGCGTCGATACGGCGCCCCGTCAGATGGTCGCTCAGCCCACGGCGGACCACCTCGACTTCGGGTAGCTCAGGCATCCTGCGACCCGGACAGCAACCGGTGCGCCGAGGTCGCCGCGCGCTGTTCAGCGGTCTTCTTGCTGGGTGCCGTCCCGGTGGACACGGCTTTGCCATCCACGAACACCACCGCCGTGAAGATTCTCTCGTGGTCGGGGCCGGCGCCATCGATCTCGTAGACCGGCGCACCCCAGCCCCGGTGGGAGCAGAGTTCCTGCAGGGCGGTCTTGAAGTCGGTGTAGGTGCCTGCTTCCTCGGACTCGGCGATCAGCTGGTCGAACACGCCGTGCACGAACGTCTCCGAGGCTTCACTGCCACGGGAGATGTGGACCGCACCAATCAGCGCTTCCATGGTGTCGGCAAGGATGGAGGATTTGCCGGAGCCACCCGTGGCCACCTCGCCCTTGCCGAGTTTGATGTGCTCCCCGAGCCCCAGGCTGCGGGCAACACTCGCCAGGGCATGGGAACTGACCACCGACGCCCTCAGTTTGGCCATGTGTCCCTCAGCGAGCAGGGGGTAGGTACGGAAGATGTGCTCCGTCACCACGATCTGGAGGACCGCATCGCCGAGGAATTCAAGCCGTTCGTTGCTCTCCGCCCGGCCGTTCTCGTAGGCCCAGGAACGGTGGGTGAAGGCCAAGTCGAAAAGCTGGGCGTCCACGAGGACGCCCAGCTCATCAAGTTTCTGCTCCAGCCTGCTCACCCGCGGAACGGGATCACGACGTGGGAATCAGGCCTCAAGGACCTGGCGACGCGCCGCCTTGGGGCCGTACTGGCCACAGCTCGGGCACGCAGTGTGCTGCAGGTGGGGTTCGCGGCAAGCCGGGTTCACGCAGACGACCGTGGGGACGACAGTCGTCTTCCACTGGGCCCGACGCGACCGGGTGTTGCTGCGCGACATCTTCCGCTTCGGAACGGCCACGATCTTCTCCTGTCAAACAAGGACTGTTGAATTCAACTTTTTCTACTCTTCGACATCCAGGTCCACCAGTTTTGACCACCTGGGGTCAATAACCAGTTCGTGCTCGTGATCCGGATCATCATTGAGGTTGGCCCCACATTCGGGACACAAACCCAGACAATCCTCACTGCACAAGGGCATGAATGGCAACTCCAGCACCACGGCGTCACGAAGGGAGCTCTCCAGATCGACTGACTCATCCTCGATGAGGCATTCGTCCTCGTCCACTTCCCTGCCGGGATGGAAGAAGAGTTCCTGGAGCTCGAACGACATGTCGTCCGTGATCTCCCTCAGACAACGAGCACATTCACCCTGCAACTGCACGGTGGCCGTACCCGTCACGAGGACTCCTTCGACGACTGACTCCAGACGGAGGTCGAGTTCGACGTCAGAACCCTCAGGCACTGAGATCACTGCAAGTCCGAGATCGGCGGGCGCCGGCGCCGTGCGCTGGACCTCACGCATCGTCCCTGCGCGCCGGCTCAGTTCCTGGGTGTCAAAGACCAAGGGAGAGCGGCGATCAGGATGCCGATGTATGGGAGCCATGCTCACAACTTCCCTTCGTACCCGTCAATCACAACCTCGTTGTGACCGACGTCGAACTCTACCCGACCGCGGGGCAGCCCCCCAAATCGTCAGGCCCATCGATGGCCACTGGGGTGATGAGTTGCCGGAGGCTGTCAGCCGGTCGTCGACTCGCGCCAGGCGGCGATGGCTCGTGCGACGTTCGGGGGCACGTACTTGTCGACGTCCCCGCCCAGCTTCATCACCTCGCGCAGGATGGTGCTGGAGAGGGTGACATGTTCCGCGGCAGCCGGCAGGAGAACGGTTTCCAGTCCGGTCAACCCCCGGTTCATGTGAGCCATCTGGAGTTCGAAGTCGAAGTCGGCGCCGAAGCGCAGGCCCTTGATGACCGAGGAGATGCCGTGCGCGCGGCAGAAATCAACCAGCAGCCCCTCGATGGGCTCGACGTCGACGCCCTCCACACCGGCGAGCGCCTCCCGTACGAGGTGGATGCGCTGGTCCCCGAACAGGTACTTCTTCTGGTTGTTGCGTCCCACCCCCACCAGCACATGGCCGAAGAGGTCCCGGGCGCGCATGATGATGTCCATGTGTCCCAGCGTGATGGGATCGAACGATCCGGGGCACAGCACTGTTCTCATGTTTGCTCCTGGTCAGTGGCCCCGAAATGGAGCGTCGTATCACCGTAGCGACGATCCCAGCAGCTGGTGAACTCCGCGGGCCACACGGGGGCGTCGGCACGTCTGGGCCGTTCCACGACCACGAGCGCCTGCGGTGCCAGGCCGCCGACGGCGACGAGTTGGGCGATCAACTGGTCCACCTCAGCTCCCGGGACGTCATAGGGGGGATCGACGAAGACCAGGTCGAAGGCCCGTCCCGGTGCGGCGACGGCCTGCCGTGCGCGCACCGGTCGCACTTCCACGCCCAGGCCTGTGCGGCGGGCGTTGTCGGTGATGGTGCGGGCGGTGTGGTGGTCGACGGCCACCACGACCTCGGCCCCACGGCTGGCTGCCTCCAGCCCCACCGCGCCAGTGCCGGCGTACAGGTCCAGGACCGACACCCCTGCCAAGTGGTTCTCTGGCGCCTCGTCGACGGTGTCGAACCACGTGGTCAGCGTCGAGAACAGCGCCTCCTTCACGCGATCTGACGTGGGCCGCGTGGTGTCGCCCTTCGGGGATGCCAGACGTGCCCCCTTGGCCCGCCCTGCAATGATTCGGCTCATCCGGGGACCTCACTGTTGGAGTTGGCACGCGCGCTGGTCGAACGGCCGAGCAATGCTCTCACCAGAGCCTGCCCCATGGCGAGGAGAACGACCAGCCAGGCCAGCAACGCCACCCATAGCCAGCTCGACCCGATCCACTCGACCACGGGAAGCTGATCGGCCCGCCCGAGGTAGATCCCGGCAACCGCGTACATGCCGAGTGGGAAAATCATGCTCCAGAGCGTCGGGACGTAGACGAGCGGTACCTTGTGGAACCAGTGGCGCCACACGCCCACCGCCAGCAGGACGGGGATCAGCCACGTCGCGAACGCCCAGAAGACGACGGAGGCTCCCGCCACGAGGCCGCGCGTCGCGTCGACCATGGGCGCAGAATCCATCGCCACGATGCGTGCGCCGGCCACCACCGTGATGGCGACGGCACCCATGGACACCCAGTACGGCGGGTCGAACTCCACGGGATCCAGCGGGTACAACATGATGCGTAGCGTCACGATCATGCCGGAAGCGGCGTACAGGAACACACCGATCGACCAGGAGAACACCGCCAGGATGGCGAGGTAGCTGCGGCCGGCGTCAACCCACACCTCCAGCGTGGCTGCGGACACCGCAACCGACTGGCTCGCCACCACCCAGATGAACCAGGTGCCGTTCGCCAGCGCGACGACGGGGCGCTGTTCCTGCCCCAGCACCGCGCTCCACGGAATGACGTAGCCAAGCACTATCCACACCACGACGGAGATCGCGAGCAGTGCCGCCGTCACCTGGAACCATCCCTGCGCAGCGGCTCGGGCGCCGAGGACGTTGGTGGCGGCGACGAACGTGAAGAAGCCGAATGCCCGCTTGGGATCGCGGAAGTCGGAGGCCAGTGCATGGCGGAACTGGACGAAACGCCAGACGTTGAGGACGCAGAGGATCCCGTAACTGGCACCACACACCACGAACAACACCAATGACAACGTGCTGTGCCCCACCAGTTGCAGCCCCACGGAGATGATCCCGCTGGCCATGACCAGGGCGAAGTAGCCCGGGGTCAGTCCCTCCACCATGGCCTCGATGCGCTTCATCATCGTCGCGCCCCGTTCTCAGTTCTTGACCAGCCACTCGCCGGCAGCGACGAGTTCGGCCTGGGCCATCAGGTCCTCCAGGAGCGCATCCCCGGCGGCCCGGGGGTCGGACAGCACCTCGTCCGCCAGAATCTTGGTGGCGCGGATCAGGTCTGCGTCCTCCAGGACCCGCAGCAGCTTGAGGGAGGATCCACCTGATTGTGCTGCGCCCAACACGTCACCCTCCTTGCGCAGCTCGAGATCCCGCTCGGCCAGTTCGAAGCCGTCGTCACTCTGCACCAGCGCGCGGATGCGCAGCTGTGCGTCCTCCTGGCCCTCCCCCGGTGCCGCCAGCAACAGACAGAGCCCTTCGTGTTCTCCGCGGCCGATCCGTCCGCGGAGCTGGTGCAGCTGGGTGATGCCGAACCTGTCGGCGTCCATGATCACCATCACCGATGCGTTCGCTACGTCGACGCCCACCTCGATGACCGTGGTCGCCACCAGGACATCGATGTTCCCTGCCGCAAAATCGGACATGGCCGCGTCCCGCTCGGCCACCTGCTGTTTGCCGTGGGCCATGCCCAGACGCAGGCCTGCCAGCGGGCCCGCGGCCAACAATGGCATCAGCTCGGTGACGGCAGTCATGTCCGTGGCCGGATCGACGTCGCCCTCGGTCTGCTTGGGGCTGATGGCCGGGCAGACGATGAACGCCTGGCGACCCTTGGTCACCTCTTCACGGATGCGCTGCCATGCCCGCTCCACCCAGTGCGGGTTGTTGCGGGTGTCCACGAACACGGTCTTCACGGCGGCGCGCTTGGCTGGGCGTTCGCGCAGCTCGGAGACTTCGAGGTCCCCGAAGACCGTCATCGCCACCGAGCGCGGAATGGGGGTGGCGGTCATCACCAGCGTGTGGGGTTTCCGTTCGGCCTTCTCGGCCAACGCAGCCCGCTGCTCCACGCCGAAGCGGTGCTGCTCATCAATGACGACCAGCCCGAGGTCGAAGAACTCGACGGGGTCCGAGAGCAGCGCGTGGGTTCCCACCACGATGCCCGCATCGCCGGACATGATCTGGTTCAGGGCTTCGCGTTTGGCGGCGGCAGGCAGGCTGCCGGTGAGAAGTGTGACCGCCGTCGCCTTGTCATGCGCCCCGAGACGTTGTCCCTCGCCCAGATCCCCCAGCAGGGACGTGATGGTAGCGAGATGTTGTTTCGCCAGCACCTCAGTGGGCGCCAGAAGCACCGCCTGCCCACCGGAGTCCACCACCGTGAGCATGGCCCGGAGCGCAACGATGGTCTTGCCAGAGCCCACCTCGCCCTGCAGGAGCCGATGCATGGGCTGAGGACGCGCAAGTTCCTCGAACACTGTCTCCCCTACGGCCACCTGTCCATCGGTCAGCTCGAACGGCAACCGAGCGTCGAACTCGTCGAGGAGCCCTCCCACGACGCGCGGCCGCGGGGTGGCCTCCTGGAGGGCGAACGTCCGACGCCGGTGTGCCATGGCCAGTTGCATGCCGAAGGCCTCATCGAAGAGCAGCCGATCACGTCCACGCTCTGCCTGGTGGACGTCGACCGGCTCATGCACCTCCGTCAACGCCTGTGGCAGCGGCAGGACACCCGAGCGGTCCACCACCCATGGCGGCAACGTGTCCCCCAGCGACCGGATGGCCGGCAGCAGCATCTGGATGGTTTCCGCGATGATCCACGTGGGCAATTTGCCCGTGGCGGGGTACAGACCAACGAGCGTGGAGCGTTGCACCGCACGCTGCATGGAGCGCTTCTCCTGCTCCTTCTTGCCGGTGACGCGACCCTTCCCGTCGATCATGACGAAGTCGGGGTGGGTCAGTTGCAGGGAGTTGTTGAAGACGCCCACCTTGCCCACGAAGATGCCGCGGGATCCGGGTTCCAGCAATGAGCTCCACCACGTGGCGTGGAACGGCTTGGGGGCGAACAGCGTCACGGTCAGATAGCCGGAGCCGTCGGTGATGAGGGACTCGACCCGCTGGCGAGCACCCTGGCGAATGTGGGTGGACTGCACCTTGGCCACCACGGCCACCTCCTCACCCACCTGCAGCGACGCGAAGTCGCTCATCTGGGTGCCGGCGAGGTAGCGCCGCGGTGTATGACGGATCACGTCGCCGACGGTGTTGAGCCCGAGTTTGGCGAACTGTACGGCGGTCTTCTCCCCCACGGCGTCGCGCAACCGCCGGTTCAGCTCGCGATGGATCGGTGTCCGCCAGGTGGCCATGCGAGCAGCCTACAAGCGCACGAGGACATGAAAATGGCCCGTGGGAGTTCCCACGGGCCACCAACACTTGCCAAGAGCGTGCCTCAGCGTGAGACCTTGCCTGCCTTCAGGCAGGAGGTGCACACGTTGAGCCGCTTCGCAGTCCCCTCGACGGTCGCACGCACACGCTGGATGTTCGGGTTCCAACGACGATTCGTCTTCTTCTTCGACCAGGGCACGTTGTGACCGAAGCCGGGCCTCTTGGCGCAAACATCACATACGGCGGCCAATGGAGTCTCCTCGTTGCTTGTTCCGACGCGAACTGCGTCAGGTTTCGATCAGTCATGCCCATCGACTGGCGTCGTGGGCAACCTAGGAAGAATAACCCATGTGTCCCGCCTCGGGCAAAAGCGCCGTCGGCAGTCCCAAACGCACACCCCCATCATGCACTTCACCGCGCATGGGTGACGCACGGAAGGCTGTGCGCATAGGCTGCGCAGCGACCTCTCCCATCAACGACGAGTGAATGGCCTCACATGACCCACACCCAGCAGAGCCGCCGCAAGCGGTTCTTCGCCCTGATCGCATCCGCGGCACTGATCCTCGGCCTCGCCCCCGCGGTGCAGGCCTCGGCGGCGGACCCCGTCAACCTGGGGCTGAACCGCCCCGCGACCGCTTCAGGCCAGGAAGTTGCCGGCAGGTGGGGCCCGGAGCTCGCCTTCGACGGGGAGATCGGTCCCGTCGACCCCACGCCTGGTCCTGTGCACAACGCGGCGGATGCCTCCCGCTGGTCGGCCGACGTCAACGACGCCGCCTGGATCCAGGTGGATTTCGGAGCCGCGGCAACCGTCAACCAGGTCAAGGTCCGCTGGGGCAACACCTACGCCACCACCTACAAGCTCCTCGGTTCCATCAATGGTGAGGCCTGGACCGAATTGAAGACGGGAATCCCGGGTCCCACCGCCAGGGGCACGTGGACCACGGGGGACCTCGTGGATGCCACCGGTGTGCGTCACCTGAGGCTCCAGATTGCCGGCAAGTCCCAGCAGTGGGCGCTCTCCATCTGGGAGATCCAGGCCATGGGCACCCTGGATGGGCCTGTCATCGAGCCTCCCCAGCCCGCGTCCGTGGACGTCATCCCCAAGCCCGCAGCGGCCGTCGCCACCGACGCCGGAGCGTTCCAGCTCACCAGCAGTACGCCGATCGTGGCCACCGGTGATGCTCTCAGCACCGCCACCATGCTTGCCGAAACACTTCGTGCCTCCACGGGACTGCCCTTGCCGGTGGCGTCTGAGAGCGCCAAGGCCATCACGCTGAACCTCGCTCCCGACTCCGAGATCGCCCCTGAAGGCTATGAGTTCTCCTCCACTGCCGAGGGCGTGAACGTCACGGCCAGTGATCGTGCGGGACTGTTCTACGGCACCCAGACGCTGCTGCAACTGCTCGGTCCCTGGGCCCGCTCCGCCGACGCAGTGGTGCAGGACTGGAGCGTTGCCGCCCTCGACATCGAAGACGCCCCCCGCTACGGATACCGCGGTCTCATGCTGGATCCGGCCCGCAGCTTCATCGAGACGGACGAGGTCAAGAACGTCATCGACCAGATGGCCGCGTACAAGATGAACGTGCTGCACATGCACCTCTCGGATGATCAGGGCTGGCGGATCGCCATCAGCAACGAGGACAAGGCCGACGGCGACGACATCGACTACTCCCTGCTCGCCACCAAGTCGGGGGCCACTGCCGTCACCATCGCGGACGGGACGAGCCTCCCCGGGCGCACCGGTTTCTACACCGCCGATGATTTCGCCGAGATCGTCTCCTACGCGGATGCGCACAACATCGCGATCGTGCCGGAGATCGACGGGCCAGCGCACTCCAACGCGATCCTGCACGCCATCCCCCAGCTCAACTCCGCCAACAGCTTCCCGAAGCTGAAGCCGGGTGAGACCACCGTGCCCCCGAACGTCACCACGAGCGTCGGCGAGTCCTCACTGGATGCGCGCAACGAGAAGACCTACACGTTCATGAAGCACGTGATCGCCGACCTTCTGGCGAAGAACACCACCACGGTGCACGGCACCAGGTACTTCCACATCGGCGGGGACGAGTCGGAGAAGAACACCACCAAGCAGGACTACAGAACGTTCATGGGCAGGGTCAGCGCCGACGTGAAGGCAGCCGGTGCGGTGCCCATCGTCTGGAACGAGGGCGCAGCAACCGCGACAGCCGAGCTGCCGGGCGACACAGTGGTCCAGTACTGGACTGCTTTCAAGGGACTCCCGGAGACGCAGAACTTCCTGGCCACGCATCCCGACAGCAAGGTGCTGGTCTCCCATGCATCCCACACCTACATCCCGCAGCGCCCCGGCCCCGACGTCTACGGTCCCGCGTGGGCCTGCGGTGGCGCGGCATGCGGCATCACGGAGTTCTACGACTGGGATCCCACCGCGAAGGCGGGGGTTTCCCAGGACCGGGTGCTGGGCGTCGAAACGGCCCAGTGGTCGGAGCGCACGAGAAGTGAGACATCGTTGGAGTTCCAGCTCTACTCACGGATGATGGCCACGGCCGAGGTTGGCTGGACGCCGCAGAATCTGCGCAGTCTGGCGGACTTCAAGGCACGGATGGCGTCGTTGGGTACGTCGTTGACGGTCACTGGCCGCAACTTCTACCCCTCCGACG
>JAUNVL010000030.1:11322-25349 GCA_030537675.1 Propionibacteriaceae bacterium | reverse complement strand
ACTGCATGACCATGGCGCGGGCCACCTTGGTGGCCTTCTCGATGTCGTTCTGGGCGCCGGTGGTGGGGTCGTGGAAGATGAGTTCCTCCGCGGCACGGCCACCCATCATGTACGCCATCTGGTCCAGCAGCTCACCGCGCGTGCGGGAGTACTTGTCGTCGTCCGGCATGACCATGGTGTAGCCGAGTGCACGGCCGCGGGGCAGGATCGTGACCTTCTGCACGGGGTCGTTGCCGGGCAGTGCTGCCGCCACCAGCGCGTGTCCTCCCTCGTGGTAGGCCGTGATGAGGCGTTCGCGGTCGTTCATGAGCCGGCTGCGCTTCTGCGGACCCGCGATGACGCGGTCGATGGCCTCGTCCAGCTGGCCCTGGCCGATGGCGTCGAGGTTCATGCGGGCGGCCAGCAGCGCTGCCTCGTTCAGCACGTTGGCCAGGTCTGCACCGGAGAAGCCGGGCGTGCGGCGGGCGATCGACTTGAGGTCGATGTCGCCGGTCAGCGGCTTGCCCTTGGAGTGCACGTTGAGGATGTGCGTCCGGCCATCGAGATCCGGGGCGTCCACCGAGATCTGGCGGTCGAAACGACCGGGGCGCAGGAGTGCCGGGTCCAGCACGTCGGGGCGGTTGGTGGCTGCGATGAGGATGACCCCGCCGCGCACGTCGAAGCCGTCCATCTCCACGAGAAGCTGGTTGAGGGTCTGCTCCCGCTCGTCGTGGCCGCCGCCCATGCCTGCGCCGCGGTGGCGCCCGACGGCGTCGATCTCGTCGATGAACACGATGGCGGGCGCAGCTTCCTTGGCCTGCTCGAAGAGGTCACGAACGCGTGATGCGCCGACGCCGACGAACATTTCCACGAAGTCGGAGCCCGAGATGGAGAAGAACGGCACGCCGGCCTCACCCGCAACAGCGCGGGCCAGCAGAGTCTTTCCGGTGCCGGGGGGCCCATACAGCAGCACGCCCTTCGGAATCTTGGCGCCGAGCTTCTGGAACTTCACTGGCTCCGCCAGGAACTCCTTGATCTCCTCCAATTCCTCGACCGCCTCGTCGACACCCGCCACGTCGGCGAACGTGGTCTTCGGAGTGTCCTTGGTGGCGAGCTTGGCCTTCGATTTACCGAAGGACATCGGTCCGCCGGAGGAGCCGCTGGCCATCATCCGCATGACGAAGATGAAACCGATGGCGAGCAGCAGGAACGGCAGGCCCGTGTAGAGCAGGGTGGTGAGGAACCCCGGGCTGGGGTTGGTCGCCACCCACTTCTCCAGCGTGCCGGCGTCCATCCTCTTGGTGAGAAGTTCGATGAAGTCGGCATCCTGGTTGCCCACCCATGCCGTCTGGATCTTCTCGCCCTTGTCCGTGGTGATCTGGACGAGTTGTTCACCGTCGACGAGCGTGACCTCCCGCAGCTTGTCGGTGCCCGCGAGCAACGCCAGCACTTCCGAGGTGGGCTTGTCCTTGAAACCGACGACCGACCCGATCGCCTGCGATCCAATGGAAACGACGAGGAGGATGATGACCACCCACGCCAACCAGCCCATGGGGCCCTTCATGAATTTCTGCAACGCAATCCCGCGATCTCAGGGTAAGGAATATGGCAGGTGAAGACTACCAGCGCTTCCAGAACACTCCCCGACGACGAGTTCGGGCACCCCTTGCGAGCCAGATTCACCCCATGGAGAAATCAAGGTGCTGCGGCAGGGATTCGTTGCTTCCGGAAGCCTCGGCGTACTCGGCCCACAGGTCGGCCAACTCGGTGCTGACCTCTCTCAGGTTGGGCAGTACCAGGGTGGAAATGATGTCGTGGGCCTCCGCCAGATGCTGCTGCGCCACCAGAGCACGCGCTTCGGCGACCCGCACGCGCGGAAGGGCACGCCGAGCCGGGGACAGACGATCCACGACGGACAGGACGAGCGTCGGGACCAGGACCGCCCGCTGCAGGTAGTCCACCAGCAGGTCGTCGTCCTCGCGGTCCGCTTCATGGGCACGCTCGGCGAAGTCGAAGGAGTCCCACCCGTCCCCGCTGGCTGTCGCCAGGGCGTGCAGCGCCATCGGGTTGCGCGGATCGGCGGCCAGCGATTCCCGCCAGTGCAGTTGGGCATTCTCCACGTCGCCCCTGCTCCAGGCCATGTAGCCCAGGTGTAGATCGCGGTGGGCCCCGGGTTCACACCGTCCCAGCGTCTCCGCCCACTGTGCGCCGGTTTGTGGGGATCGGGCAAGCGTTGCATCGGGAGCGGCACCGGCGGCCACATCCAGCCACGCGCTGTGCACCTGGTTCAACGTGGCACCGCCGAAGGGGGTGGCGGGATCGGGCTGCAGGAACCCTGCCTCCACCTCGACCCTCCCCCACCCATCCGGCTGCCGGAGGACCGCAGGGGGCAGGTCGGCCACACGTTCGAACAGAGTCCTGGCGTCCGTCATGTCCGTTGCCGGGAGCGCTGCCCCGACCCTGGCGACGGCAACGTCGTAATCCTCGGAGGGATCCGCGTCGACGGGGCCGAACGCCTCAACCCAGGTGGCCGTATTGCCCGGCTCCAGGGCGATGTGTTCCTTCTGCGTGCGGGCCCACCCGGACTGGAGCTCGTAGTAGCGACCACCACCGTTCAACCACGTCTGCCACTTCGCACCACCGCGGGTGTTGCCCCAGACGAACAGCTTCTTGCCGCGCAACTCCGCCGTGGAGGCCATCATCAGCCCCGGTCCGTCGCCGCCGAAGCCCGCCACCCAGGGCGTTGGGTGCGGCTCACCCTGCGGGGAACTCGTGTCGAAGAAGTAGTCGATGGCCTGCGGCGCCCGCGCCGGCAGGGAGCGGTCCGGCTCATCCGGATAGGCGACGCGCTGCAGGGCACCCGCGTAGTTGTTGAACACCGCCGTGCGTGCAGGCGCCAGGACGCGGGACGTCTCCCTCATCGGGACGGCCGCGTTGGACCACCAGTACATGGGGGACCTCTGCGCGTTGCGGTTGGTGATCCGGGGAGCCGTGAAGAGGAAGTGTGAGTCCTCCGGGAGCCAGCAATCCATCCGCCAGACCACGCGGGTGAGGCGTTCCCACGCCCACATCCTCAGCACCTGCTGACCATCGACCTCGACGATTCCGGCTCCCACGTCGGAACAGGTGAGACCCCAGTGGCCAGTCATGCCCAGGTTGAACTCGATGCCCCCGGCGAACCAGGCGTCCCGCAGGGCCAGGTTGCCGAACTGGATGGCATCGGGCTGGAACAGAAGTTCTCTGCCGCTGTCCAGCTGTTCCAGACTCCACAGCCGTCCGCCGAGGCTCGGCAGGAAGACGGCCCGGAGATGCTGGTTGCTCAGTTCGATGCCGGGCAGCGTGTGTGGGGTGAGCGTCCGGCCGTAATGGTTCTGGTGCCTGTAGGGCAGGACGCTGGCGGGACGATCGACCGGGGATCGTCCATCCTGCTCCCCCAGAAGGATCCTGTCCGAGGTACTGAGGTCGGGCGGCTGCTGGATACTGAGCGCCGGCAGGCCGTCCCGGCCCAGATCGGCCATGTCAACGGCAACCTCGACAGCGCGGATCACCACGGCACCACGGCTCAGGTGTAGATGTGGGGGGACAGGACACCGAGGTCACGCAGGTTGCGGTACCGCCCGGCGTAGTCGAGGCCGTAGCCCACCACGAATTGGCTGGGGATCTCGAAACCCACGTACTTCACCTCGACGTCCATCTTCGCGGCCTCCGGCTTGCGGAACATCGTCATGATCTCGAGGCTTGCCGGCTTGCGGGACGCCAGGTTGCTCATCAGGTAGGACAGGGTCAGACCGGTGTCGATGATGTCCTCCACCACGATGACGTGGCGGCCCTCCAGGTCTGTGCTGAGGTCCTTGAGAATTCGGACCACACCGCTGCTCTGTGTGCCCGAGCCGTAGGAGGAGACCGCCATCCAATCCATCTGGACGTGGTTCTTCATCGCACGCTGCAGGTCGCTCATCACCATGACAGCGCCGTTCAGGACACCGACGAGGAGCACTTCACGGCCCTCGTAGTCGGCATCGATCTGTGCGGCAACCTCGGAGATTCGCACTGCGAGCTCCTCGGCGGTGTACAGCACTTCGGACAGGTCTGACATCACGTCTGCGGCATCCACGGACGTCAGCCTAGTACCTCTGATCGTCGTTGTGGGCCGGGTGCGCATCACCCCCTCGCTGTCCGTGTTGCGGGTCTTTCTCCCCCCGTCGGAGCCGCACGTGGAAGGCTGGCCGACAAACCAATGGCAAAGGACGACAAACATGCGATTCCACGTGGGTTCCGAAGTGGAGAAGTTGCGCCAGGTCATCGTCCACCGGCCGGGAGTGGAACTGCGGGCGCTGGGTCCCGAGACCAAGCACCGCTACCTGTTCGACGAGCTCCTGTGGGTGGAGCAGGCACAGGAGGAGCACGACGTCTTCGTCGACGTGCTGGAAAGCAACGGCGTCGTCGTGCATCACCTGGAGACCCTCCTGCGCGAGACCGTCGCCATTCCGAAGGCCCGTGCCAGCATCCTGGGGCGTTCACTGGATGAGCGCTACGCCGGGCCGCTGGCCGCGGAGTGGCTGATGGAGCTGTTCATGTCCATGGATGATGCGGAGCTCGTCGACCACCTGCTGGGTGGCATGACACGCACCGAGGCGCAGGCTCATCCGGATTGCCCCCGCTCGGTGGTGTTGGAACACCTGTCCCCGGTGGAGCACGTGCTGGACCCGCTGCCCAACCACCTGTTCGCCAGGGACGCCTCCACCTGGGTGGGGGACAAGGTGGCGTTGAACTCCATGCACCGCAATGTCCGACGCCGGGAAACGCTGCACTACGACGCCATCTACCGGCACCATCCGTTGTTCGCGGGCAAGGTCGAGTTCTGGTCGCCGTCCCGCGGCGAGGGCCCCGCGACCGTGGAGGGCGGGGACATCCTGGTGCCGGACGAGACGACGATCATCGTCGGCCTGTCCGAGCGCACCAACGCGAGCGGTGTCGAACGTCTGGCGAACCGCCTTCTCGGCTCCGGCGAGGTGCGGAAGGTGGTGGTGGTCGAACTGCCACGCTCCCGGGCGCTCATGCACCTCGACACCGTGCTCACCATGGTGGATCAGGAGACCTTCGTGCGCTACGGCGAGCTTCCGGCTCTGCGCTGCTGGACGATGAGCGCAGGGGCGACGAGCCACGGGAAACCACGGCTCCAGGTGGAATCCCACGACGACATGGGCGAGGCCATCGCCTCCGCCCTCGGTTTGACGTCCGTGCGGTTCCTCGCCGCGGAGCAGGACTCCCACAGTGCCGCTCGTGAACAGTGGGACGACGGCTGCAACCTCTTGGCGCTGGAGCCCGGCGTGGTCGTCGCCTACGCCCGCAACGTGGTCACGAACGCGCATCTCAGGGATCAGGGGATCACCGTCATCGAGGTGCCCGGTTCCGAGTTGGGCCGCGGGCGCGGTGGTCCGCGATGCATGTCCTGCCCCGTGGAACGCGAACCTGTCAACTGATTCCCCCGTCGGTGGGGCGTCATGGCCCGCGACGCGTGGCAACATGGGAAACACAAGGGGTCACGTTCCCCCCAGAGCGAAAAGGAAACGCACATGTCAGGTGAGATCTCGGAGAGCGCGAAGATGACGCTGCAGGGCAACACGGACGGCGAGGACGGCGTCGGCATGAACGACGGTGTCCCGCCAGCAGAGGATGCCGCCCAGGTCGCGGATGGCCAGCCCAGGGAGTACCCGGCGGACATCGATACCGACGCGGACCGCAGGGGCAACGGCCAGACGTAGGCCACTGCCGGGATCGGGTGGCAGGTACCTCTGTTCTCAGGTGCGGCTGTGGTGGAGCGCGGATCCGCGTCGCTCCACCCGGCCACCCGGGACACCCACTGCTCCCTGACCTCGCCAGTCACGGAGCAGGAGGTCGAGGGCCATCACGTGGACCATCGCCACGTTGGGCGCCCCGTGTGCCAGCAACCAGTCGCGCAGCACCCTCAGCCGGAGCGCATCCGGAAGACCGGCCACGGCTTCCACGGGCAACTCCCGGGTGAGATCGTGCCCGGCGCAAGCCCGGACGGCCAACTGATCGAGCAGGTCGGCATCCATGCGCGCCAGGCTCGCCGTCCGGGCGAGCGCGGGAGCCACGTCAGCCCCCATGGCGCCGGACAACTCCTCCAAGTGCCCGCGAGCGCGCACGCGCCGGAACCTGTCGTCGGTGTTGTGCGGGTCCTCCCACGGCTCCACATCCCACTCGGCGCACGCCTGCACGGTGGCGGCGCGACGAACACCCAGTAGCGGCCTGATGAAGGGCCCCCGCTCGCCAGCCATTCCTGCCAGGGACCTGGTGCCCGAGCCACGGAGCAGGCCCAACAGCACCGACTCCGCCTGGTCATCCAGCGTGTGTCCCAGCAGCACGGGAAAGCCGTCGGACGCAAGGGCAGCCAGCCGCACTTCCCGCGCCGCAGCCTCGGTGCCACCTGGCGCGTCCGCGTCGATCCTGACGCGGCGGCTCTCGGCAGTCATGCCCTCCCTGGTGAGGAGTTCCACGACGCGGCGCGCCACCTCATCCGAGCCGTCCTGCAGTCCGTGGTCGATCACGATGACGCGCACCTCGGCACCACACCTGGTGCCCGCCCACCTGGCCCCGAGCGCCAGGGCGAGCGAATCCGCGCCACCCGAGCATCCGATCACCACCGGGGCGCTGGGGAGCACTGAGGCCACCGCATGCGCCACGGCGAGGGAGGCGGGACCCAGTTCACGCCGTGCCATGGACCCTCCGCACCCAGGCTGCAGGATCGGTGATCTCGGCGTGGGTCGGCAGGTTCTCGGGCCGGTCGAACGCTGCCGCGAGGCCGCGGGGGCGCGCCCTGGCGGAGACGCCGCGGCAGAACCGCAGACCGTCCCTGTACTGCGCGTCCTTGTCCAGCGCGGGGAGCAATCGCGCCACCGCCGACGGGCGTTGCGTGCGGGCGAACGCCGCACGGAGCTTCCGCACGCTACGGATGTGTTTCGTACCCACCTGGTCGGAGACGAAGTCGGCATGACCCTCCAGCAGGGTCATGGCGGCCGTGACCTCCTGCATGGCCCGTCCTGCAGGCTCACTGCTCATGGCTGCCGCGAATCCCTGCCCACGAGCCAGGTTGCGGGCCACTTCGAGTGCGTCCACCTCGTCCATCGCAACCTTCTCGAAGCGCTGGGTGAGATAGTCCAGCAGCCATGGTGCCGCGCTGAACTGGAGGGCATGGGTCTGCTCGTGGGCGGCCACCCACAGCTGGAGATCAGCCATCGGGAAGCCGCGTTCGCGTTGCAGGTGCAGGATGTTGGGGGCGAGCAGGTACAGCTGTGAGGTGGACGGGTCGAACTGGCCGAGGATGTGTCTGCCCACCCAGCCCAGTGCCATCCCTGCAAGCGCCCCGTACCCGGCCGCTTTCAGCGACCGCAGGGCTCGGCCCCCCACCTGCGCCATCGGCAACACGTCGAGGACCCCACCAGCCATGGCGCCGGCTCCGCTCGCCCAGGTGTCGCGGTCGCACACGATCACCCGTCGGGCGGGCACGCCCGGCAGTCCGGCGGTCTCCACCACGAGGCCGCCAGCCCTGGCGGCGGCGAGGCGCAGACTGGCGACCAGGGCATGCGCCTCAGCACGCGTGGCGACGGGAAGTTCACCCGCCACGGGTCGGGCCACCCTCCGGGCGAGGCTCCAGTTGATCGGGGGCACGCTCTGCATCAGCAACCGCAGGCAGTCACGACGCCCACCGACTGGTCAGCCCACACCTTGGCGGCCCAGCCGTCGGCCGAGCCGTTCGTGAGGAACGCGAAGGACACGGAACGGCCATCGGCGGTGGTCGTGGTCCCGGCGAGCGACGACACCCGCGAAAGAGTCCCCGTCTTGGCCCTGGCCACCCCGCGGGCGGGAAGCGAAATGTCATCGGCGAAACGGCTGGCCAGCGTGCCAGTGACCCCGGCGACCGGAAGCCCGTCGAGGATCACCGAGAGGTTCGGATCGTCCACTGCGCGCCCCATGGCCAGGGACAGCATCGCGGCCGAGACCAGATTGGAGCGGGAGAGGCCTGATGCGTCACGCAGCACCGCACCCTCTGTCCAGAGGGAGAGTTCGCGGAGCTGCTCCTCGATGGCAGCCACAGAACCGGCGAATGTGGTGGGGTGTCCGGTGGCAGCGGCGAGCTGGAACCCCAGTACCTCGGCGAAGGAGTTGTTCGAGCGCAGCATCATCTGTTCGGCCAGCACGTGCAACGGCTCGGACTCCACGCGTGCCACTTCGGCGCCCGAACCCACGGCGGGGGTCGGTGCTCCGGTGACCGTGATCCCAGCCGTCGTCAGTTGCGCGGCGAACGCAGTGGCCGCGGCCAGCGCGGGTGTGCGACTCCTTCCGACGCCGGGCTGCTTGCCCTCGTCCACCCAGAGGGCGCTGATCTGCGTCACCTGATCTCGATAGTTCGACGGCCAGGTCTCATTCCAGCCCGCATCGGTGAAGAATGACGCGTCGAAAGCCAGCGACACGCTGGACTCACCCGCATCCTTCAGCGCAGTTGCAGTCAGGGTTGCCAGCTCCTGCAATGAGGCCTGGTGGGGGTAGGTCCCGGTGGGCAGGGTGGTGAGCAGCGGGTCGCCGCCACCCACCAGCACGATGCTCCCGGCGGCCGGCTTCAGCACCCTTGTGGGGAAGCGTGTCTGTCTGTCCAGGGCATGCATCACCGCTGTCGTGGTCAGCAGCTTGGTATTGGAGGCAGGGATCAGCAGCGTGCTCGCGTCGCGGGCGGCCACCACCTCGGACGTGTCGGTGTCCACCACCTCGTAGGCGAGTTGCAGCGCTTCCGCGCCTGCTGCCAGCGCAACGATGTCCAGCCCGTTCAGCTGCGCCTCGAGCGCCGCCCTGTCCGGAAGATCCCCCGGGGCGGCTGCAGCCGCAGGTCCCACGGCTCCCCCGTCGCTGGTGGGAGTGACCCCGGGAACCGCCGTCGGCATCAGCAGCGAGGGTGGCACCGTGGTGGGCGCCCCGGTCACTTCCGCGCCGACCGCACGCATCAATGGACGGAAGAACACAGCACCCGCCACAGCGGTCGCCAACACCAAACCCAGGACAATCCATGTCATGAGCCACTGGCGTGCCAGACGTGATGTGCTCACCCATGCTCCAAACGCTGTATTCTGCTTGAGACAATCAAGCATCCGCGGCTGGCGGATGTCCTGCCAATCATAGGAGTGCCTCCGTGAGCGAAAACTTCGTCGAGAACTTCGAGCTGATCCCGGAAGAAGATCGGATCCTGTTCGACGTCACCGTCGAGATTCCGAAGGGCACCAAGAACAAGTACGAAATGGACCACAACACGGGCCGTATCCGTCTTGACCGCACCCTGTTCACGTCGACGCAGTACCCCTACGACTACGGGTTCATCGAAGGCACCCTCGGCCAGGACGGTGACCCGCTGGACGCCATGGTCATCGGCGCTGACCCCACGTTCCCCGGCTGCCTCATCGAGTGCTACGCCGTGGCCATGTTCCGCATGACGGACGAGATGGGCGGCGACGACAAGGTGCTCTGCCTCCCCACGGCCGACACCCGCCGTCGACACATGGCCGATCTCGACTCCGTGCCGGAGTACATGCTCCTGGAGATCGAGCACTTCTTCTCCGTCTACAAGGACCTGGAGCCGGGCAAGTCCGTCGAAGGCGCCAAGTGGGTTGGGCGCGAGGACGCCGAGAAGGAACTCGAAGAAAGCTACGAGCGCGCCAAGGGCACGCCCTATGAGCACCACAACGTGAACCTGGCATAGTCCGCAGCCCCGGGCTACCCGGTTCGTCGCGGGGAAGGCGCTGAAACATGGCACAGGCTGCTCTGCCTCCGCAACCCCATCCATCGCGGCTCACACCGTTCGCAGGACATCCGGTGGTGCTGGGCGTCGTGCCGGGCCAGCCTGCGTTGGTCGCCCTCACTGCGGCCTCCTGGGCGGCTGCACTCGGCGTGGAGCTCTACGCCGCCTACGTCGACCCCACACGGGTGACCGTGGAGGAACTGCCTGACGGAACCGTGCGACACGCGCCGATCAACAGCGACACGATGGATGACTCCTGGCAGGAGCGTTCCCGGCAGATCGAGCAGTTTCTCGGTGACGTGTTGGACGAACTCGGGGTCGCCTGGCACTTCCGGTATCTCGCCGGCCGCCCGGACCGGGCCCTGACCCATCTGGCTCGTGCCGTCGACGCGTCCGCATTGGTGGTCGGGACGCTCTCCCCCGGCGTCTCCGCCCGATGGCATGACTTCGTCGAGGGTTCAATCGCTGCCCGGCTCGCGCACCACCAGCACCGGCCGGTTCTCGTGGTGCCACTGCGAGTGGTCGACTGGCACGCTGCCACGCCATGGCGCTGATGGGTTCCTCCTTGACTTCACCGCTTGATCCGGACGCAGCCCGGCCAGCCACGGGCCGTCCCCTGGCGCTGCTGTTGATCGGGGTGGGTGGCACCATCGGCACCCTGCTTCGATTCACGCTTGAAGCTGTGCACCCTGCGGCACCGGGTACCTGGCCCACCACCACCTTCCTCATCAACGTCTCCGGTGCGTTCCTGCTGGCGGTGCTGTTGGAGGGCATCAGCCTCCTCGGCCCGGATGACGGCTGGCGCCGCCGGGTCCGCCTGGGCGTCGGCACGGGAGTGCTGGGAGGATTCACCACCTACAGCGCCTTCATGGTGGAGGCCGCTCAACTGGGCCGCTCCGCCGAGTACCTCATCGCCGTGGCCTACGTGGCCCTCACCGTCCTGCTGGGGACTGCCGCGGCCTGGGCCGGGATCGCCGCAGTGAACGCCCTGCATCGCGGGAAGCACGGTGCTCAGTGATTCCCCTGTTGGTGGGACTGGCCGGCGGGCTGGGCGCCATCGCCCGGTTCAGCCTCGACTCCTGGGTCAGCAGCCACTGGGACTCGCCCCTGCCACTGGGGACGGTGGTGGTCAATGTGTCAGGCTCGCTGCTGCTCGGTGTGCTGACCGGTTGGGCGTTGCAGAGTGATGCCAGCGCAGTGCTGGCCATTCTGGGCACCGGCTTCCTCGGCGGCTACACCACGTTCAGCACGGCCAGCGTGGAGGCGGCACGGTTGGCGCGCAGCGGTCGCGGTCTGGGCGCCGTGGTGCACGCCTCGACGATGCTGCTGCTGGGCCTCGGCGCTGCACTTCTCGGTCTGTGGCTCACCGGCCCCTGACAGGGCACGAAGCCCAGCCTCGCCGACTCACAAGTCGGGACCACGCGGCATGGAAATCAGATGCCCGATTCCCGCGAACATCAACCCGATCAGAGTCTCGATGATGGCGATCAGGACCTGCCCGGAGGCGGACACCCCCTGGATGACCAGCGACGCCCATGAGGTGAATCCGGTGACCCCGAGCGCGATGAGGCAGGGGCGCAGCCATGCGACCCGGTGGCCCCAGCGACCGGACGCCAACCCCAGCAGGAACCACGCAATCGTGTTGACGGCGGCCAGTGCCACCATCTCCTCACCGAGTCCCGCAACCAGCGCAACCCGGGTAATCGTCCCGAGCATCCCGCCAACCATCAGCGCCACCGCAGCCCTGCCCCAGTTTCCATTCATGTCGGCTTGGACCCTACACGGAAAGCCACCCCGCTGACCGCTCCGGCCGCCGCGTGCGAGACTTGCACAATGCCTGATCTGTTGCTGCTGCGAACCCCGTCCGCCAACCGCGTGTACGCCGGCGAGGCCGCCGCGCTCAGTGCCGCCGAACTGGAGATCTGCGCTCCTTTCACGCGTGACATCGCCGACGTCGATCTGGCCGGCGTCGGCTACCTCGGCTTCGTCGCGGACGAGCTCACCGAGGACCAGTTGGCGATCGTGTCCACGCAGTCCACTGCCTACGCGCTCTACGAGCGGGAGGGGGCTTTGTTGCGTCCGCTGCAGCTGCCGGACGTCGAGGTGCTGGATGAGGACCTCATCACCATCCCGAAGTACCAGGGCAAGACCAACGAGCAGTTCACGCGACTGCTGCTCAACGTCACCCTGGCGTCGGTCCAGCGGGAAGCCGACGGCCCCCGCCAAGTGCTGGATCCGCTCGCCGGGCGTGGCACGACGCTGTCGTCGGCCATGCTGCTGGGCCACGACGGGTTCGGCGTGGAGGCTGACGAGAAGGCCTTTGAACAGATGGCGGCATTCCACAAGACCTGGCTGCGGCGCAAGCGCATCAAGCACACCGCCGACATCACGCCGGTGAGACGGGATGGCAAGGCCGTCGGCAAGCGCTTCGACGCCACGATCCGGCTCGAGGGACGCACGCTGCAGCTCACCAGCTTCACGGGTGACACCCGCGACTCCGCCGATCTGTTCGGCAAGAAGAAGTTTGATGCCATCGTCACCGACGCGCCGTACGGCGTGGTGCACGGCTCCACCACCGACGTGCGTGGAGGCGGCAAACGTGACCGCACCCCCGCGCGTCTGCTGAAGGACGCCGTCGGGGTCTGGTCGTCGCAGCTCAAGCACGGCGGTGCGCTGGGACTGAGCTGGAACACGTTCGGCCTGTCACGGGAGGACCTGGCCGAACTGCTGCAGGGGGCGGGCCTGATCGTGCGGGCCGACGGCCCGTGGGAACGTTTCGCCCACCGCGTCGATGCCTCGATCCGCCGCGACCTGGTGGTGGCTGTCAAGCCCTGACGCCTGCTTCACCTCCCGACACCCGCCGTCACCGCTCGACGCCCGTGAGGGTCAGTGTTTGGCCGGACGCTCCACACGTGACAGGGAAATGTGTTCGAGGTTGTCACGCTCCAGCTCGGCCCACTCCCCCTCGAACGTGAACTCCACGAAGGATGACGGCGGGAACGAGCACTGCATGGCATCGGCCTCCTGCCTGTTGCTGGCGTAGCCCAACTGGGCGGCCAGCCGGGGGATGACGGGCTCATGGGCCACGACCAGCAGACCGGTGACGTCCTCGTCGGTCTCGCTGATGCGCTGCAGCATCGTGTCGGGGCCATCCGTGTAGAAGACGTCGAGGAATTCCGCGGGGATCGCAAGGCCCAGCGCCTCGAACGTCTGCCGGGTCCGCATGGCGGTGGACACCATGGCGTGCTGCAGGCCCAGGCTGGCCAGTTCGTTGCCGACGGCGGCCGCATCGTCGCGGCCCCGGGGCAGGAGTTCGCGGGCACGGTCCCCCTCGGGATTGTGGCCCTCAGTCTTGGCATGGCGCATCAGGACGAGTCGTTTCATGCCATCCACCCTAACCACGTCCCGCCGCCGCTGAGCCTTTCGACCCCGTTCCACTGCTGCGCCGACCGAACCTCCCGGACACTGGAATTCGGAACCTCCACATGAATTCCGCCGACAGGGGAACCGCCGGATCCGCGTCACGCACTGCCCAGACAGACGCCTGCGTCCACGAGGACCAGTAGTCGCGGCGCGTCAGGTCGATGCGTCAAGGGCTGCTGAACGTCATGATCGAGCGCCCGGTCATCCTGAACGGTGGTCCAGCATCTGCGCCAGCAGCAGGCACACGAACGCCGTCACCGCCAGCACCGTCCGGAACAGGTGCCACCTCTGCCACAACGCCCTGGCCGCCTCCCATCCGTCGGGCAGTGATGACGGATTCCATGCATCAGCCGCACGGTTCAACGGATCAAGGAGTTTCAGGGTGATCACGATGGTCCCCGCCACGAGGACCGCAGCTGCCATGGTCAACACCACGACGGCCGTCCCGCGCCCGAGGGAGAGGACGCCAGCCGCAAGCGTCGCGACGAGTCCACCGATGACCAGCACTGGCATGGCGCGCCGATAGTCGGTGTTCTGTGCCTGCCAGTGGCGGACGTACGCATCACCGGGCAGCCGGCGAACCGACGGCGCGATGACGGTGAAGAACACGCCGCCCGAGTACAGGCCCACCAGCAGCAGGGAGATGGCACGCAGGAGCAGCAGTACCCACGGGATGCTCACGTCATCACCTTCCGACGTGGGAATATTACTCCTGTTCATTGATTCACGCTGCATGCTGGTGGTCCCGAGTGCGCGGTGTAGCGTTTCCTCCGTGGGCGACGCCGTCGTGAAGGGACGAAAAGTGACAGCCGAGACT
>JAUNVL010000030.1:0-11222 GCA_030537675.1 Propionibacteriaceae bacterium | reverse complement strand
CGTTTCCTCCGTGGGCGACGCCGTCGTGAAGGGACGAAAAGTGACAGCCGAGACTTCAACTCCTCCCCCAGGCGAGCGACCCCGTGCCCGGCGAATCATCACACGCGTTCTGCTGGGGTTTCTCGCCCTCCTCGGCCTGCTGGTGCTCGGGTTCATCATCTGGGCCAACGTCGGGGTGATGCAGGCAGAGCGTGGAGCCCTGGAGGCGGTGCGCTCCGATCCGGCCATCACGATCATGGAGAATCCCGAGGCGTTGGTGATGTCCCCGAGCGACCTCACGTCGACGCGAGGTCTCGTTTTCATACCGGGCGCGAAGGTGACCGCTGAGAGTTACGTGTCGAACCTGTCCGGCCTCGTGGAGGAGGACGGCATCACCGTGGTCATCACCCGCCCCACCCTGAACCTGGCTTTCTTCGATCTGCGACCTCTGACCACGTTCACCGCTCTGGCTCCCGACGTCGACGAGTGGTTCGTGGGCGGTCACTCGCTGGGTGGGGTGAAGGCCTGCCAGTTCGCCGAGGAGCCGGAGGTGGCCGGTTTGATCCTGTTCGGGAGTTACTGCGCCAATGACCTCTCCGGGACGAGCATCCCCGTGCTGAGCCTTGGCGGCTCCGAGGACGGATTGAGCACCCCCTCCAAGATCGAGGAGGCGGCCGTGCGGCTACCCTCCGACGCCGAATTCATCCAGATCGACGGCGCCAACCATGCGCGTTTCGGCGACTACGGCGTCCAGTCCGGCGACGGGACGGCCACCATCGGCAGCGACGAGATGCGCAACATCCTCACGCGGGACATCACAGCGTTCCTCGGCTCCTAGCTCAAGGGCAGTGCCACGAGCGTCTCCCGCTCAAGGAGTCGCTGCTTGAGATCGAGTCCGTAGCGAAATCCGCCCAATGTGCCGTCCGAGCGCAGCACCCGGTGGCAGGGCACGAACAGCGCCGCAGCATTCCGGGCGCATGCGGCCGCGGCCGCACGCACAGCCGACGGTGATCCGGCTCGAGCAGCAAACTCGGAGTACGTGATGGGCGTCCCGGCCGTCACGCCGCGCAGCACCTCCCAGGCACAGGTGAGGAACGGCCCCGACGCCTGCAGCACGGGCACGTCCGCGACTGCCGTGAAGTCGCCGTCGTAGTGGGCCTCCACCGCCAGCGTGGCCGAGCGCATGGCCCGGTCATGCATCCCGGCGGCGACGGTGGCGGCGTGCCGTGGACGCAGGCTGGGATGGATGAGCGAGATCAGGGCAGCTACGTCGTCGGTCCAGCCGGAGGCGAGCACCGCATCGTCTCGCGTGAGGATGGTGAAGGCCCCATCGGGCGTCATGGTGGTGGAGAACTTGGTGGTCAAGGTTCACACTCCTTCGGTGTGCTCGGGTGCGCCGGCGGCGCGCCACAGGTGCATGACGGCATGGGAGCGCCACGGCGCCCAGTCCCTGGATCGCTCGGCGAGCGCTCGGTGCGCCTCGGGCTTCGACAGCCCGGCGGGAAGCATCTCCAGTGATCTGGCCCCCGCCACGAGCGCGACGTCGCCGGGCAGCCACGCATCGGGATCCCCCAGCACGCGCATCGCCACGTACGCGGCGGTCCAGGGCCCAATGCCGGGCATGGCGACGAGTTGCTCGCGGAGGGCAAGGGGGTCGGCCCCCACGTGGAGGTCCAGTTCCCCCGCCACCAGCGCCTTCGAGCACGCGATTACGGCCCTGACTGACCTGCGTGGGAGGCGCAGAGGGCGATCGGGATCGAACGGAGCACCATCGACAGGCGCCGGCACGTGGTGGATGATCCGGGCAGGCGTGGGGAACAGCCGATCGAGGCCTGGTATCGACGAGACCCATCGCTCTCCCGCTGCGTTGACGAGACGGTCCAGATGCCCGGTGGCCCGTGCCACCGAAATCTGCTGTCCCACGATGGCCCTGACGAGCAGTTCGTGCGGATCGACGGCGCCCGGCACCCTGATGCCCGGCGCACTTTTCACGAGTGTTGCCATGTGTGGGTCCGCTGAGAGTGCTTCGTCGACGGCGACGGGATCAGCGTCCAGGTCCAGCAATCTACGGACCCGCGTCACTGCTGGCACCACGTCGGTCAGTGTTGTGACCTCCAGCCGCAGCGACACCTCCCAGCCGGACCCTGCTGCAGGGGTGGCGACGATGTCCACCGCGCCAGGTCCACCCGGCAGCCCCAGTGTCCTCGCGTAGCGCAATCGCGATGCGGTGATCTCAGCGACCTCGATTCCGACCACTGCCCGCGTCGCCAGGAAGGAGAAGATCTCTGGCGCGTCGAAGGGTTGGCGCACTGGCAACGGCAGGTCGAGGACGACGGCCGCGTCGGCACTGAGGGTGCTGTGCCCCCCGGGTCCGGCATGGCGCAGCGCTCTGATCTCACCCGGGCTGGCATCGAACACGTCGCGCACCGTCGCGTTGAACTGACGGACGGAGCCGAAGCCGGCGGCGAACGCGACGTCTGTGATCGGCAGGTCCGTTCCCACCAGCAGGGCGCGGGCGCTCTGCGCACGGCGGGCCCGGGCCAGAGCCACAGGCCCCACACCGAGTTCATCCGTCAGCAAGCGTCGAAGATGGCGGCCCGTGTAACCGAGCCGTGCCGCCAAACCGTCCACACCATCGCGATCCACCAGACCGTCGGCGATGAGGCGCATGGCACGGCCCGCCACGTCCCCGCGCAGATTCCACTCGGGCGTGCCCGGGCTCGCCTCGGGCAGGCAGCGTTTGCAGGCCCGGTACCCGGCGGTGTGTGCAGCAGCCGAGGTCAGGTAGAACGACACATTCTCCGGCTTCGGCGTGCGGGCGGGGCATGACGGGCGACAGTAGATGCCGGTTGAGGACACCGCGGTGAAGAACTGCCCATCGAAGCGTGCGTCCCGGCCGTCGATGGCCCGGTAACGCCTGTCGAACTGCTCGTCACCCGGGCCACACGCGGCCCCCTGGCCCTCCGTCGTCGGTGTCATGCACCCAGTAGACCTCTTCTGGGGCGCCTTTTCCAGCGGAAAACGGACATCGCGCTGGGAGTTCAGTCGAGGAGACGCCGAAGGGCATTCACGTGCGCATCAAACGCGCGACGGCCGGCTCTGGTGAGCGACACCCACGTCCGCGGTCTCCCGAAGACCTGCTTGCGCTTCTCCAGCGAGACGTATCCGGCGTCTGCCAGGAGGCGCAGCTGTTTGGACAGTGTTGACGTCGAGACCCCAAGCGCATCCTCGATGGCAGTGAATTCCAGCGCCGTGGCTGTGGCCAGGGCCGCACAGATACGCAGCCGAACAGGCGAGTGGACGAGTTCGTCGAAGTCGTCGGGGGCCTTCATCACGGCATCAGATCGTTCGGGTCGAAGTCGCCGGCGGCCAGGCGCTTCGCCGTCGCGTCCTCGTCCCAACGAAGATAGACGTAGCCCATGAGCGCGATGAGGGCGCCAGCGGCGATGGAGAACCACGGCTGCCAACCGCCGGGTACCCCGATTTGTCCGATGACAAACGCAGCCCCATACACTGCCAGGAACCGCGCGGCGCCTCCGGCCCCGAGGTTCATGAGCCTGCCACTGCGACGCTTGAACCGTGCGTCGAGCACTAAGAACACGACACACCCCAGGACGAAGACCGTGATCCCCACAGTCCATCCCCATGGGCTGCGAAGCAGCGCGAAGCCGAATGCGACCCCGATGGTCACGCAAAAGAGAATGCTCAGCCATTTGGGGCGACGGGTGGCCTCCACCGCAGCCTGCCGTGCAGATTCGAGCGAGCTGAGTTCGAGCCGCGCAGCTGTTCCCGGCGCGTCCGCTGAAGTCATGGTGGGGAGACGTCCTTTCCGTCGAAGCCGTTGCCCCCACTCTGCCACTTGCTTTCCACTTCGGCCAGTAAGTCCGCTGCGCCGACGGCCACCGTCCAGTAGCGCTCCGTCGGAGGGGCGTCGTTCAGAGCGAGTTCCCGAGGCCGGCAGCGCCCGGACCTTCCAGTTCATTTTCGCGCACGGGCCGCCCGGACACGGCGAGCAACAGTGCGATGGCGGAGCCGCGGACTTCAGCGCCTTCGCCATGCTGAAAGTCCGTGTCCGTGGCGACCAGGCGCAACCCCTCGACGAGTCCCCTGCCGCCGCCCATCTTCGTGCTCGTCCCCAACTG
Organism: Propionibacteriaceae bacterium; assembly: GCA_030537675.1. GTDB lineage: Bacteria > Actinomycetota > Actinomycetes > Propionibacteriales > Propionibacteriaceae > Arachnia. The sequence goes on along the minus strand of JAUNVL010000030.1, from coordinate 7,101 downwards.
CGACTTCAGCGCAGTGACAACATGCTCACACGGGTAGTCCCGACTCACACCCAGCGGCCGGCGAATGTCCTCGCCGTGAACAAACATCTCCACCAGTCGGCTGGCCAGCGGCGCCGGCGGGCCCGTGGTCCTGCTGATCGCTGCACGCAGATCCGCCAGCGTGCCGTTCGGGTCGTCACGGCGCCGACGAGCAACGCCGTTGGCATTGTCCTTGTCGAAGTCGAAGCCCGCCGCCACCATGCCGCGCAGGAATCCCAACTTGGTGGTGTGCGCCGTGTCCACCAGGTGCGCCACCACGTCGTGCACATCCCACCCGGGACACAGCGATGCGGTCGCCCACCGGTCCGCCCCCAGTCCCTGCAGGTCTTCCGCCAAAGCCTGGCGTTCACGATGAACGGCGGTCCAGATGAGTGTTCGTCGTGGCGTCATGGACCCAGTGAACCAGCATGGGGGGTGGCGCTCACGCGCGCGCGCGCCCCTCGTCACTTCTTCGTTCGCAGATCCAGGAGTGGCACGAAGAAATGCATGAGCGGGCCGATGACCAGTGCAAACACCACCGTCCCCACACCCAACTGCCCTCCGAGAATGACCCCGACGACGATGACACCCACCTCCACCAGCGTCCGGATCAACCGAAGTGAGCGACCGGTACGAGTGGCGATCGACGTGACCAGTCCGTCACGGGGACCAGGGCCCAGCCCTGCGCCGATGTAGGCGCCCGTGGCAACGCCGTTCAGAGCAATCCCGAGTATGAGAGCGCCGATCCGCAGAGGCAGGTTCTCCAGAGGTGGCAGCAAGGCGAGGGTCGCGTCGATCACCACGCCCACGAGCACGATGTTGGCCAGCGTCCCCATCCCGGGGCGCAGCCCCAGCCGCATGGAGAGCGCCAGCAGGACCGCGCCGATCAGCACGGACCAGAGACCAAGGCTCAGCCCCACCGAGCGGGTCAGGCCCTGCTCCAGGACGGTCCAGGGCATCACACCCAACTCTGCCCGCACGATCAGTGCGATGCTGACGCCGAAGAGAGCCAGACCCGCGAACAATTGTGCGAATCGTGCGAGCACGCGATCACCCGGTGCTGGCAGGAAAGGCATGCTGCCCACGCTAGTCGTGTTCTCGATGAGCGCTGCACGGCTTCTCTGGCGCGACCGGCAGCACCCCCATGGGCTGAACGCCGCAAGAATGACGCCATGACGCCCTTGCCCTCCTGGCCTGCTACACCGGTCCTCCACACCGACGATCTCGTCCTCGAGCCGTTGCGCGTGCAGCATGCCGAGGAGATGGCCCCCCTGCTCGACGATGAGGAACTCCACACCTTCATTGGCGGCGAACCAGCCACCCTTGACCAACTGCGGCAGGTGTACGGGCTGCAGGTGGGCGGTCGCTCACCGGACGGCACCGAGCTGTGGTTCAACTGGGTGTTGCGGCGCAGCGACACACAGGAACCGGCAGGCTACGTCCAGGCCACGATCACCATGGAGGGGGTCACGGTCGTTGCCGAGGTCGCCTGGGTGGTGGCCCGAGAGCAGCAGGGACGGGGCCTGGCGCGCCAGGCGGCGACGGCCATGGTGCAGTGGCTCATTGCCTCAGGCGTCGATCAGCTCGTCGCTCACGTGCACCCTGACCATGCTGCCTCCAACGCCATCGCCGCCGCGGTGGGCCTCCATCCCACCGCGACACTCGTGGAGGGGGAAGTTCGCTGGACCAGCGCGGTTCCCCTCCAGAATCCCCCGATGTACCTGCACTGACCATCGAACCGACGGGCTGCCCGAATCCCGGCGAACCGACACCAAAGATCCCCCGACGGTACGGTCTATGGCGTACTGCATTCTCACTTCAGAGGGACGCACATGAGCCTCATCGACCACGCCATCTGGTGGCACGTCTACCCCCTTGGCGCCTGTGGCGCCCCCATCCGCCAGGATGCGGGCCAACCGGAACCCCGGCTTCGTCGTCTCGATGCCTGGCTCGACTACGTCATCGAACTCGGCTGCTCCGGACTCCTCCTGGGCCCCGTCTTTGCGTCGACGGCGCACGGTTACGACACGCTCGACCACTTCAGCATCGATCCCCGGCTCGGCGACGATGCCGACTTCGACCACCTGATGGCGGAATGCGGCCGCCGGGGGCTGTCCGTGGTGCTCGACGGCGTGTTCAACCACGTCGGCATCGAGCACCCGATGGTCGCCGAGTCCCTGGCACATCCCACCAGCTCCCTCATCCGCCTCCAGCAGGACGGCGACGGGGTACGCCCGGAGGACTGGGAGGGCCACGGTGGGCTCGCCAACCTGGATCACTCCAATCCGGCGGTCGCGGACCTCGTGACGGACGTCATGCTGCACTGGTTGCGCCGGGGCATCGCTGGCTGGCGACTGGATGTGGCCTACGCCGTGCCGTCGGACTTCTGGCGCGAGGTGCTCGGCCGGGTCCGGGAGGAGTTCCCCTCCGCCATCTTCATCGGCGAGGTCATCCACGGCGACTACGTGGAGATCGCCCGCGCCGGAACACTTGACACCGTGACGCAGTACGAACTCTGGAAAGCCATCTGGAGCTCGCTCAAGGACAAGAACTTCTTCGAGCTCGCCTGGACCATGAAGCGCCATGCCGAGTTCTCCGACGAGCTCATCATGCAGACGTTCGTGGGCAACCACGACGTGTCACGTATCGCCAGCCTGGTGGGCGACGCGGGCGCGGCGTTGGCGGCGTCCATCCTCATGACGACGCCGGGAATGCCCAGCATCTACTACGGCGACGAGCAGGGCTTCCGGGCAGAGAAGGGCACCGGCGAGGCGGCCGATGACCCCATGCGTCCACCGCTGCCGGCCTCCCCGACCGAACTCGTGCCGAACGGTGAGTGGCTTCACAGGCTCCACCAGGACCTGATCGGGCTGCGGCGACGCAATCCCTGGGTGACGCGAGGTCATCTGGTCGTGGAGGACAACGACCAGACGTCGATCACCTATCGCGTCGAGGCCGACGGCCACACGATGAGCACCGAGCTCCGCTGTGCACCCCAGCCACGCGTGGTGGTCGCGGTGGACGGTGCCGTGCAGTTCACCTGGAACGGCTGACCCGCACCGCTGGTCGAGCTGCGCCCGTGAAGCCCGCCCATCGGCAACTCGATCAGGTGCGTATGGACTCGTCCCAGACGTCGTAGCCCAGCTTCAGAATCAGCATCCCGACGACAACGAGGAACACCACCCGGACGAAGCCCGATCCTCGCGCGATGGCCGTTCGTGACCCCAGGTAGCCGCCCACCATGTTCATCATGGCCATGCTGAGACCGAGGCCCCACATCACCGAACCCGTGGGGATGAACAGCAGGAGGGCCCCCATATTCGTCGCCAGATTCACGATCTTCGCCTTGGCACTGGAGGAAATGAAGTCATAGCCGAGGATGCTGACCAGGGCGATGATCAGGAAAGTGCCGGTGCCCGGGCCGAGGATGCCGTCGTAGAAACCGATGCCGGCTCCGAGCGCGCAGGCGACGACGAGGTGGCGGTTGCGCGCGAAGCGCAGGCTGGTGGCCGCACCGAGCGTCGGGCGCACTGCCACGAAGATGGCCACGGCCAACATGGCCACGACGATGATCGGTTTGAACACCGCGGCCGGGAGCACAGTCGCAACCGCCGCACCACCAAAGCTCCCGGCGAGCGCAAACCCTGCCATGGGCAGGGCCGTGCGCATGTCCGGACGGACGCGTCGCACATAGGTGACGCTCGCGGTCGCCGTCCCGAAGATGGAGGAGAGCTTGTTGGTGGCCAACGCCTGCACCGGGGCGAGCCCGGGCACCAGCAGCAACGCGGGCAGTTGCAGCAGCCCACCGCCGCCGACGACGGCGTCGATCCATCCGGCAGCGAGCGCGACCAACATCACCAGCGCCAGGGTCTCGATCCCCAGGCCGTCGGGGAACCAGACCTCCAGTGGACTCACGAGCACAATCTAGCCGCCGGCGAGCCACGCGACTTCTGATCCGCAACCCGGGCCACACACCAGATTTTCTGCTTGGAGGGCCACGTTGAAGAGCAGAAGTCGCGTTCTCCGGTCGAGACGGCCACCCCACCCCGCATCGGTGTGACGATTCAGCGCAGGATGCGACCGTCAGCGAGTGCGATGAGCTCGGACAGCACGCCACCGGTGCGCAGACCGCTGTGCTCGTGCTCGCTGGTGACGCGCACGCAGACGTTTGGCATCAGTTCGGCCGTGGTCATGGAGTGCTCCACCGGCACGAACAGATCGTTGTAGTAGACGGCGGCCGCGCCGTGGATGCCCGACGCGGCGATCACTTCGGCGTCGTACAGCGTCGGCCACTCGACCTGTGCCAACGCGTCTGCCACGTCCCGCCAGGGCTGGAACGCCGGCACGGTCTCTGCCCACTCCCGACGGACGTGCTCACCTGTCAGCAGGGTCGGGTCCTCCCGGAAGTCCTGTGGCTCGGCGCGCTCGGCAGCCCAATCGGTGACGACGCCGTCGGCGTAGGACGACTCGTGCAGCACGTAGTACAGCGGGTTGCGGCCGCGATACGGCAGGGCAGCAGACAGATCATGACGGAACGCATTGGTGCACGGATCCTGCTCGAGCAGCGACCAGAGACTCTGCCAGCCGTCGTCGCTGCCCAGCAGCATGCCGAGCGAGCGAAGACGCGAAACTGAGACCACCTCGCCGCCGGGCAGTACGATCCCGCCCGTGGCTGCGAGGTCCACGAGCCGCTTGACTGCCTCTCGGTGTTCCGGGAAGCGACGGTAGTACCGCGCATTCGCGGAGCGCATCTTGTCGTACGTCATGGCGTAGACCTCGTCAGCCGGGAGCCCGATGCCGCTGAGGCCGCCGGTGAAGTAGGCGCGATCCAGCGAGCCGGCGTCCGTGCTGAGGTACGCCATGGTGGTGAACCCGCCGAACGACTGCCCCAGGGTGTTCCAGGTGTCGACGCCGAGGTGTTCGCGCATGGCCTCGGCGTCGCGGACGATCGAATCGGCGCGGAGGTGGGTGAGGTGCTCGACCACGGCGTCCGTGCCGCGTTCCAGGTCCTCGTCACGCACGGGGGTCGACTTGCCCGTTCCCCGTTGGTCCAGCATCACCACCCGGTAGTGCTCCAGCGCCGGTTCCAGCCACGACGGCGACGTCGGGGGCAACAGCACCCGCGGGGCCTCCGAGCCCGGGCCGCCCTGCAGGAAAACGAGGAAGGGCAGCGTCTCGCCACCATCGCGGGTGACCACCGACGCATGCACATCGATGGTGCGCCCGTCGTCGGGATCACCCCAGACCAGGGGAACCGTGAGGAGGTGGTCATCGATGGTGACGTGGCGCATGCGGTGGGTGGTGGTCATGCCGCGAGCCTACGACCGGAGCCCGCACGCCATCCGCCCGCCCCCCGCGCAAAGCGCATCGCGGGTTCAGACGAAACGCACCCAGTTGGGGCCGAGTCCCGTCTCCACCCGGTTCACCTGGACGAGCGCGCCGCCGTCGATCCGGTAGAGCGATGCACTCCCTGAACGCTCCCCCACGACGACCAGACGGCTGCCATCGGGCGACATCGCCAGCCCGCGTGGCTGCTCCTCGGTGTCGGAGACGACTGCAGAATCACCGAGTCGGCCATTGTCCTCCACCGGGATCGCGACGATGGTGGATTCCGTGCGCTCCGAGCACACGAGCCAATCTCCGTCCGGCCCCAGTGCCAGGTCCGCACCCCAGATCAGATGGTTGGCGCGTGGATCCCGTCCATAGGCGCTCACGCCAAGATTGCGCGCGGTGTCATACGCCGGCACCGATTCCGCGACGGTGAGACTGCCATCCTGTCCACGGTCGAGGCGGATGGCCTCCCCTGTGAACTCTGTGACGAGGTAGGCGTTGCGCCCATCCGGTGAGAGCACGAGGTGGCGCGGACCCGAGCCGGGCGGACACGCGAGCGTGGCGTCGGCCAGCGGCGTCAGGTGGCCGTCGGCGCCCAGGGAGAACTGCGCGATCAGGTCCTCCCCCAGCGACACGAAGTAGGCGTTCTGGCCATCAGCGCCCGGCACGGCGGCATGCAGGTTGCGGTAGTGCAGGCGGGAGACCACCTCACCCACCACCCCGTCGGTGACGCGCCAGGAGGCGCCCCATCCACCGTGATAGGAGGCGCCGAGCAGCACATCGCCGCTGAGCGACAGGTACGCCAGCGGGTCGTCGACGTCGCGGCGCGACACCTCGCTCATCTCACCCGTGCTGCGTTCCAGACGAAGCGTCACCACGGCTGGTTGCGGCTCCTTGGTGGCCGCGTACACGAGGGAGCGTTCAGTATCGACGGCGAACGTGTTGCACCCCACCCCCACCTGGGTGCTGGCGAGCAGCAGCAGTTCATCACGCAGGAGGCGGAAAGCAGAGATGCTCCCGCCCTTGTCGTTGCCGATCAGGACCAGTGCTTCAGAAGTCATACCCTCATCGTAGGCATCCTGCACACCGGGCAACCCGAACGTCACTGGCTTGGCCACGTTCCGCCCACATACCAAGGAGGTGCTCGGCGGGTAGGGTCTGGTTGCGTGACTTCCTCCCCCTTCTCAGCCATCCTCTTCGACTGCGACGGCGTCCTCGTGGACTCCGAGCCGATCACCCACCGCGTCTTCCGCAGCATGCTGGTCGATCTTGGCTGGGACATCAGTGAGGAGGAGTGCCTCCAACGGTTCGTCGGAAAGTCGTTCCCGGAGGAAAGCCAGATCATTCACCGACACACAGGTCACTGGATTGACGATGCCTGGATCGAGGTGTTCCGTGACCGCAGGGACGCAGCACTCGCGGCAGACCTGGCACCCATCCCGGGCGCCGTGCATGCAGTCAGCGCGGTGGCCGCGGCGATGGGTGACCGCTTCGCCTGCGTGAGCAGTGCTGACCGACGCAAGATCGAGATGCAGCTGGGCATCGCCGGCCTCGACTCCCTGTTCGGACGTCGCGTCTTCAGCGGCATGGAAGTGAAGCACAGCAAACCCGCACCTGACGTCTACCTCGCAGCGGCGGCGGCTCTGGGCGTCGACCCCACGACGACCGCTGTCGTCGAGGACTCCGTTTCGGGGGTCCTCGCCGGGGTGGCCGCCGGCGCGACGGTGTTCGGGTTCGCACCACTGGACCGGA
>JAUNVL010000029.1 GCA_030537675.1 Propionibacteriaceae bacterium | reverse complement strand
CTGGCACTCCAGCAGGCCGACGCTGGCCTTCAGCGCCAGGACGCGAGCGGCAGAACCCGCCACCTGCGCCGCGAACGCCGTGTCCGTCTCCGCCGTCTTCAGTGTGTCGGAGACCATTCTCTGCAGAATGGCCGGATCGGCGTTGATGGCGATGTCGCCACCCGCCCTGACGAAACGCGTGCCCCGCTCGGCGGCGGGGACGTCCTTGACGGCCACGGCGGCGCCCAGGTCGTCGGCGATCACCACCTTGTCGAATCCCAGTTCACCGCGCAGGATGTCGGTGACGATGATTCTGGAGAAGACACCCTCGGTGCTCGGATCGAGATTCTCAAACACCCCGGAGGACACCATCACCGACGATGCACCCGCTTCGATGCCGGCTGTGAAGACGGACCAGTCCTTGTCCCCCGGCACGACGTCGGTGTCCTTGGCCGCCCCGAAGTCGGTGTTGGTGGTGACCTTCCCCAGCCCCGGGAAATGCTTGAGCGATGTGGCGATCCCCGATTCGGCCATCCCCTCGGTGAACTCCACCACACCTCGTGCAGCAGCCTCGCGGTCGTTGCCGTAGTTCCGCTTCAGCGCGCCGATGGGCGCATTGCTCGACTGCTTGGCCTCGGGCACGACATCGGCCACCGGCGCCAGGTTGTAGTGGACACCGGCGTCGGCCAACTCCTTGCCCCAGCCCCGGGCAGCTTCCCGGAGCTCGCCGACGGGCAGGGTGGCCTGCTTCACCGCAGTCGGGATGTCACTGAAACCGGGACCCTTGAGACGTTGCACCGTGCCACCCTCCTGGTCGACCGCCACGAGCACGGGCGAGCCATCCGTGGAGAGCGCGGCGACATCGGCGGTCACCTTCCTGATGGCCTCGGCACCGGCGGTGGAATTGCCCAACAGCACCACAGAGCCTGTCTGGGTATCGCGAATTGCCTCTGCCGTCGATTCGTCAAGACCACCGGTGGACACCGCCACCATGTAGAGCTGGCCCACCTGCTCCGCCAGGGACATGTCCCCCGCCAGATCGGTGCAACTACCGCCAGCGGTCGCGGTCACCGGGACGGAAGGCTCCAGCGGTGGTTCCGACGACACCGCAGGAACGCTGGAGCTCTCACCATCGGCGTCGGGGACGACCTGTACGGCTGGACCGGGGGCACACCCCGTCAGGACACAGGCGAGGACGGCGAGGGGTATCAGATGGTGGCGCACGGCCTCAGGCTACTGGGGCCCGGCCCGTCAGTGTGCGTCCAACTCCGCACGCTTCTTGTTGGCCATCAGCCCCAGCAGTGCGTTCTCGACCACTTCGGGCAGTGATGGGTGGATCCAGTACTGGCCTCTCGCCATGTCCGGGACGCTGAGTCCGAACGCCATGGCCTGAATGAGGGGCTGGATCAATGTCGAGGCCTGCGGCCCCATGATGTGGGCGCCCAGGAGCCGCCAGTTCCGTGGGTCCGCCAGGAGCTTCACAAAATGCCCCTCGTCCTCCATGGCCCACCCGTAGGCGACGTCGGAGAACCGCTGCCGGGCCACGACATAGGGGGTACCCCAGTCGCGCAGTTGCTGCTCCGTGGCACCCACGGCGGCGATCTGCGGATGGGAGAACACGGCGTGCGGCACGTACCGGTGATCGGTCTCGACGACATCGGACTCGGTGGCCAGCAGATTGTGCTGCACGGTGCGCATCTCCGCGTTGGCGACATGCTTCAGCAAATGGTCCGACGACACGTCCCCCATGGCCCAGATGTGCTCGACAGTGGTGCGTTGCGCGCCATTCACGCGGACCTGACCGTCGTCGCGCATCTCGACGCCCGCCGCTTCGAGGTTGAGGGATTCCGAGTTGCGGATGCGCCCTGTGGCGACGAGGACGGCATCGGCGAAGTAGACGTACTCCACACCATTGCGATCCGTCGTGACCACCTGCACGTCGTTGGCGGGGCCATGTTCCACCACGTCGACCTGCTGGTTGAAGATCAGCTTGACCGTGCGCGAGAGAATGTTGGCGAAGGCGCCGCTCACTTCCTCGTCCTCGCCACGGAGCACCTTGTCGGAGCGGTTGATGACCGTCACCTCGGTGCCCAGCCCGGAGAAGATGTGCGCGAATTCGGCAGCGATGAAACCTGCGCCCAGGATCACGAGCCGCTCCGGCTGCTTCTCGAGACGCATGATGTTGTCGGAGTTGTGAATCCGGTCCTGCAGATCCTCGGGCACCTCGACGCCGATCGGCCTTGGGCGCGAGCCGGTGGCGATGACGATCCGGTCAGCGCTGATTCTCTCGTCGCCCACCTGCAGGGTGTGTTCGTCGATGAAGCTGGCGGTGCTCCGGAAGACGGTGACGTTCTCACTGCGTTCGCGCCAGTCGAGTCCGCCCACCGAGATGGGGTCGATGCGGCCGAAGATCCTGTCCCGCATGCTCGCCCAGTCAGCGCCCTCGAAGCGCAGCTTGACGCCCACGCGCGCTGCGTCACGGGGGCTGACGGCAAAGTCTGCGGGAAGGACGAACATCTTGGTGGGGATGCAGCCGCGGTTCAGGCAGGTGCCCCCGAACTCGTCGTTGTCGTCAATGAGGGCCACCTGAAGTCCCTGGAACCGCTCGTCAATGAGGGAATTGCCTGAGCCTGACCCAATGACGGCCACATCGAAATGCTGCATATGCCCATCATGGCACGACACACCAACGCCACTAGAGTGGCCATCATGAGCAGTTGGGCAGTGGTGACAGGCGCCTCGGGCGGCCTGGGCGAGGCGTACGCACACGAGTTGGCGTCACAGGGATCCGACGTGGTCCTGGTGGCGCGCAGCGTGGAGGCGCTGGAGAAGGTGGCCGCGGATCTGTCCTCGGACCACGGTGTGGACACGTTGGTGGTGCCGTGCGATCTTTCCGATGCGGACCAACGGGCCTCCCTCGTGGCGAGACTCGACGTCCTCGACGTCCACACCCTCGTCAACAACGCCGGCTTCGCTTCGATAGGCATGCTCGGCGAACTGGAGAGGGACCGCATCAGCCGGGAGGTCGCCCTCAACGTGGTGGCCCTCACCGAATTGACGCATGCCGTCATCCCCCAGATGGTTGCACGCGGCCGCGGAGCCATCATCAACGTGGCGAGCTCGGCAGCCTTCCAGCCCATCCCGCAGATGGCCACCTATGCCGCCACCAAGTCCTACGTGCTGAGCTTCAGTTCCGCGCTGTGGGGTGAACTCAGCGGCACTGGCGTGCGGGTGCTGTGCATCTGCCCAGGCCCCACGGAGACGTCCTTCTTCACCAATGCAGGCAATGGTGACGTGATGAAACAGCGACGTCGCCCGGAGCAGGTGGTGGAGTCCACTTTCAAGGCGCTGCGGGACAGCAAGCCCTACGTCGTCGACGGCTTTCGCAACAAGGTGCTTGCCCAGATGACGCGTTTCCTGCCCACCGCCATCACCGTGGCCGCGGCCAGTTGGATTGCCACGCACTGAACGGGCGGCTCGCCGCGGCATCAGCGCGATCGGCTACGACACCATGACGGTCTTGTTCTCCGACTCCAGCCGCGCCAACCCGTCGGGGCCCTGCGTCGTGGTCACAGCCTCCAGCACGTACTCACCGGGCAGCAGGGCTACGGTGAAGGACCACGCCCGCCACCCCTCGGCGTTGGGGTCCGTGGCGGTCTGGGCAGTGGCGCTGCTGACCAGGACGCCGTCCTTGTTCGTGATCCGGATCAGCGGCGCGCTCGCATCCGGTTTCACGACTCCGACGATGACCAGCTGACCGCTGGACAGCTGTGCACCGTCCCGGGGAGACGAGAGCCACAACGCCGGCATGGGATCCAGCCCTCGCCTACCGAAGCCCTCCTCACTGACCAACAGCTTCGGAGGCGGCCCTCCATCAGAGAGAAAAACGACCCGGAGCATCGGATCCCCCACCAGGTCACTGGCGGTGTAGACGATCTGGTCCACCGCGGCCCGTGCGATCTGCTGGGTGGTCAACTTCTCGTAGACCGACTCCTCCAAGTCGAGTTTCAATGTGCTGCCCGTGAGGGTGGCCTCGATCAGTCTGCCGCTGCCCCAGAGGGAGACGTAGTCCTTGTCCAGCGGCGCCACACTCAGGATTCCCAGGAGCGCATCACTGACCAGGTCTCCGGACGCAGCCAGGTTGCGGAACTCGCGGTAGAGCATCATGTCCTGGCGGCCCACGTAGTAGACGGGGACTTCACGCACCTGTGCCGGCAGCGACCGCGACGACGAAGCAGTGGGTGCCGCCGTGACGCTGCTGGTGGGGGCAGCCTCCACCACGGCGTCGGGGGTGGTGGCCGCGGCCAGCCAGAAACCCAGGGCGAGCGCGGCCATGAGAAGGGGCACAAAAACACGCAGACCCACGCCGCGGCGTCCCGTGTCATCGAGTGTGCGCAGTTCTGCCTCCAGGGTGTCCGTCCCCGGTGGTTGCACGAGGCGGGCCGAGGCCCGCAGCGCCGCCGTCAGTTCCCCCGACAGCGACTCGATGACTCCCGGCGCCGGGTCTCCGAGCGCCCGGCGCAATTCAAGAAGCCCCTCCTCCAGCCGGTTGTTCGCAGACCGCACGGTCATGCGCAGGATTCCGGCCAGCTCTGGACCGAACACCGACAGGTAGTGGCTGATGACGAGCACCTCACCCAACCGGACGGGCATGGCGGTGATGGCGTCCTGGATCTGCTGCTGCCGCTGGTCCGTCAACTCCGGCAGGTGCAACGTGCCGAGCGGCCCACGGGTGGTGCGTGCGTCGTGCACCACCTCCTCCGCGAGGAACCCGACCCTCTCCAGCGGATCCACCAACCGGTGGGCACGGCGCGCGAGACCCATGAGGGCAGCCCGGAGGATGTGGCCTGACTCCGACTCGGCGCCCAACATCACCACCAGGCGGTGCAGGCTCGTCCCGTGTTCCTCGTAGAGGTCAACCAGCCATTGGGTTCTGGAATCGCTCATCGCCATCCACTCAGATCCCGGCGTAGGAGTGCAGCCCGCTGAAGATCAGGTTGACGCCGACGAAGTTGAACCAGAAGGACACCACACCCACGACGGCAATGATCGCCGCCGGTGAGCCCTTCCACCCAGCCGTGGCACGGGCGTGCAGGTAGGCCGCGTAGATCACCCAAGTGACGAAGGACCACGTCTCCTTGGGGTCCCAGTTCCAGAACCGGCCCCACGCATACTGGGCCCAGATGGAGCCGGCGGCAATGGTGAACGTCCACAGCGGGAACGCGAACGCATGGAGCCGGTAGGCGAACAGGTCAAGCCTCGCAGCGCTGGGAATCCTGGCGAGGTATCCGGTGACAGCCCGTCCCCCCGCTTCCGCACGGCGGCGCAGGAGGTAGAGCACCGACGCGATGGCCGCGAGGTTGAAGGCAGCACCGGAGATGACAGCGGCCACGATGTGGATCACGAACCAGACGGAGTGCAGGGCAGGCACGAGTGGCGCGACGTCCACATAGAACACCGTGACGGCCCCGCCGAGCCCCATGGCCGCCACCAGCGTGATGCCAATGCCCAACCATCGTGCGCCCAGCTTCCAGACCGCCACCAGGTAGGCGAGCACAGCGAACATCACCAGGGCGGTGACGAACTCGTACATGTTTCCCCACGGCGGGCGGCCTGCCGCCATCCCCCGCAACACGACGGCGACAACATTGACCACGAACGCGACTGCGGTGACGCCGATGGCGAGGCGTCCCAGGAGATCCACACGGATCCGCGCCTGGTCCTCGGACTTGTCGAGAGGACGCTTGGGGGCGAGTCCGCGGGCGAAGGCCCACTCGCCACTGTGGAGGAAGAAGGCGATGAGGTAGCCGACAGCGGCAGCCACCATGGACAGGTCGGACAGCTCGGACAGTGTCATCTGCCATCTCCCTTCGTGCCTGCGCCTGTGGTCGCCACCCATTGTGCCGCGTGTTCGGGCTCGTCCCCAACTGTTTCCCCGTCCTCCGCCGTTTCGCCGGCGACGGCAGCGCTCAGTTGAGCCACCTCCTCCTCGAGTCCCGTGGCCGTGTCGGTCCGGTCCAGACCGGCAACGACGGCGCCCGCATCGTTCAGTCGCACGAAGAGGCGGCGTGGCCTCACGAACAAACTCACGCACAGACCTGCGACAGCCACCATGAGCGCCAGCAGGGTGAGGGTGTTGCCGGGCGTCTGGCTCATCTGGAGCTTGACCCAGCGGGACCAGCCGTCGAAGGTGACGGTGCCGATGCCATCCGGCAGGGTGAACCCGGTCTCCGGGGACAGCCGCATGCGCAGCACCTCACCGTCGTCGCCGGGTACCGGTGTCAGCCCTCTCGTGTCGAGCGAGTAGATGCTCTGAGGGACGCCGGTTTCTGCGGCAGGAGGGCCGATCCAGGCATTCAGGTACAACTCGGGGTTCATGGCGTCGGGGAAGACGGAATGCGGTCCCGTCTCGTTCAGAACGGCGGTGGGAAAGAAGAATCCTTCGAAGGCCAACCGCTCAGGGCGGGCATCCGGTGCTTTGACCACCCCGACGGAGGAGAAGTTGCCGTCCTGTGGCAGGAACACCACGGGCCCGGAGAACGCCACGTCACCGTTGCCGTCGGTGACGGTGACGCGCGGTGCGTAGCCGTGCCCCAGGAGATTGATCTGTGTGCCACCGTCCGTGATGAGCGGGGTGTTGACCTGGATCAGTTCCTCACGGGTGCCCTCGGCGTCGGAGAAGGTGACGTCCGCATCGAATCGGCGTGCAGCGCCGCGCTGGACGTCGCTCGTCTCGAACTCCGCGTGGAAGGCATCCACCGTCAGGGTGAAGGGCTCAAGCGCGTCAGTGTTGCGCCAGCCACCGGCGGTGAATTCGTCGTACTGGGTGATGGAGTTGCTGAAGGACTGCCCCTCCACGATGACGGCGCTGCCATGGAACCCCAGCAGGCTGGACCAGGCCAGCCCGAGCAGGAGAACGACCAGTCCGCTGTGGAACACCAGGTTGCCCGCTTCACGCGAGTAGCCGCGCTCCGCACTGACTCCCTCGGCGAAGCGACGCGTGCGGTACTTCTTGCCGTGCAACCACGTCTCGGCCCGATCCAGTGCGGCCTCGGGCGCACCATGGACCGCGGTGGAGTGGTTGACGGGCAACCGCTCGGGCCTGGCCGGCAGCGATGGGGGTGGCTTGCGCAGCGCACGGGCATACAGCGCGACGCGCGGGAGGATGCACCCCACCAGCGACACGAACAACAGCAGGTAGATCGCGGAGAACCAGACGGATGTGTAGACGTTGTACATCCCGAGCGGGGTGAAGATGGCGTCCAGTGTGGGGTTCGCGTTCTTGAAGTCGGAGACCTCGATGGGTGAGATGCTCTCCTGCGGGATCATCGAGCCGGGCACGGCGGCCAGCGCGAGCATGAAGAGCATCACGAGCGCCGTGCGCATGCTCGTCAGTTGGGTCCAGCACCAGCGGACGAACTCGCCGGTTTTCATGGCGGGAGCGCTGGAGGCGGTGCGGGGGCTCACAGGATGGTCCCGAAGGAGGACACCCAGTTGCGGACCTGCGCCATGGCAACGTCCCACAAACCTGTGACCATCGCCAGACCGACCACCAGCAGCAGCACGCCGCCGGCTACCTGGAAGGCACGCTGGTGCCGCAGGAGCCAGCCAAGATGCGGGCCGAGCCGGGTGAAGGCGGCGGCGAACGCCAGGAAAGGCAACCCCAGGCCCAGAGCGTAGAAGAAGGCGAGCAGTGCACCCTTGACCGCGGAACCCTCGGTGAGCGCCAGCGTCAGGACCACCGACAGCGTGGGTCCGATGCATGGTGTCCAGCCCAACCCGAACGCCAACCCCAGCAGTGGTGATGCGGCGACGCCCATCCGCGGCAGTGCCGACAATCGCACTTGCGGTGGCATGGGGAGCCACCCGATGAAGCCGGCGGCCAGGATGATGATGATGATGCCGGCGATCACGGTGATCGTCCGCTCATTATTCAGCAGGAAGCCACCCAGCCGTCCGAACAGTGCGCCGGTGAGGACGAAGACCACGGCGAAACCCAGGACGAAACCGATGGTGCCGAAGATCAGGGCGCGTCGGTTGCCCGTCCCCTCGCTGATCTGGGTGGCACCGAGGCCGGAGGCATAGGAGAGGTAGCCGGGAAGCAACGGCAGGATGCATGGCGACGCGAACGACACCACGCCCGCCAGTACCGCCACCGGGATGGCCAGCGCCAACGACGAACCCAGCGCCTGGCTGATCCAGCTTTCCAGGAGGATCATCCGCTGGCCTGTACGTCTTCGACCACGCCGACGAGCGTGGAAGTGCTGATCTCGCCCAGCATCCGCGCCGCGACACGGCCGGACTCATCAATCACCAGCGTGCTGGGGATCGCCTTGGGCGGTACCTGCCCAAAACCGAGCAGCAGTGCACCGTCGGGATCATAGAGGTTGGGGTACTCGACGCCGAAGGCCCGGACGAACGCCTGGGCGGGTGCCGGGTCGAGATCACGCGTGTTGATGCCGATGAACTGGACGTCCGGCAGTTGCTCCGCAGCAGCCACCAACGCAGGTGCCTCGGCCCGACACGGGGCACACCAGGATCCCCACACGTTCAACACGATGATGCTGCCGGCGTAGTCGGCGGTGGACAGCGGGTCGCCGTCCAGCGTCGAACCCGCCAGCTCAGGCGCCTCCTGCCGCTCATCGCCCGGCAGCACCAGCACCGAGCCGTTGCCCACCTCGAAACCGACCCCGCCCTGTGTCGCCGGCGCGGGTTCAGTCGAGCAGGCCGGGAGCAGGCACAGCACCGCAGCGACCCCGGGGACGAGCCACCGCTTCACGTGCCGACCTTGAACTTGCGGCCCGTCTTCACGGGCAGCAGGTGGCCAGCGGGCTCCGCGTAGTCGACCGCGGTGACGCGGCCGTCCCTGAACGTGAAGGACGTCACGGACGCCAACGTGCACTGGCGGCGGCGCGGATCGTGTGCGAAGCGCATGCCTTCAGCGTCACAACGCGCAATCCAGATGGAGAGTTGGTGGGACACCACCAGCGCCTGACCACCGTCGCCGGCGGCCGCCGCGGCGTCGAACAGTGCGGCTCGCATGCGGGCTGCGATGTCGACGTAGGGCTCGCCCCAACTGGGCCGAAGCGGGTTCAGAACGTGTCGCAGCATGGCGGGGTCACGCAGTGCCTTGTTCCTGGCACCGAAAACCTTGCCCTCGAACACGTTGTCGGCCTCGATCACCCGCTCGTCGATGACGACGTCGAGCTGGGGAAACAGTTCAGCCGTGGGTGCCATCGTCTCCCGAGCACGCTGCAAGGGCGAGCACCGCAGATGGGTCAGGGGAACGTCAGCCCAGTGCTGCGACATCGTCGCTGCCATCAGGTGGCCCAGTTCGGAGAGGCCGAAGCCATCCAACCGTCCGTACAGGACACCGTCGGGGTTGTGTACCTGCCCATGACGCATCACGTGCACGATGCGGGGTTCCTCAGTCATGCATTGCTCCTTGTCGCCTTTCCGCCAAGCCTATGCGGGATCAGCAGCTGCCTTGCGACGCTTGCGACGCTTGCGTTCCGACGGCTTGGTATCGGGGAGACCCTGCTCAGCGCGTTCCGCCCTGCGACGGTCGGCAAACCATGCGAGACCCTCGGCCACCGATTCGAACGTGGGTGCGTCGGCGACCACGTCAACGTGCAGGCCGTGCATCTCGCACGCCGCTGCGGTGGCTGGTCCGATGGCAGCGACGACCGTGGATGCGTGCGGCTTGCCCGCGATGCCGATCATGTTGCGGACAGCCGTTGATGACGTGAAGACCACAGCATCGAACATGCCGTCCTTGATGCGCTCCCGCACGTCGGCGGGTGGGGGCGAGGCACGGACGGTGCGGTAGGCCGTGACTTCCTCGGCCTCCCAGCCGAGACGGCCGAGCCCTTCGAGCAGCAACGTCACGGAAACGTCGGCGCTGGGCACCAGAACCCTGTCGAGCGGATCGATGAGGGTGTCATGGGCGGGGAATTCGACTGCCAGGCCACCAGCGGTGTTCTCACCGACGGGGACCAGGTCTGCGACGAGGCCGTGGCGGGCCAGTGCTTCGACGGACCCGCGGCCAACGGCGGCGATCAGCACGCCGGAGAGTGCCCGGGAGTCGAGGCCGCTTTCGGCAAGCCGTTCGATGATGGCCTCCACCGCGTGCGGGGAGGTGAAGACGATCCAGAGGTAGCGTCCGTCCACGAGTCCGCGGATGGCCTTCTCCATGGCCTGCTCCGTGCGGGGCGGCTCGATGGAGAGGGTGGCCACCACTTCACTGCTCGCGCCGTAGCGGTAGAGCTGTTCGATGAGATCGTCGAAGTCGTCCTTGGTGCGCGGGATGACGACGCTCCAGTCGAAGAGCGGCTTGGTGCCGAACCAGTCCAGTCGGGCCCGCGCGGCATCAGCGATACCGGGGCCGGTGACGAGGAAGTGTTCGGCGCCCGGGTTGACGCTGGCAGAAACAACCTCGGCCCACGTGGTGAGGCGGCTGATCTGTGCAGTGGTTCCCAAGCCGGTGATTTCCAGCACCTGGGCATCGTGGCCGTGGACCTGGGCGCCGCGCGCGGCCACACGGGCGAGCATCCCCTCGGTGGTCCAGATCACCACGGTCCCCGCCGTGGGCCATTCGTCCTCGGGTGGCACGGACGCGCTGGCGTCCAGCAGTGCGACGGAGGCAGTGGGCGCAACACCACCGAAGTTCAGGGCGCAGTCCCAACGGCTGATGCCGGGAACCACGTGGGTGCGATTGCGATGGGTCTTGAGGATCTGCGGCAGGGCCTTGGAATGGAAACCATCGAGGAGGTGGTCATCGGCGGTGACGCGCACCACGTGCCTGCCCTCGTCGAGTGCCTCTGCCAATTGCTGGTGCTGGTCGCCTGAGGCCACGACCACAGTGGCGTGATGCGTGATGCCGAGGTGCTCGAGTATGGCCAGGTGTTCCCTGGAGTCGACGACCACGAGGTCGGCCCTCGCAATGGCCCGAAAGCCTGCGAGTGCCATCAACTCGACATCGCCGGGGCCGGCGCCCACCACGGTCAGGGAACCAACTGCGCCGTCGGTCTCAGCGAGCAAGGCTTCGTCGGAATCGGTCACGGCTTGGTCCCCCAACTCAGACATGGTGGTGCTGTGAGGGCCGCCAGTTGTCCCCCATGGGACGGGCGGGATGGCCAACCAGCGCTTGTTTCAACTTCTCCGCTTCAACAAACCAATACCCGTGGAGCTCACCATCGGTGAACACCACGGGAACATGGTCCGTGTAGGCGGCCCGCAACTCTTCGTCGGTATCGACGTCGAGCACGCGCCAACCGACACCTGCATCCTCGCAGGTCCGGGCCACCACGACAGCCGCTTCGTCACACAGGGTGCAATTCTGGCGGGTGAGGAGGAGGACCCGTGAGGGCAATGACAACTTACTTTCCGGCGCGACGACGCTGGATACGGGTCTTCTTCAGAAGCTTGCGATGCTTCTTCTTCGCCATACGCTTGCGTCGCTTCTTGATGACTGAGCCCACTTCGTGCCTTTCGATATCTCCAGTATTTGCCCGAACGGATAGCAGCCCTCTTCAGGACCACGGCTCCGGGCGACTCCCCATGGTAACCCGGGTTCCTCGCCCCTCACCAATCGTCGTCTCAGCGTGACATCTCCTGGCTGCGCCGGACGCATGCCTCGACCGCTGCCAGCATGCCTGAGCGGACGCCGTGGTCATCCATGGCCCGCAGCGCGGCCGCCGTGGTACCTCCCGGTGAGGTCACGCGTTCCCTGAGCACAGTGGCGGACTCACCGGAGGTCGCCAGCATGATTCCCGCGCCCTTGACGGTCTGGTTGACCAGTTCCGTGGCCTGTGCACGGGTGAGTCCCTGGTGCACACCTGCCTCGATCATGGCCTCAGCGATGTAGAACAGGTAGGCGGGTCCTGAGCCCGAGAGCGCCGTCAGCGCGTCCAGAGAGGATTCCTCCACCACGACCGCTCTGCCCACCGCCTGGAACAGTTCGACGACGAGGTCCCGCTGTTGTTCCGAAGCATTCGCCCCGGCGACCACGCCGGCCATGCCCTCCCCCACCAGCGACGGGGTGTTGGGCATCACACGAATGATGGGTTGCGCGTGGGGAAGGCCGTCTGCGAGCTGCGCCAGGGTGACACCCGCAGCGATGCACACCACCACGGACTCCTTCCCGATCGTCTGTGACAGCTCGCCCAGGACGTCGCTCACCTGGTGCGGCTTGACGGCCAGCACGATGGTGCGTGCAGCGGTGGCCTCCTGCAGAGCGACGCCACGAACCCCGTAGCGCTCCTCCAACTCCGTCACGCGGGGCGTGTGGGCATCGACGATCACGATGTCCGTCGCCTTCGTGCCCGCTGCCAACCAGCCACTCAGCAGGGCTTCGCCCATGGCGCCGGCACCGATGAGAGCGAGCGGCCCAGCCTCGCCCGGGTTGTCCCCAGCCCCAGTCATCGGACCAGCAATTCCGCGATCTGGATGGTGTTCAGGGCTGCGCCCTTGCGCAGGTTGTCGTTGCTGATGAACAGCACCAGCCCACGGCCCCCCTCGAAGGACTGGTCGGCCCGGATGCGGCCCACGAAGGATGAGTCCTTGCCAGCCGCATGCAGCGGCGTCGGCACGTCCAGCAGTTCGACGCCCGGCGCCACGGCGAGCGCTTCGCGCGCCTGCTGCGGGGTGATGGGCCGCTCGAACTGCGCGTGGATACTGAGGCTGTGTCCACTGAAGACGGGGACCCGCACGCACGTGCCCGCCACCCTCAGGTCCGGGAGGTGGAGAATCTTGCGCGATTCGTTGCGCAGCTTCTTCTCCTCATCCGTTTCGCCCTCGCCGTCGTCCACCATGGCACCGGCCAGGGGCACGGCGTTGAACGCGATGGGCGCCACGTAGGGTCCGAGGTCCTCCGGTGTGAAGGTCGAACCGTCGGTCGCCAGGCTCGTGGGGTCGTCGATCTGGGCGATCTGGTTCTTCAGCGTGCTGACGCCTGCCACACCGGAGCCGGACACCGCCTGGAAGGTGGTCACCTGCATGGCACTCAGGCCCGCGGCATCGTGCAGCGCCTTGATGGCCGGCATGGCGGCCATGGTGGTGCAGTTGGGGTTGGCGATGATCCCGATGTCCGCGGCGTCGACGTCCTGCGGGTTCACCTCGGCGACGATCAGGGGGACGCGGTCATCCATGCGCCATGCCGAGGAGTTGTCGATGACGATGGCACCAGCGGCTGCGACCGTGGGGGCAAGCGCCCTCGACGTGGCGCCGCCCGCTGAGAACAGTGCCACGTCCAGTCCGGTGAAGTCTGCCGTGGAGGCATCCTCGACGGTGATGTCGCGGCCCTTCCAGTCCAGGGTTCGCCCCGCGGATCGGGAGGAGGCGAAGAAACGCATCTCCTCCACCGGGTAGTCCCGTTCCACCAGCAACCGACGGATGACCTCGCCCACCTGACCGGTGGCTCCAAACACTCCAACTCGCATGGCGGCGATTCTACTGAAGGGGGCGCCG
Organism: Propionibacteriaceae bacterium; assembly: GCA_030537675.1. Classification (GTDB taxonomy): domain Bacteria; phylum Actinomycetota; class Actinomycetes; order Propionibacteriales; family Propionibacteriaceae; genus Arachnia. The sequence continues at coordinate 12,264 of JAUNVL010000029.1, read as the reverse complement.
CACACGCACCGGATGCCCACCGCGTGTGCACGGCGACGCCGTCACAGCCAGGCGATGTATGGCTTCAGCAGCGCGTAACCGACGAAGGCAAAGATGTCGAGGAGGGTGTGGCACACCACCAGCGGCATCACGCGCTTCGTGCGCAGGTAGACAAGTCCGAACACCACACCCATGACGGCGTTGCCGATGAAGCCCCCGAAGCCCTGGTACAGGTGATAGCCACCGCGAATCAGCGCGCTGCCCACCACGATGGCCACCACGCCACCGCCGCCCTGGCGCCATCTGGTGAACAGGTAGCCCACCATGACCACTTCTTCCAGGATGCCGTTCATGGCGGCCCTCAGCAGCAGCACGGGGATGCTCCACCAGGCCGCAGTCAGGTTGGCGGCGGAGATGGACGTGTTGATGCCGAGTTCCCGGGCGGCGAAGTAGAACGCCAGGCCCGCCACGCCGATGCCGGCGAACGTGAGGAACCCCCACCCCAGATCCTTCCCAGGCGCCCGCAGGTCGAAGCCGATCGCCCGGAAGGGTCCGCCGTCCGGTCGGTGGAAGACCCACAGGAGGTAGAGGACGAGCGCCACCGGCATCAGGGGGAAGACGAGTCCCGCCGCCTGGTACGCCAGGTCAAGCCAGGGCCTGTCCGGGGTGGCACTGGTGTTCATGCTGGTGGTCTGCTTGTTCAGGGCGATGGGCAGGGTCAGCTTGTTGATCAGCGACAGCAGCGAATAGACGGCTGACTGGCCGAGCGAGATCCCGAGCACCACCAGCATCTCCACCCGCAGTTGCCGGGTTGCCGGCGCGGCAGACGGCAGGCTCACCGCTTGTCCAGCACAGCGCGTGCGTAGCTGAGCAGCGTGCGTGGCCGGGCGGCGACACGGGTGGCCAGGTACTCGTACCAGCCGGGGCCGAAGGGGATGTAGGTGCGCGCGGTCAGCCCGATGTCGACCAGCCGACGCTGCTCGAGCGATCGGACACCCAGCAGCATCTGGAACTCGAAGTCGTCGCGGCCCTTGTCGTTGCGCTGCGCCAGATCCTGGGCGATGGTGACGACCCGGGGGTCGTGGCTTGCAAGCATGGGGTGGGCGTCCGACTTCATGAGGATGCGCAGGCATCGCACGAGGGCGCGCGACTTGTTGTGCTCCCCGTGGATGGCGATCGCACGCGGCGCGGGATAGGAACCGACGCACAGCCTCACGCGCGCTTCCTCGCGGGCCAGGTTGACGCAGTCCGTCTCGGCCCGCTTCATGTTGACGGGGATCGTCACCCCCAGTTCCCGGTGCTCCGCCCTGACGGTGCGAAACAGTGCGAGCGTCGCTGCGTACTCCTCGGGCCGTTGCATTTCCAGGGTGACGTACGCGCCGTGCCCGTCGGCCGTGGCACACAGTTCTGACAGGTTCTCGCGCGCCAGGGCTGCCGAATCGCGCAGTCCCAACGTCGATGGCTTCACGGAAAGCTCCACGCCCGCTGCGCCGTGGCCAAGCGCCCGGAGCAGGGACGACAATTGGACGACGGTGCCCAGTTCCTCCCCGGCACGGGGAAGGTGGTGGAAGCTCAGCGAGAGACCCTGCCTCCGCAACTTCTCCGCAAGGAAGACCGCGTCGGTGATCAGTTCGCCGGCGAACCACTGCTGTGCGAGTTCGCGGACACTCTCTGATTCCCGGGCTGCCCGTTGGAGGGGACGCGAACGGATGAACCCAGTGACAACATTGCCGGATCGCCGCATCTCAGCCCCGTACGCCCCTCTGCTGCATCTCCCTCGTGGAGCGCAGAACCTCCGCGAGCATCTCCTGTCGTTCATGCCTGGTCCTGGCACGACGCGTGGAGACCTCCAGAACGATGTGGCCGCCGAAGTTCCTGGCTGCAAGTTCCTCGACGACACGCCACGCCTGCTGGTCACCCTCACCCGGCATCAGGTGTTCATCCTTGAAGGATCCACTGCCGTCGGTGAGGTGGACGTGCGCCAACCGGTCGCCCCATGCCCGAACGAGATCCATGGACTGCAGACGCGACGTCGACGCGTGGCTCAGGTCGAGCGTCAGGTGCTCGTAGGAGATGTCGGTGGGGTTCCAGTCCGGCAGGTACGCCTGGAAACCGCCAGCGGGTGTGCGCCACGGGTACATGTTCTCCACGGCGAACGTCACACCGGATTCACGGTTGAGGCGGCGGATGCCGTCGACGAAACCCTCGCCGTACTCACGCTGCCAACGAAACGGGGGGTGGACCACCACGACGTCGGCGCCCAGCCTCTGCGCGGCACGGGCGGATCGCTCCAGCTTCTGCCACGGGTCGGGGCCCCAGGTGTCCTGGCTGACGAGCAGGCACGGCGCGTGGACGGAATGGACCTGCACGCCGTGGTACTCACTGAGTTTCGCGACGGCTTCCACGTCGCTGGTCAACCGGTCCACCCCGACCATGAGTTCGACGCCGTCGAACCCCAGGGACGACGCCAGTTCGAACGCGCTCGCAGTCGCCTCCGGGTAAACCGAAGTCGTTGACAGCAATACTTTCGAGGCCTGCACACTTCAACCCTAGCGCGCGGCCCACGCCCCAGTGGGTGCCGATTGGGGGAACGGCGGTCAGGGGGGCAGAATGATGCCATGCATGTCGACCACATGATTTTCGCAACGGGACCCGACGGCCTCAAGGCTGATGCCGAACGTCTCGCCACCCAACTGGGAACCGAGTTCAAGGACGGCGGATTCCATCCCCGTTTCGGGACCCGCAACCACATCATTCCGCTCGCCGACGACCGCTACATCGAGGTCGTGGAAGTGCTGGACCATCCCGCAGCAGAGAAGGCCGCTTTCGGGCAGGCCGTTCGCGCCCGCTCCGAAATGGGCGGCGGCTGGCTGGGATGGGTCGTGAGTGTTGACGACCTGGCTCCCTTCGAGGCCCGCCTCGAGCGCTCCGCCGTCCCCGGCTCCCGTCACTTCCCGGATGGCCGCAAGCTGGAATGGACCCAGATCGGCATTCGTGGGTTGATGGCCGACCCCCAGCTGCCCTACTTCCTGGAGTGGAAGTCAGACGAGGCGCTGCGCCCCGGCGCGCTGCCCGGAGACGTTCGCCTCGCCGAGGTGGAGATCTCCGGATCCTCCGAGCGACTCTCCGAATGGCTGGGCCACCAAGTGGTGGATGCCCTCGACGGTGTCGCCCTCAGGTTGCTGGCTCCCAACGGGGTCCCCGGCATCAACAGCGTGACCTTCGACACGAGCAGGGGCCGAGTCACCATCTGAGACAGCCGCTGGCATCGCACTGACGGGATCCCTGTTCTGTCAGTGCCGGTGCATAGGGTGTGGGCATGGCCAGCAAACAGGACGCGTACCAATGCACCGAGTGCGGCTGGACCGCCGTTCGATGGGTGGGCCGGTGCGGTGAGTGCCAGGCGTGGAGCAGCGTCGTGGAGCGTGGCGCCCCCAAGCTGAAGCAGGTCTCCTCCAGCGCCCCCACCACCAGCGCACAGCGCATCAGCGAGGTTGCCACCGACTCGGCGCGGCGCAAACGCACGGGGATCGGAGAGCTCGATCGCGTGCTCGGCGACGGCATCGTTCCCGGCGCCGTGGTGCTGCTGGCGGGCGAGCCCGGCGTCGGAAAGTCCACGCTCCTCATCGATGTGGCCGCCAAGTGGGCAGGCACCGGGGAGAGAACCCTCTACATATCGGGCGAGGAGTCCGCGTCGCAGGTGAAGCTGCGTGCGGAGCGCACAGGCGCAGTCCACGATGATCTCTTCCTCGCCTCGGAGAACGACCTCGGCACAATTCTGGGCCATGTCGAGGAGGTTTCCCCCAGCCTGCTGATCGTGGACTCGGTGCAGACCATCGCCACCGCTGAGACCGACGGCGCACCCGGCGGCCCGTCCCAGGTGCGCGAGGTGACTGCCGCGCTGGGCAGGGTGGCGAAGCGCCGCAACATGGCTGTCCTGATCGTGGGGCACGTCACCAAGGACGGTTCCATCGCCGGCCCCCGCACCATGGAGCACCTCGTGGACGTGGTCCTCAGCTTCGAGGGTGACAGGCACTCCGGGTTCCGCATGGTGCGCGCCACCAAGAACCGTTTCGGACCCGCAGACGAGGTGGGGTGCTTCGAGATGAGCGAGCGCGGGATCGTGGAGGTGACCGACCCCTCAGGTCTGTTCACCACGACGCATCCCGAGCCGGTCCCCGGAACGTGCGTCACGGTGACGCTGGAGGGCCGGCGCCCGCTGCTCGCAGAAGTGCAGGCCCTGGTGGCGCCGTCGCCCAACCAGTCCTCCCCGAAACGCACCACCCACGGCCTCGATTCATCCCGTATCGCCATGGTGTTGGCAGTTTTGGAGAACAAGGCGAGGCTGCCCCTGTCCCAGAGGGACGTCTACGTGTCCACCGTGGGTGGGGCGCGCGTGAGCGACCCGTCGGTGGACCTGGCCACCGCCATCGCCGTCGCCTCGGCCGCGCTGGAGCGTCACCACCCACAGCGGCTCGTGGCGCTGGGCGAGGTGGGGTTGGCCGGAGACCTGCGGCGCGTGCCCGGCGTGGAGCGCCGGTTGGCCGAGGCCGCCCGTCTGGGCTTCGAACTTGCCATCGTCCCCACCGGCTCACGCGACGTGACTGTGAAGGTGCCGCGGCTGGCCGGTCTGCGCGTCGTGGAGGTGGGAACCCTCGCTGATGCTCTGGGGGTTCTAGACTTGCGCAGAACAGCCAGCACCCAGCAGTAGGAGCATCCGTGCCAAGAGCGAGATTGAGGCAGTACCAGCGCCTGCTCGCGCCCGGCACCCCACTGCGGGCGGGGCTGGACCGCATCCTGCACGGCAGGACGGGAGCGCTCGTCGTGCTGGGACACAACGCCAAGGTCGCCCAGCTGAGTTCGGGCGGATTTCGACTGGACGTGGAGTACACCCCTCAGTCCCTGCGGGAGCTCGCGAAGATGGACGGCGCCATCGTGTTGTCGACCGACCTCACCCGCATCGTCGCCGCCGGCGTGCACCTCGTGCCCACCGGGGACCTGCCGTCGGCCGAGACAGGAACCCGACATCGCTCCGCAGACCAGACCGCCCAGGCGGCCGCGGTCCCCGTGGTGACGGTGTCATCCTCCATGTCCACCATCTCGCTCTTCGTGGACGGCAAGCGCCACGTGCTGGAGACCTCATCGCAGATGATCAGCCGCGCCAACCAGAGCATCGCCACGCTCACGAGCTTCGTCGCCCGGCTGGACAACATCATCGGAGCGTTCAACTCGTTGGAGGTCAGCGAGCAGGTCACCATCCGTGATCTGGTGCAGGTGGCCCACCGCTATGAGATGACCCGCCGGTTGTCGGCGGAGACGCAGTTCCACGTGGAGACCCTCGGCGTCGAGGGTCGGCTGATCGACCTGCAGCACGCCGAGCTCGCTGCATCCTTCGAGGGGCTGGCGGAGATGCTGGCGGCCGACTACGCGCACGCTTTGGGCGAGCCCGCGGACTTCACCCTGGACAGCCTCCGCAACTTCTCCCCGGAAGAGCTGCTGAGCCCTCAGCTCGTGGCCGACCGCATGGGATTCGGGCCGCAGGTCTACCTGGAGACCCCCCTGAAGACGCGCGGGGTCCGGTTGCTCACCGACGTCGGACGCCTCCCGCAAGCTCTGGTGACCAAGCTGGTGGACAGCTTCGAGCTCCAGGAACTCTTCGGCGCCTCCGTCAGCGACCTTCTCCAACTCGAGGGGGTAGGACAGGCCCGGGCCAGGTTGACACGTGACGCCCTGCTGCGCATCACGGAGGCCGCCTACTCCCGCCCCGACACAGCTGGCTGAGATCCGGGTCCCGGAGGACACCGGTATAAGATTGGTCCGTACACAGGGGAGCGCCAACAGGGCGCTGAGAGTGCGGATACCCGCAGACCCTCATACCTGATCCGGTTCGCACCGGCGTAGGGAGTGAGAATTCTCTCCAGCATTGGCTGGACCCGGCGACGGGAGGCACCAACCATGTCAACATCCAGACTCTGCAGGCTCGTCACGGCATTCGCCGCGAGTGCGGCGCTCGTCGCATGCTCGCAACCAGCCAACTCCAGCACACCACCCACGGATCCCGGGCCATCCAGCTCCACCACCCTGACGGTGGTCACCCACGACTCGTTCGCCATGTCCGAGGAGCTGAAGGCACGCTTCGCAGCGGAGTCCGGGCTGGACGTCACCTACGTCGCCCCGGGTGATGGCGGCGCCCTGGTGAACCAGCTGGTCCTGACGAAGGACGCCCCGCTCGGCGACGTGGTCTACGGCATAGACAACTCCTTCTCCAGCCGCGCCGTGCAGGAGGGGGTCATCGCCGAGTACGACTCTGCCGCCCTGCCGCCCAGTGCCTCGCAGTTCACGACGGAGGCCCTCACCCCGATCGACTTCGGCGATGTGTGCGTCAACGCGGATCTCCAGTGGTTCGAGGACAACGGGATCCCGGTGCCCACGACGCTGGATGACCTCGTCGAACCCCAGTACAAGGATCTGTTCGTGGTTACCAACCCCGCATCCTCCTCGCCCGGTCTGTCGTTCCTCCTCGCCACCATCGCCACCTTCGGCGAGGACGGCTACCTCGACTACTGGGACGGACTCGTCGACAACGGCGTCTCCGTGGTCCGCGGTTGGTCGGATGCCTACTACACCGAATTCTCCGGTGCCGACGGCGAGGGTCCGCGCCCGCTCGTGGTGTCGTATGCCACCTCCCCCGCCTACACGGTCACCGAGGACGGTTCGCGGTCCACCACGGTTGCCCTGCTCGGCACCTGCTTCCGACAGGTGGAGTACGCAGGTGTCATCGAGGGCGCCCAGAACGAGCAGGGCGCGCAGCAGTTCATTGACTTCCTGCTCTCCGAGGACGTCCAGTCGGGAATCCCGGAGGCCATGTTCATGTACCCCGTGACCGACGTCGCCCTCCCCCAGGAGTGGGTGGACTTTGCGCCCCTCTCCGACCACGCACTCACCCTCGACCCGGCAGCCACGAGCGCCAACCGGAGTACCTGGATCAAGGCGTGGACGGCCAAGGTCATCGGTTGATCCGACGCACCGGCGTGCACCGCGCCGGGCGCATCGCGTGGGTGGTGGCCGGGGCGATCCCGGTGCTCTTCCTGGCGGTGTTCTTCCTGGCCCCGGTGTCCAACCTCGTGCTGCGTGGCTTCCACGACGACGGTGTGTGGAGCCTCGCCGGCTTCACCGAGGTGTTCTCGGCACCCCGCACGTGGCGCATCCTGTGGTTCACCCTGTCGACGGCCACCCTCGCCACCCTGCTCTGCGTCCTGCTGGGCCTGCCTGTCGCGTACCTGCTGTACCGCTGCCGCTTCCCCGGCCGGGGCGTGCTCCGCGCCATCGTGGCAGTCCCCTTCGTCCTGCCGACCGTGGTGGTGGCCGTCGCATTCGGTTCGCTGTTCAACCCCGGTGCCCTGTTGGGCTTCCTCCAGCTGAAGGAGTCCTACCCCGCGATCCTCCTTGCCCTGTGCTTCTTCAACGTCGCCGTGGTGGTGCGCACCACCGGCTCCGTGTGGGCCCGCCTGGACCCCAGGCTCGGTCAGGCCGCGCAGGTGCTGGGGGCCTCCCCGGTACGCACGCTGCTGACCGTCACCCTCCCCGCGCTCGGACCCGCGATCGCGGCGGGCGCCTCGTTGGTGTTCCTGTTCTGCTCCACCGCCTTCGGCATCATCATGGTGTTGGGCGGTGTGAAGTACTCCACGATCGAAACCGAGATCTGGTACCAGACGACGCAGCTGTTGGACCTTCGTGCAGCCGCGGCACTGTCCATCACCCAACTGGTCATCGTCTCCTCCACCCTGCTCGTCAGCAACGCGTTGGAGCGCCGCACCCAGCAGTCGTTGCGGCTGCATGTCGACGACAGCGGGGAGCACCCCCTGTCCCCCACCCGTGACTGGTTCGCCCTCACCATCACCGGGCTGGTCGTGGTCCTCCTCCTGGTGCTGCCCATCGCCAACCTCGTTCTCCGTTCGCTGCGACGCGACGGGCGATGGTCGCTGCAGAACTATGCGAACCTCGCCACCACCGGGAGCCGTGGGACGCTGACCGTACCCGTCTGGCAGGCCGTGTGGAACTCCGCCTGGACCGCGTCCGCCGCCTGCGCCATAGCCGTGACTCTCGGTGTCCTCGTCAGCCTGGTCGCGTCCCGACGTCCCCGCACGTCCGCTGGGCGCCGTGGCCTCACCGCGCTGGAGGGCGCCTTCCTCCTGCCGCTCGGGGTCTCCGCCGTCACCGTCGGGTTCGGCTATCTCATCACCCTCAACCGTCCGCCCCTGGACCTGCGGAGCAGCCTCGTTCTGATTCCCATCGCCCAGGCACTGGTGGCACTGCCGCTCGTGGTGCGAAGCCTGCTGCCTGCTCTGCGGGCCATTGATCCGCGCCAGTTGGAAGCGGCCCGCGCCCTGGGATCCAACAGCTGGCAGGTGTTGCGGCGCATCGAACTCCCTCACCTGATCCGCGGCCTCGGCCTTGCCATCGGGTTCGCGCTCGCCACGTCCCTGGGTGAGTTCGGCGCCACCTCGTTCCTGTCCCGCCCTGAGAATCCGACCTTGCCGGTGGTCATCTACCGGCTGTTCGGACGTCCCGGCGCCGACAACTACGGCATGGCGCTGGCGGCCTCTGCCCTGCTGGCATGCTTGACCGCGATCGTCATGGCCGCGGCGGAGTACGCCCGGCCGAAAGGGGTGGCCACGTGGTAGCTGCATCATCGGGTCTGGAGATCCGCAACGTGACGGTCACCTACGGGGACCTCGTCGCCGTGTCCGACGTCAGCCTGGGCGTGGAGCCGGGAGCGGTGCTCGCGCTGCTCGGCCCCTCGGGCTCGGGAAAATCGTCGCTGTTGCGCGCCATCGCCGGACTGGAGCCGCTCGCGACGGGCGAGGTGCTGTGGGATGGAGAGGACCTGCGTGACACCCCGGTTCACCAGCGCAACTTCGGATTCGTTTTCCAGGACGCACAACTCTTCAGCACCATGGACGTCGGACGCAACATCGCCTACGGCCTCACGAAACTCTCCCGGCCGCGACGGCAGGAGCGGGTTCGCGAAATGCTGCACCTCGTGGGGCTGGAGGGCTACGAGAACCGCAAGGTGACCGAGCTCTCCGGCGGCCAGGCACAACGCGTCGCGCTCGCACGCTCGCTTGCTCCGTCGCCCCGTGCCCTGCTGCTGGATGAACCCCTCTCGGCCCTGGATCGCAACCTTCGCGATCATCTGGCCGACGAACTGGCCCGCATCCTGCGGGAGGTGGGCACCACCGCCATCCACGTGACCCACGACCAGGATGAGGCATCCACGATCGCCGACACCGTCGCCGTACTGGGGGGTGGCCAGCTCCTGCAGCGGGCCGAACCGGACGTCCTGTGGCGCAGCCCCGCATCGCGGGAGGTCGCACGGTTCCTCGGCTTCACCGCGTTCCTGACACCCCGGGAGGCCGATGAACTGGGGTGGCAGGGTCAGTTGGACGCATGCCATGTGTTGGGGATCGGGCCTCGGAGCCTCGAGCTGGACCCCGGCGGCATCGCGCTGCCGGTGCTCGGACAGGGATTCGCGCTGGGCGAGGTGGAAGTAGGCGTCCGTCTCCCGGGCGGTCAGAGCGCCACCCTCACGTCCCCCGAGAAAGTCGCAGGGCACGAGGTGCGCGTGCGGCTGATCGGCGGAGCCATCACCCCTGCGTGAGGCTGGCACGTGCGGCGGCGAGTATCCGCTGCACCACTGTCACGGTGCTGCCTGCCACCACCACTGCCAACGCCAACCACAGCCCCCACACCGGTGCACCGAAGCCGACGGCGAGCGTGCCGGCCAGCGTCACCACGAGGCGGTCGGTGCGCTCGAACACACCGACGGAGGCGTCCCACCCCTCCGCCTCGGCCCTGGCACGGGCGTAGGACACAAGAAACCCCGCCACGAGCGCAGCAGCCGCCAGCGCAGCCCCCACCCCATCCTCACTGCGGATGCACCACCATGCGAGAGCCACGAACAGAGCTGCGTCGGCCATCCGGTCGAGCGTCGAGTCAAGGAAGGCGCCGAACCTGGATTCCCGGCCCGCCGTCCGGGCCATCGTCCCGTCGAGCCCGTCAGCCAGCAGGAAGAACATCACCGACAACGCCCCAGCAACCAGCTGCCCGCGTGGCAGGAACCACAGTGCCGAGGCCAGCACACCGAAGGCACCCAGGACGGTGACCGTCGACGGGCTGAGCCCCATCCTGATCAGCAGCCGCGCCATGGGGGCCAACGCCCTCCCGTACCTGCCACGCAACGCCCCGAACACGCCTCCATCATGGCGCACGAACCCCACCTGCTCCGAGCCGTTACAGTTGCTGCGAGCAGAAGGAAGGACATCATGGCCAGAGAACGGTTCCCACGCTCGGTGTACTCGCACGGCACCGAACCCGACGCGCGATTCACGCTCGCCAACGAGCGGACATTCCTCGCCTGGGTGCGCACAGGGCTCGCCCTGTTGGCAGGCGGTGTGGCTCTCGAGGCGTTGGGGCTGGGCCTCCACCCGATGTTCCAACTCTCGGCCTCGGTGCTGCTGATGCTCACCGGCATCCTCTCGGCAATCCAGGCCTGGTCGGGATGGATGCGCTACGAGCGGGCGCTGCGCAAGAACACGCCGCTGCCCAGCGCCCCCCTGGCCCTGCCCGTCGCGGTGGCCGTGGGGCTCAGCGGGGTGCTCGTGGTCCTGGGAGTCGTCCTGCGGTGAGCGGCCAGCCATTCGATCCCGGCCTCCAGCCTGAACGCAGCGCCCTGGCGTGGCAGCGAACTGCGCTCGCCATCGCCGTCGGATCGCTGATCTTCGGGCGGATACTCTCGGCGACGTTCGGTTTCTGGGCCCTCCTGCCCATGGTGGTGGGCCTGTCAATGTCAGCGGTCCTCGGGCTCAAGTCCCACCGGCGCTACGCGCACCACCACCGCACGTTGACCAGCGGCACCGGCATGCTGGCGGATGGTCGGCTGAATGCCGCCCTGGCCCTGTTCGTCTTTGGTGGTGGGCTCTTCGCACTCGCCGTGGTGCTGAGCTGGCGCTTCCTTCCCTGACGCAACCCGCCGGGACGACGAGCTCTTCCCGCCTGGACAACAAACGCAACAGTGGCGCAGCCCCCGGGGGCCGCGCCACTGTCATGCTGCTGTGTCGAACTGATGCTGCGCGCAGTTGACCCGCTCGGGCATCACTCCGTGTCGGGAATCGCCACTTCCAGGTCCTTGAGTTCGCCCTTGGCGACCCCCGTGAACTTGAACGGGTACTCGGAGCCCTCCTCCGCGACGTCGACCTGCACGATCTGGCCGGGGACGAGGTCGCCGAACAGGATCTTCTCCGCGAGAGTGTCCTCAATGTCCCGCTGCAGGGCACGGCGCAATGGCCGGGCACCCAGAACGGGGTCATACCCGCGCTTGGCGATCAACTGCTTGGCAGCCGTGGTCAACTCGATGCCCATGTCCCTGTCCTCCAGGCGGCCTTCGATCTCGGCCACCATGAGGTCAACGATGCGCTCGATGTCCTGCTGCGTGAGCTGGTGGAACACCACGATCTCGTCCACACGGTTCAGGAACTCGGGACGGAAGTGCTGCTTCAGCTCATCCGAGACCTTCGCCTTCATCTTCTCGTAACTCGAAGCTTCATCACCGGCACGCGAGAATCCCAGGTTGACGGTCTTGCTGATGTCGCGCGAACCGAGGTTCGTCGTCATCACAATGACCGTGTTCTTGAAGTCCACCACACGGCCCTGGGCGTCGGTGAGACGACCTTCGTCAAGAATCTGCAGGAGTGAGTTGAAGATGTCCGGATGTGCTTTTTCAATTTCGTCGAACAACACGACGGAGAACGGCTTGCGGCGGACCTTTTCGGTCAGCTGCCCACCCTCTTCGTAACCGACGTATCCGGGAGGTGAGCCAAACATCCGCGAGGCAGTGTGCTTCTCGGAGTATTCACTCATGTCCAGCGTGATGAGGGCATCCTCGTCGCCGAACAGGAACTCGGTGAGAGCCTTGGTCAGTTCCGTCTTGCCCACGCCGGAGGGGCCGGCGAAGATGAACGAACCGCTGGGGCGCTTGGGGTCCTTCAGACCAGCGCGGGTGCGCCGGATGGAACGCGACAGGGACCTGACCGCGTCCTCCTGGCCGATGTAGCGCTTCCCGAGTTCGGCTTCCATGCGCAGGAGGCGTGCGGACTCCTCCTCGGTGAGCTTGAACACCGGGATACCCGTGGTGTTGGAGAGCACCACGGCGATCTCCTCCTCGCCCACGACGGCCGGGATGTCGGAGTCGCCCTGCTTCCAGGCCTCCTCCTTCTCGGCGCGCTG
>JAUNVL010000028.1 GCA_030537675.1 Propionibacteriaceae bacterium | reverse complement strand
GGGTTGTTGCGATGGTCCTGCCCACCTCGTCCAGCAGGGCCTCGTTGATGGCGTCGTCGTCGGTGTCGGACAGCACGATGCCGGAGATCCACGCACTGTTCTTGAGTCCGAGCACCCCTTGCATCGAGTAGCTGAGGTCGGTCACTTCCCCAACATGTTCCAGAGCAGTCAACGCGTCGAGGAGGAGTTGGTTCCATTCCTCGTCGGTGTGTTCCTCCCGCGAGGAACCGCAGCCTGCCAGCCCCATGATCCCCACGACAGCTCCCAACACGGTTCGACGATGCATCAGACTCCCTCCACCCCCGAGACACTGGCCAGCCTCAGCAGGAGCTCGGCACCCAGTTGACCCGCTGGTACCCGGGTGACCCCGCGCTGGCCGGGCACGAGGTGATACAGGTCCAGTTCGCCGACGGACCATGCGTCGTTCGATGTGCGCAGTTGGCCGTTCACCTGGCCCAGGCCGTAGGCAAAGACGCTGGCCACGGGGTGGAGCGCGTCGCGAACGGTTGCCGGCAGGTCCGGCAGGTGCTGGAGGCGTTGGGAGAAGATCTCCTGGTCAAACAATGCCTCCTGCGGCATGTCGAGGATGTCCAGTGTGAGTGGTTCCAGTTCCTCGGCCCGTGGCAGCCTCGGCTGGGCGCGCACAGCATCGAGCGGCGGCAGGACGCGTCGCAGCAGGCGCCATGGGTCGACGTGGGAGGCGAGGACCACCTCGAGCATCGAGTGCACGGCCGTTGCCTGCAAACCCTCGTCCGTCTCCTCGACGGTCGCGCGCGAGGTGACGGTCACCATGTGGGCGTCCAGCACGAACACCATGGCATCGAAGGTGACATCGCGGTAGGTGGACACGATCTCCATCCCGGATGTGGCCTCCTGCGCCACCCGCAGCGCCAGCCCCCAGTCCTGGCTCAACCCGCGGGGCGTGATGATGCCGGCTGCTTCCCAGCTGGCCAGCGTGTCCTCGTCAGTGTGGGGGAGTTGGCCGTCGCGGATCTGTTCCATGGCGTCGGCCCAGGCGATGTAGCCCACCATGCCCACCCGCAGCCCGTCCTCGACGAGCATCGTCGCTGCCTGTTTCGTCATCAGTTACCCACCTCGCGGCCGAACTCTACGTCGTACGAGGTGGTCCTGCCGGTGAAGAACGCGCCGAACTCGTCCTGCAGTCTGCCGAGGTCCTGCGTGGCTTGTGATGTGGTTCCCTGACTCTGCAGCGTTTTGATGTCGGCTTCGTATGTGTCCTGCGCGTGGGTGTACCAGGGCGTCATGCCATAGAGGCGAGCTGCCATGATGGTGCGTGGTCCCGAGTGCGGCAGTGTGATGTTGGTGACGTTGGAGGCGGGATCCATGCTGAAATCGGAGCGTACACCGCCCAGATCGAGCCGAGGGATGGGGTCGTACTGACCCTGGAAGTTGTAGACCGGCACGTCGGCGTTCATGGGCAGGGTCTGCTGGGGTGCTCCGGCAGAGACGATGCCCTTGACGTCGAGGCCGGTCAGGAACTCGTCGCTGGTCAGCAGCTGTCCGGCAATGATCCCACCCTGGGAGTGCCCGGCCAGCAACACCTCGGGTGCACCCTGGGGCAGCGACAGGCCGTTGGCCTTGCGGTGGTCGATGTCAGCGGCGATCGCGTCCTGGATGGCTTGGGATGCCGCATGGGTGGCTGCTGTCGGCCCACTTCCCACGTGCATGGCGTTGGCGGCCCAGTCCAGCCCCGACGGCGCCCCCATCCACGCGGCGGGGCCCATCGTCCCCTCCGCCGTGCCGGGGATGGAGGCGATGTAGCGGACGTTGCCGTGTTCGTCCTCCACGGCAGTCACATTGATGGAGTTGCGGTCCGCATTGCCCCGATCGTAGGTGTCCATGACGGTTTCCATGACGTCACCGAGTCCTGAATAGGGGCCCGACTCCTTGAGGGTCACCTCGCCAACATAGGGCTCACCATCGTCGAAGACGTGGAGGTCTCGCCCCATCAGTGCGTTGCCGACCATACCCAGCCGCAACCCGAATCGATGCAGTCCCCGGGCTGCCACCTCTGCCATGTACGGGGGTTTGCCGTTGTCGTCCCAGTCCTTCAGCCACTGTGGGGGATTCTCGTCGAAGTCGCGCAGCCGCTCCAATGCGGTGGCGGTCGACAAGGCACGACGTGCCAGGAAGGCCTCCACGTTGGTCAGGAGGTCGCTGCCCTTGTCCAGCGTCCAATCGAGGCCGTCGGCGACCTTGTTGCCGATCCAGTCCCCAGCGTCACTGAGCGAATCCCCCCAGCCCAGCACCGTTGACTTCGCGCCCTGGAAGACGAGCTTGCCTGCCAACACCAGGTCGCATCCGTTGAGGCGCAACGTCAGCGAGGTGACCGATGTGACGAGGTCCCCATAGACGAAGGCGCGGCGCGGATCCGGGTTGAGCTTCTGTTCGTTGCTGATCCAGCCGCTGTCCGCGATGGCGAAGCCCCAGCGGTTGGCCTTGCCGATGGTGGTGACCTGGGCGTGACTGATGTCGTCGAAGGAGTCGGCGGCCTCGCTCAAGGCGTCGGCGATGGGTGGCAGGGACTCGGCCTGGCGACGGATGGTGCGCAGGATCCGCTCGTGCTGGACACGCTCAGCCCGTCCGGCTCTGCCCTCCCAGTGGCTGACGTCGACGCTCTCGAGCTCGGCATGCTGCGTTGTCAGTGCGCTGTGGCTGCTGTGGAGTCCGGCTGCCTGGGCGCGAAGCTGATCCGTCGAGACGTGGAGACCATCAGACCATCTCATGTGGCCCCTCCGAAAAACTGCCCGACCGCTCCCGCGGCAGTGTCCTCGACGGCTCGGTAGTTCTCGGCCGTGGTCGCCAGGGCGAAGGAGTAGGCAGCAAGGTTGGCACCGATGTTTCGGGCTGCTTCGGCCAGCGTGGCGTCGAGGGCATTGGCACGTCCTGCGCTGACGCTTCCGGGGATCGCGGCGGCCACGAGATCAAGCCGCATGCGGGATGTGGCGGAGGAGGAACGGTCGGCGATGTCCTGCGCCAGTTTCGAAGCCTGCGCCAGTCCTCCATAGTCCACGCGGTAGTCCACGCCACGAGTCTAGGAGGAGGGGGTTCACCTCCGTCCTGCGCATCAGCCTGGGCGAGCCGACGGGGTGGAAGTCAGCGACAGCTGGTGGTGGGCCCGTCCAGCGGGAGGTCGGCCAGGACGGTGCTGACGCCCTCGGGCTGATTCTCACACGTGCCCTCGTACTCGACGTTGAACACGGGCTTGCCCAGCACCAGGAGTGGCTCGTAGGCGCCGCACTCCTGGTACTCCTGGCACTGCTCATTGACGGCGAAGTCGATTTCGTTTGCCAGTTCAGGGATCAACTCCATGGTGTTCTTCAGCCCGATGCCCAGACCGCGTTCATGGGCCAGGCCGATGAGCGCGCGCTGGTAGGCCAGCGCGTCGGCCTTGGTGAGCGGGAACCCGGTGTCTTCTGCGAAGCCGTTGAGGTTGTCGGGGTCCACGGCGTCGAACCCCTTTTCGGCACACTCGTCCATGCGACTGGCCATGATGGGTAGCAGCACGTCCAGTTGCCGGACGTCGAGCCAGGCCTCACCGGGCCAGTCGTCCAGCGGCGCGCCCTGGACGCTGTCGGGCAAGGACGAGTAGTCGTCGCGGAAGGTCTCCGACGCGCCCGCATTGAGGTAGCAGATGACGTGGGCGCCAGCGGCGTGCAGGGCGGCCACCTGCGACGCGGCCGTCTCCGCGCCGTCGAGGTTGTGCACCGGGACGTTCGGGTCCCCCATCTCGCCCTGGTACTGGATGTGCCACGCCATGGTGCCGGTGGGCTGCCAGTGCTGTGGCGCCGTCGGGGAAGAACCAGAGGGCGTCCCGCATCCCGCCAGAGCAAGGGACATGGTGGCGACGCACAGGAACCGCGCCGCCCACGAACCGGCTGATTTGGGAGGTCCCTCGGACTGCCCGCTAGCGGTCGTAGTTGCCCCGCTTGTTCGGGCCGGAGGCGCGTCCGGACTTGCCGTCCTGGGTGAGCTCGATGAGTTGACCGGAGATGCGTGTGGTCTGCAGCTTCTCCCAGGCGCCGGGCGGCAGCTGGGCGGGCAGCTCGACGAGCGAGTACTCCATGCGGATGTCGATGTGGCCGAAGTCCTCGCGCCCGAGGCCTCCCTCGTTGGCGATGGCGCCGACGATCTGACGCGGCTCCACGTGCTGCCGCTTGCCCACCGAGATGCGGTAGGTGGCGTAGTCCATGTCGGAGCGGCCGCGCCGCGGGTCGGCCGCACGACTGGGCCGCTCATCCCGCTGCCAGCGCTTGCCGCCACCATCACCACGGTCATCATCGCGTCGGGGCCCACGGTCGCTTCGATCCCCGCGGGTTCCACGGTCATCGCGGCCCCCACGGTCACTGCGCTCGCTGAAGGGGCGACGCTCGGGCTCGGGCTCCAGCAGCAGTGGCTGGTCACCCTGGAGCACCACCGCCAGTGCGGCGGCCACGTCGACCTCGGGCACGTTGTACTCGCCGACGTAGTGGGCCACGACGTCCCGGAGGAAGTCGACCTTCTCCGAGGCAAGCGCCTCGGTGATGGCGTCATCAAAACGGCTGAGCCGGGTGGCGTTGACGTCGTCGACGGTGGGCAACTGCATCTGGGTCAGGGTGTTCTTGTTGGCCTTTTCGATGGCCCTCAGCAGGTGGCGCTCGCGGGGCGTGACGAAGGAGATGGCGTCGCCGCTGCGACCGGCGCGACCGGTGCGGCCGATGCGGTGCGTGTAGGACTCGGTGTCGGTCGGGATGTCGTAGTTCACGACGTGGCTGATGCGCTCCACGTCGAGGCCGCGAGCAGCCACGTCGGTGGCCACCAGAATGTCCAGCTTGCCGGACTTGAGCTGCCCGACGGTGCGCTCGCGCTGGGCCTGGACGACGTCGCCGTTGATGGCCATGGCCGAGAAACCGCGTGCGCGGAGCTTCTCGGCGAGTGTTTCCGTCTCGTTCTTGGTACGGACGAACACGATCATGCCTTCGAAGTTCTCAACCTCGAGGATGCGGGTCAGCGCGTCCACCTTCTGCGGGTAGGACACCATGAGGTAGCGCTGCGTGATGTTGGGTGTGGTCTGCTTCGAGGCCTTGACGGTGACCTCGACCGGATCATCCAGGTACTTCTTGGAGATGCGACGGATCTGGCTCGGCATGGTGGCGGAGAAGAGGGCCACGTGCTTGTCAGCGGGGGTGTCGGCGAGAATCGTCTCGACGTCCTCCGCGAAGCCCATCTTGAGCATCTCGTCGGCCTCGTCGAGCACCAGGAAGCGGAGCTCGGAGAGATCGAGCGTGCCCTTTTCCAGGTGGTCCATGATGCGGCCGGGTGTGCCGACGATCACGTGGACGCCGCGGCGCAGCGCGCTCAGCTGGACGCCGTAGCCCTGTCCGCCGTACACCGGCAGGACCCGGACGCCGGGCATCCGTGCGGAGTAGCTCTCGAAGGCCTCGCAGACCTGGAGTGCCAGTTCGCGGGTGGGGGCCAGGACGAGTGCCTGGGGGGTCTTCTGCTTGTGGTCCAGCTGGCTCAGGATCGGAAGCGCGAAGGCGGCCGTCTTCCCGGTGCCGGTCTGCGCGAGACCCACCACGTCGCGTCCCGCGAGCAGCGGCGGGATCGTGGCGGCCTGAATGGGGGAGGGGTGCTCGTAGCCGAGCTCACGGACCGCGCGGACGAGCCGCTCGTCCAGGCCGAACGCGGCAAAGGTGTCGTCGTCGACGGCTTCGTCAGCCACATCCACGTCACCAGCCGGGGAGGATTCGGGCGCCTCGTATGCTTCTGGCACCTCGGAAGTGCTGGCTGGGGTGGTCTCAATCTCATCGCTCACTCTAGCCAAGGTAGTCGCTGCGTGCCCCGGCCGCCAAGAGTGACCATTGATGCTGCCTTTTCGGCGGGTGGATCACGCGTCGAGGGACTCGAGCCACTCGCGCACGGCCAGGGTCGCGCGCACGTCGTCCTCGTTGTACTCCAGCACCCTCGTCCGGGTTGCTGCACGCACCTCGGGGCGGGGGGAGTTGACGGCAGTTTCGTACCACGCCTGCGACGCCAGGCCGTTCGGTTCGTCGTCGCGCCACGCGAAGCCGGCCCCCTTGGTGGCCACCACCTTCAGACCGAGGCCATCCACCGCGACCATCGAATCGCGCACGTAGCGGAAGAGGTCCACGAAGTGCTCCTTCACCAGGCCGGTGAGGGCGAGCAGGTCGGGCTGCCCGCTGCGGACAGCCAGCCGGGAGAGATGAACGGTCTCGTAGTCGCTGTAGTGGTAGATGCGCAATCCGGGGTGGGTGGCGATCAGATCGAGCAACCACCGCGCGAAGGACGCTGCCAGCTCGACCTCTTCCTCACGGCTCATCCTCTCGAAGGAACTGACGTGGTGGTAGTACTTCTCCCCGGTCACCCGGTTCCACACGAGCGCTCCCCAGAGATAGGTGATGTCGCCCTCGGCGGTCTCAATGTCCAGGTCCACCTCCACGTCGGCACGGGGGACGCCGATCGGCTCGGACGACACGCGCTCCAGCGCGACACCCTCCGCCAGCATCCGCGCCCGCTGTGCGGCCTGCCTCAGGCGCGAGACGGAGCGGTCGCGATGGGATGTGAGTGGGAGGTAGGCGGGAAGGAGGGCGTCGATGTCGGCGGACGCGAGTTCCTGCACGGTGGTGATGCCCAGCGACACCAGGGTCTGCAGCTCGCGCACGTCCAGCGGAGCCTTGGAGATGCGCAGTGACAGGTCGTCGTCGTCCATCTGACCACGGCAGGACTCCCACCAGGCGCACCACTCGCACTCCCGGATGCGGATGGGCCGCACGACGGGGTTCAGGGTGGGGTCAACTCCGCGCCGCGCGGCCTGTTGCGCGACGTGCACTCTGAAGCCGTGCTCGTGGTCGTAGCGCTCGAGGGCGGATCGCAGCCGATGGCCGGCGTTGGAGGTGCGGGAGAACGTGCGGATGAAGCGCAGGTCCAGCGGGACCCACGCGATGGCGGACTGGTTGCCCTCCTGTGGCAGGACATCAGTGCCAATGACGCCACCCGTCCGGTCGCTCGAGGCGTGGCCGCACATCTCGAGCAGTCGCCAGTGGTGCGCCAGTTCCAACAGCGCGCCCTCGCGCCGCACGCGGTAGCGGAGGTCGTGGAGCACTTCCCGGGTGGTGAGCTCGTCGAGAGTTGAGTAGCCCAGATCGGTGTTGCCCGTCTGGATCTCCAGCACCCGGTATGGCTTGATGCGCACCGGCAGATAGCCGGGCCGGCCGTCGGGGGCGTCGGCGCCCCGCACCAGCAGGTCGGGCCGCCCCGTGCGGTGGCCCTCGAGGTCGAGCGGCAGCAGCCCGTCGATGATGATGGGCGCGCCGCGCTCCATGGCAGCGACGCAGGCGGTTTCACGCTCCGTCCAGCTGGCACCCTGCAACGCCAGGGACCGCAGATCGGCCACGCCCTCGTTGCGCCGGAGGATGGTGCCCAGCATCAGGTCCCTGAAGTCCCGCCCGCCCTCGAAGGATCCCCGCAGCGACTCATCGAGCGGGGCGGCGGGCTTGGTCAGCGTCGGGTCGAACGCGTTGTGTGTCTTGACGGGGCAGCTCCTGGCAGCGTAGGCGTCGAGGACGAACTCCGTCACCCCTGCTTCCAACCACGATGCAGCGCCACGATCCCGCCCGTCAGGTTTCTCCACTCCACGCGGGCCCAGCCGGCCCGCGACATGACGTCGCTCAGCCCGCCCTGATCCGGCCAGGCGAGGATGGACTCGGCCAGGTAACCGTAGGCGGCGGGGTTGCTGGAGATCCTGGCCGCCAGTGGCACGACGCGCAGGGCGATCTGCTCGTAGAGGAACCGGAAGACGGGGTTGGTGGGGGTGGAGAATTCTGCGATCACCACGCGGCCGCCGGGCTTGGTCACCCGCAGCATCTCCTCCAGCGCCTGCACCGTGTGCTCGACGTTGCGCAGTCCGTAGGAGATGGTCACCGCGTCGAAGGAAGCGTCGGCGTAGGGCAGTTGCAGGGCATCGCCGGCGACGAAGTCGAGCGCCGGCTGCTGCTTCTTGCCCACCGTCAACATGCCCATGCTGATGTCCGTGGGAAACACCGAGGCCCCGGCTTCGGCGAAGGGCACCGAGGATGTGCCCGTCCCCGCGGCGATGTCGAGGATGCGCTCACCGCGGCGAGGTGTGATCGCTGCCACCGTGCTGCGGCGCCACCCCCGGTCGAGGCCGAACGTCAGGACATCGTTGAGGAGGTCGTAGCGTTTGGCGACCCCGTCGAACATGGCGGCCACTTCAGCGCGTTGTTTGCCAAGGGTCGCCCGGGTGTTTTCCATGGCGGTCAGCCTAGCCGCCGACCCCTGACGTTTTTCCGGGGTGCCATGGCAGCCTCAGCCGAGAGTGGCCAGAACGTCCGTGCGGCCGGTCCCGTGTGGCTTCCACGTGCCGATCAGATGGGCATCGGCCTCGGGCCAGATGCCGTCGAGCTTGCGCAGGATGACCGGCACCCCACCCAGCTTCTTCCCGGTGGCGGAGCCCGTGCCGTGCACGGAGATGGTGCGCGCCCTCGCGTCCCCCTCGCCCTCGGCGACGACGTCCGCATCGGTGTCGGCTTCGCGTATGACGCGGGCCACTTCGGCCATGTAGATCGGGTCAGTGGGGGCGTCGTAGCAGTAGCGGGTTCCCAGCACGGAGTGCTCAAGCGTGCCGATGAGGTCCGCGCTGTCCACGGGGGCGTCGCGCCAGGTGAGGGGCACGTGGAACACGGAGCCGTTCGAGGCGATGAGCATGCAGTCCAGACCCACCTCCCCGTCGGGATCGACCAGCCGGAATGCCGCCACCTTCTCCAGTCGGGTGGGGTCGCCGTCGAACCAGGGCTGCTGCGGGAGCCAGGCTGCCAGCAACTCGATCTTGTTCGGTACGAGGGTGGCCTCGGGGTGGACGTGCGCTGTGCCGCTCATCTGCTTCTTTCCGGTTGTCCGGGCTGGCGGGGCGCCAGATCGTTCACGCTATCGCTGCGGTGGTGCACCTGCAGCATTGCGGCTCCGGTGGACGGATGGGTAACAATGGGCACCGTGGCTAGACGCGAACAGGTATTGAAGGTCGAAAAACTGAAGAAGGCCTACGGGCCCGTAACCATCATCGACGGGTTTGACCTGACGGTGCACGCGGGGGAGGCTGTCGCGCTGACGGGACGCAACGGCGCAGGCAAGTCCACCGTTCTCCGGTGCATCGTGGGCGCCGACCGGCCCGACGACGGAACCATCACCGTCTGCGGCATCCGGATGACCGAGACGAGCCCGGAGATCCGTCGCACGGTCGCCACCGTCATTGACGACCTCGACTTCTTCCCCGACCTCTCCGTCGTGGAGCACCTCGACCTCCTGGCACGGGCCCATGGCATCCATGAACCCGACGACCTGGTGGACGAAGTCCTGGAGGAAGTGCAGCTCGTGCCCCAGGCGAGCCAACTCCCGAGCACCCTGTCCTCAGGGCAGCGACGCCGGCTCGCGCTGGCCACGGCGTTCGTCCGTCCGCGCCGCCTCCTCGTGCTGGACGAGCCCGAGCAGCGCCTCGACGTCGAGGGCGTGGCGTGGCTGGGTAAGCGGTTGAAGTCCGATCTTGCCGATGGTCTCGCCATCGTCCTGGCCAGCCACGAGCCCTCGCTGCTGGCAGCAATCGGGGCGCGTGAGGTGCAGTTGGGGGTGCCGCGGGCATGAGCGTGATCGACGAGAAATTTGGTGAGGTCGGCCAGGCTGACGAACGCCAACTGAAACTCCTGATGCGCGACTGGCGTCGTGGCCGCGCAGACCGCAACCTTCTCGAGGCGTTCCAGGACGCCTACGTCATGGTCTTCGCCGTCGTCCTCATCGGTGCCATGCTCATCAGCGCCATCGTGCAGGCCCAGCAGTCCGTCTCCGGGTGCGACACCGATCAGTGTCTTGCCGCGCGGGGACTGCTGCCCTGGGCCGCCGTGGCCTCCATCCTGGCCTTCACCCTGGTGGCCTGCAGGATGTTCGGCCCCATCGTGGCCTCAGCCGCCGAGGGCTTCTGGCTCATGGACGGTCCCATCGACCGCCGCAAAATCCTGGCGGGTCGACTCGTCGGAGCGCTGGGAGCGGCTTTCGCAGCCGGTGCACTGTTCGGTGCACTCGTGGCAGCGCTGACCGGCTCCGGTGTCACCAGCATCCTCACGTGGGCAGCAGCGGCGGGGCTGGGCGCCTTCGGCCTGACGGCGTTCGCGGCTGCCGAGCAGGGTGTCGAGCGCCGCTGGATCACCGCGACCCTGCAGTGGGTGGTGGGAGGCCTCGCCGTCGCCACCCTGCTGGCTCTCGTCGGAATCTCCGGTGGCTGGATTTCGGTGGAACCGCTGCAGGAACTCAGCGTGGACTTCGCCTGGATCATCTCCGGCGCGGGTCTCCTCCTGGGGCTGGTCTCCGCCCTGTTGGCGCATCTCCGACTCCGCAACATTCGCCGCCAGCGGCTCACCGCCGGCAGCTCCCTCATCGCGGGCATGCAGGGTGCCGCTTTCGCCATGGACTTCGCGCTGGTGCGAGACATCCTGGTGGAGGACAAGGCGAAGCGACGCGGTCACGTCCGTGCCACCCGCGGCGTGGGTATGGGTGTCACCGCCCTGATCATGCGCGACGTCCAGCGCCTGTGGCGCAACCCCCTGCCGATGGTCACGTGGCTGGGGACCATGGTGGTGCCCTACGCCATCCAGGCGCTGGGCATTGCCCAGCTGAACCCGCCCATCTCGGCACTCGTGCTGATGGTGGCGCTGATCGGTTTCTGCAACTCGCTGCGCGTGCTGAGCCGCACGAAGGGCCTGCAGCGTTGTTTCCCGTTCGATCCCGGCAAGATCAAGACCGCGACCATGGTGGTCCCCGCGGCGCTGGCCCTGATCTGGGGCATCGCCACGGCACCCGCGTTCATCGGCGTGCTGGGTGGCGTCCGCGTGGATGTGGTGACGGGCCTGACGGCCGCGCTCATCACGGCACTGGCCGGCTTCCTCGCCGCCATCCGTTGGGTTTCCGCGAAGCCCGCCGACTATGGTGGCCCCATCGTCTCGATCGGCGTTGGCGCGCTGCCGCCCGGCATGATGTTCTCCGTCCTTCGTGGCATCGACATGGTGGCGCTTGTCACTCTGCCCATCGTGTTCGGGTGGCCGGCATGGATCTCGCTCGCCATCGCAGCCATCGCGTTCGCCTTCCTCCGCAGCGGCATGGACCGGGAGGCGCTGATGGAGCAGCAGGCCGAGCAGCAGAAGATCCTCGCGGCCGAGAAGGCCAAGCGCAAGGGCGGCTCGGGCGGCGCCAAGTCCGGCGCAGACAAGATCAAGGTGCAACGGCGCCGCTGACTCCTTGCCTCCACCCACGCCGTGCCTGCGTTCGATCTAAACTTGGGCGATGAGCACGGAGAAGAAGAAATGGCGTGATTTTTCCACCGTCGAGCGAAGCGTTGTCATCGCCGCCTCGGCGCTGGAGCTGGGTCTGCAGGGCGCTGCGCTGGTGGACCTCTATCGACGGCCCACGAGCGATGTGCGGGGCAGGAAGGGCTGGTGGGTGGCCGCGTCGTTCGTGAACTTCGTGGGCCCGCTGGCCTACTTCGCGCTCGGACGGCGCTGAGGCCCGACGAGCCCGGGGCGTTCAGTCAGCGAGGCCGAGTGCCTGGAGCATGGGGAGGAACTTGGCTTTGGTCTCGGCCAACTCGGCCACGGGGTCGGAGTTCGTGACGAGACCGCAACCCGCGTACAGCTGGATCTCGTTCGGGCTCGACTGCTTGATCTGGCCGCCGCGCAGTGCGATGGCCCATTCGCCATCGCCGAAGGAGTCCACCCATCCGACGGGACCGGCGTAGCGGCCGCGGTCCATGGACTCCAGTTCGCTGATGACCTCGCGGGCGGAGAACGTGGGGGTTCCGCAGACGGCGGCGCTGGGGTGCAGCGCGGCTGCCAGTGCCAGTGAGCTGGAACCGGGTTCGGTGACACCGGTGATGTCGGTTGCGAGATGCAACACGTTGGGCAGCGGCAGCACCGACGGCGTTTCGGGAACGTTCATGGCGGAGCAGTAGGGCTTCAGCGCCTGTGCCACGGACTCGACGGCGAACTCGTGTTCTGCGACGTCCTTGGACGAGGTGGTGAGCTCCGCAGCCTTGACGAGCGCGTTCGTGCTGCTGGGGTCCAGGGACACCGTGCCGGCCAGCACGCGCGACGTGGCCAGTCCACCCTGGCGCCGGATCAGCAACTCGGGGGTTGCCCCGACGATGCCGTCGACGAGGTAGGTCCAGCAGGTGGGGTAGAGGTCGACCAGACGGTCGACGAGCCAACGGGCATCGATGTTCTCGGCCGCGCTCGCGATGAGGTCACGGGCCAGCACGACCTTCTCCACCTCGCCGGTGCGGATCAGGGCGATCACCTCGCCGACGATGTCCATCCAGACGCGCTCGGACATGGATCCCGGGTGCAGTTCCAGGCCAACGGGCGCCACCAGCGGTTCACCGGCTGGCGGCAGGTCGAGCGAGCGACTGCGCTCCCCGATGGTGGTCATCCAGCACTGACCGCCGCGCTTGCCGATCACGACCTCCGGCACGATGAGCACGGAGCGCTCCTCGGACCGATCGGGGTCGAAGGAGAAGGAACCGACGGCGAGTGGGCTCGTGCCGTAGGCCCCGGGAAGTTCGGAATCGTGGTCGATCTGGCTCGCGACCTCCGCCCACCAGACATCAGCGGCGTCGGGGTAGTCGGTCTCGAAGCGGGCGGCCTCGCCGAGCGCCACGAAACCCTCGCCCCGGCGGATGAAGGCCGCCGATGGGCGGGACGTCGACAGAAAGCGCTGCAACAGGCCCGGGTCGGCAATGGCGACCGTCGTGGCTCGCATCCTCTTGGTGCCGAAGTCCAGACTCACGTCGCCGACGATAGCCCAGCGAACCCAAGCGCCCCAACTTCGCCACTCTGACCCCCGATGTCCCCGTCGGCGCCGCCACGACCCAATAACGTCACGGTTTCATGCCCTATACAGCGGTACTGCTGCTTGTCAACGGGTGATTGTGCGGTGGCCTCGACCGGTTGGTGATCGGGTGACGCGACCGCCTACACTGGCATTCGCAATCCCATTGACACCTTGAGGAGCCCCCATGCGAGACGTCAGGCCCACTGATGGCGTGGCGACAGCCGACGAGGGCGGCGAAGCCGACGTCATCGTGGTCGGTGCCGGCCCCGGGGGATCATCCACCGCTGCCAACCTCGCCCGTCGTGGCCTCAACGTGGTCATGCTGGAGAAGTCGCACTTCCCGCGTGAGAAGGTCTGCGGCGACGGGCTGACGCCACGCGCCACCCGCGCGCTGACCAAGCTGGGCATCGACACCTCCGAGGCCAACGGCTGGCTCCACAACAAGGGCCTGCGCATCTACGGCGGTCGCTCCGAGCCCTTCGAACTCGACTGGCCGGAACTGACCGACTTCCCGCCGTACGGCCTGATGCGTCCGCGCTCCGAGTTCGACGACATGCTGGCACGCCACGCCGTGTCCTCCGGGGCCCAGCTCGTGGAGGGCGCCCACGTCACGGACGCGGTTCTCGACGACCGCTCCGGCCGCATCGTCGGTGTCACCACGAAGAACGGGTCCACCTGGCGTGCTCCCGTGGTGGTGGCGGCCGACGGCAACAGTTCACGACTCTCTGTCTCCATGGGCATGACCAAGCGCGACGACCGCCCCATGGGCGTGGCCGTGCGGACGTACTACACATCGCCCAGGACCAACGACAACTACCTCGAATCCTGGCTCGAATTGTGGGAGGGAACACCCCACAAGTCGCCGCTGATGCCCGGCTACGGCTGGATCTTCGGGATGGGGGACGGCACGAGCAACGTCGGCCTCGGCGTCCTCAACACCTCCAAGGCGTTCGGGCAGACGGATTACCGCGCCCTGCTGAGGCGCTGGCTCGAGAACACCCCGGAAGAGTGGGGTTTCCGGGAGGAGAACATGGTGGGCAAGATCCAGGGCGCTGCCCTGCCCATGGCCTTCAACCGCCAACCGCACTACGGACGTGGCCTGCTGATGGTGGGCGACGCCGGCGGGATGGTCAACCCCTTCAACGGGGAGGGCATCGCGTATGCGATGGAGGCCGCCGAAATGGCCGCCGATTCCATCGCCGAGGCGCAATCGCGTGGCATCGGGACGGCGTCAGCCGAGAAGGCCCTCCAGGGCTATCCCGCAGCTCTGAAAGCGAGTCTTGGTGGCTACTACCGGCTCGGAACGATCTTCGTGAAGCTGATCGGGGATCCCCGCATCATGAGTTTGTGCACCACATACGGTCTGCCGCACAAGACTTTGATGCAGTTCGTGATGAAATTGCTGGCAAACCTGACGGATGCGCGGGATGGTGATGCCATGGACAGGATCATCAATGCCCTCTGCAAGGCCGCCCCGGCTGCCTGAGTCGACAAGCACGTAGGAAAGGACAAGCCGTGAACCCATATATCCCGATCGTTGGGATGGTGGTGCTGGCCACGCTGTTCGTTGCGGTCTCCATCGTTCTGAGCGCCAACGTGGGACCGGCGCGCTACAACAGGGCGAAGTACGACTCCTACGAGTGCGGCATCCAGCCGACCCCGCAGCCCGTGGGGGGTGGACGGTTCCCGGTGAAGTACTACATCACCGCCATGCTGTTCATCGTTTTCGACATTGAGATCGTGTTTCTCTACCCGTGGGCCATCGCCTACCAACAACTGGGAACGTTCGCGGCTGTGGAGATCGTCATCTTCGTCGTCACGGTGTTCATCGCCTACTTCTACGTCCTTCGCCGCAACGGCCTGGACTGGGAATGACCGGAAGGACAAGCTGATGGGTCTCGAAGACAAGATTCCGAGCGGGATTCTGCTCACCACGGTCGAAGGTGTCTTCGGCTGGGTGCGGCAGGCGTCCTTCTGGCCAGCCACCATGGGCCTGGCATGCTGCGCCATTGAGATGATGGCGTACGGCACCCCGCGCTACGACGCGGGCCGCTGGGGCCAGGAGGTCTTCCGCGCCTCGCCGCGCCAGGCCGACCTGATGATCGTCTCCGGCCGGGTGAGCCAGAAGATGGCCCCGGTCATCCGACAGGTCTACGACCAGATGCCCAACCCGAAGTGGGTCATTTCGATGGGCGCCTGCGCAAGCTCCGGTGGCATGTTCAACAACTATGCGATCGTGCAGGGCTGCGACCACTTCCTGCCCGTGGACATCTACCTGCCGGGCTGCCCACCGCGCCCCGACATGCTGATCGACGCCATGTTCAAGCTCCGCAAGGAAGTCCAGAACCGGCCCATTGGCGCCAACATGGTGGCGGCCATCGAGGCAGATGAGCAGGCGGCACTCACCGCGCCGGCGACGCACGAGATGAAGGGCATCATGCGATGACCGACACCAACCTTCCCGTCGAGCCGGACGGCCACGGCGAGACCGACGTCGTGCCCACGAGTGGTTTTGCCACCCGTCAGGGCATGTGGTCGGCCGGTTCGGGGGACACCTCCGGCTACGGCGGCATCAACCGCACGCTGGAGATGCCGGGATCCTCGCAGCCACCCTTCGGCGACCCGTTCGACGCCATCCACGCGCGCGCACTCGAAGTGCTGCCCTCGTTGCAGGGCGCCCGCGTGTTGTTCCACGCCGGTGAACTGACCATTTTCGTGGATCGGGCCGAGCTCAAGTCCGTCGTGGCGCAGTTCCGCGACGACGCGTTCCTGCGGTTCGAGGTCTGCCTGTCCGTCTCTGGCGTGCACTACCCCGAGCAGACGGGCGCCGAGTTGCATGCCGTCTATGACCTCATTTCCTACACCCACAACCGGCGCGTACGCCTCGAGGCCACCTGCCCCGAGTCCGATCCGCACATTCCGTCGATCGTGGCCACCTATCCCATGGCTGACTGGCACGAGCGCGAGGCCTGGGACATGTTCGGGATCATTTTCGACGGCCACCCTGCACTGACGCGCATCCTGATGCCCGACGACTGGGCAGGACACCCGCAGCGCAAGGACTACCCGCTCGGCGGCGTCGACATCGAGTACAAGGGAGCCTGGGTGCCCTCGCCAGACAACCGGAGGACCTACTCATGACCGGTACACACGCAGCAACAGAGGACATCTTCGCGTCCCCGGGCGAGGTGCGCGCGGACCGCGTCTACCTCGCACAGGGGGGCGACTGGGCCGAGATCGCCGGCGAGCAGGCCGAGCGCGGCGACGAGACCGTCGTCGTCAACATGGGCCCGCAGCACCCGTCCACCCACGGTGTGCTCCGCCTCATCCTGGAGATGGACGGCGAAACCGTCACATCGATCCGCCCGGGCATCGGCTTCCTCCACACCGGTATCGAGAAGAACATGGAATACCGGACCTGGACCCAGGGGGTGACGTTCTGCACCCGCATGGACTACGTGGCCCCGCTGTTCAACGAGGCCGCCTACTGCCTTGGCATCGAGAAGCTCCTCGGCATCACCGACGACATCCCCGAGCGCGCCAGCATCATCCGCGTGCTGGTGATGGAACTGAACCGCATCGCGTCGCACCTGATCGCCATCGGCACGGGCGGCATGGAGATCGGCGCGCTGACCGTCATGACCATCGGGTTCCGCGAGCGGGAGATGATTCTCGACTTCCTCGAAGGACTGACCGGCCTGCGCATGAACCACGCGTTCATCCGTCCCGGCGGCGTCGCCAACGACCTGCCCGAGGGTGGGCTGGAGCATCTGCGCACCGTCATCGGCTGGCTGAAGAAGCACCTGCCCGAGTACTCCGCCCTCTGCGACGCCAACCCCATCTTCAAGCTCCGTCTGGAGAGCGTCGCGAAGATGGACCTGACCGGATGCATGATGTTCGGCATCACGGGGCCGCCGCTGCGGGCCACCGGCTTCGACTGGGACCTTCGCAAGAAGCAGCCCTACTGCGGTTACGAGACCTACGACTTCAAGTCGATCACGTGGGACACCAACGACGCCTATGGTCGATTCCGCATCCGCCAGGACGAGATGTGGGAGTCCCTGAAGATCGTCGAGCAGTGCCTCGAGCGCCTGGAACGCACACAGGGCGAGCCCGTGATGGTGGCGGACGCCAAGATCGCGTGGCCCGCGCAGCTCTCGCTCGGCTCCGACGGTCAGGGCAACAGCAACGAGCACATCAAGCACATCATGGGCGAGTCCATGGAGGCGTTGATCCACCACTTCAAGATCGTGACCGAGGGCTTCAAGGTTCCTGTGGGTCAGGTCTACCAGGCCATCGAGTCACCCAAGGGTGAACTGGGTGTGCACCTGGTCTCCGACGGTGGCACGCGCCCCTACCGGGCCCATTTCCGTGATCCCGGGTTCAATGCCCTGCAGGCCGTGCCGCTGATGTGCGAGGGCGGCATGATGTCCGACGTCGTCGTGGCAGTCGCCAGCCTCGACCCCGTTCTTGGAGGTGTGGACCGATGAACGGCCACTTCGAAAGCCATTTCCCCGACTCCGGGTCCGTGGACTACTCCGACCAGTCCAGCAACATCGACTCCGGCACCATCACGGAACTGCGTGAGCTTGCCGACCGGTACCCACAGTCCCGGTCCGCGCTGCTGCCGATGCTGCACCTGGTGCAGTCCGTCGACGGCCGCGTCAGCCCCCGTGGCATCGAGGTGTGCGCCGACATCCTGGGCATCACCACCGCCCAGGTCTCCGGCGTCGCCACGTTCTACACCATGTACAAGCGCCGCCCCGCCGGCACGCACCACGTGGGCGTGTGCACCACGGCCCTGTGCGCCGTGATGGGTGGCGACATCCTGCTGGAGCGCGCGAAGGCGAAGCTCGGCATCGACGAGGGCCAGACCACCCCCTGCGGCAAGGTCTCCCTGGAGCGCCTCGAATGCAACGCGGCATGCGACTACGCACCCGTGATGATGGTGAACTGGGAGTTCTTCGACAACATGACCCCCGGTACCACCGACGAGTTGCTCGAGGCACTGATGAACGACGCCGAGGTGTCATCCACGCGTGGCGCGACCATCACGTCCTGGCGTGCGGCTGAACGCGTCCTGGCGGGATTCCCCGACGGCCGCGCCGACGAAGGCCCCGCGGGTGGCCCGGCAACCCTGCTGGGACTCGGTATCGCTCGCGAGAACAACTGGAATGCCCCGGATCCCGGCAACCTGCCGGCGCCCGCTGAGACAGAGGAGGCGAAGTGACTGACCTGCTCACCCCCGTTCTTTCCGCAGACTGGGACGGCGACAGGCCGTGGACGCTGGAGCGCTACGAGAGCATCGGTGGCTACCAGGGCATGCGCAAGGCCTTCGGCATGCTCCCGGCGGACGTCATGTCGCTCGTCAAGGAGTCCGGACTGCGCGGCCGTGGCGGCGCAGGCTTCCCGACCGGCCTCAAGTGGTCGCTCGTCCCGCAGGACAACCCGAACCCCAAGTACCTCGTGGTCAACGCCGATGAGTCGGAGCCCGGTACCTGCAAGGACATGCCACTCATGATGGCCTCGCCGCACACCTTGGTGGAGGGGGTCATCATCTCCGCCTACGCCATCGGGGCCAACACGGCATTCATCTACTGCCGGGGCGAGGTTCTCCACGTCATCCGACGCCTGCAGCAGGCCGTCGACGAGGTCCGTGCCGCAGGGTACGTGGGCACCGACATCCTCGGCAGCGGCTACGACCTGAACATCATCGTCCACGCCGGCGCCGGTGCCTACATCTGTGGCGAGGAAACCGCGTTGCTGGATTCCTTGGAGGGTCGCCGTGGTCAGCCGCGGTTGCGCCCCCCGTTCCCCGCTGTCGCAGGCCTGTACGCCTCCCCGACGGTGATCAACAACGTCGAGTCCATCGCGTCGGTACCGAGCATCCTGAACAATGGCATCGCCTGGTTCCAGGCCATGGGCACCGAGAAGTCCAAGGGCATGACCCTGTTCTCTCTGTCGGGGCACGTGGCGCGCCCGGGACAGTTCGAGGCGCCTCTCGGCGTGACGCTTCGCCAGTTGCTCGATCTCTCGGGCGGCGTCCGCAACGGTCACCAGTTGAAGTTCTTCACACCGGGTGGGTCCTCGACGCCCATCCTGACGGCCGAGCACCTCGACGTGCCCCTGGACTACGAGGGCATGGCGGCTGCTGGCACCATGCTCGGCACCAAGGCGCTGCAGGTCTTCGACGAGACCACCTCGGTGGTACGCACGACCCTGCGCTGGACAGAGTTCTACAAGCACGAGTCGTGCGGCAAATGCACCCCCTGCCGTGAGGGTTTCTGGTGGCTGGTCCAGTTGTTGATGCGCTTCGAGGCAGGCACGGCCGAGCCGGGCGACGTCGACAAGATGCTGGACATCTGTGAAAACATCGGCGGACGGTCGTTCTGTGCGCTGGCTGATGGTGGCGTCGCCGCGATCGTCAGTGCCGTGAAGTACTTCAGGGACGAGTTCGAACAGGGCTACACCACCCCCGCGTGGGAGCTGTTCCCCTACGGCAGGAGCGCGTTGTTCGCGACAGAAGGAGATCTGCGGTGAGTCTCGACACGACAGGCACCCCCGGCGAGGTGGCGAAGAAGCCCGAGCTCGTCAGTCTGACGATCGACGGCACCTCCGTCAGCGTGCCCAAGGGAACCCTGATCATCAGGGCAGCAGAAATGATCGGGACCGCCATCCCGCGGTTCTGCGACCATCCGCTGCTCGATCCCGTGGGTGCCTGCCGTCAGTGCATGGTGGAAATCCCTGACGCCGGCAACGGCCGAGGTTTCCCCAAGCCCCAGGCCTCGTGCACCATGCCGGTGGCCGAGGGCATGGTGGTCAACACCCAGCTCACCTCCCCGGTCGCCGACAAGGCACAGCGGGGCATGCTGGAGTTCCTGCTCATCAACCACCCGCTCGACTGCCCCATCTGCGACAAGGGCGGCGAATGCCCCCTGCAGAACCAGTCGCTCAGCAATGGCGACGGGGAATCTCGGTTCGGTGCCCTGAAGCGCACCTATCCCAAGCCCGTCAGCATCTCGGCCCAGATCCTGCTCGACCGGGAACGCTGCGTGTTGTGCGCGCGATGCACCCGTTTCTCCGAACAGATCTCGGGCGACCCGTTCATCGAACTGGTCGAGCGCGGTGCCCTGCAGCAGATCGGCATCTACGAGACCGATCCCTACGACTCCTATTTCTCGGGCAACGTCATCCAGATCTGCCCCGTCGGCGCCCTCACCTCGGCTGCCTACCGTTTCCAGGCCCGCCCGTTCGACCTGGTGTCCACCACCACGAGCTGTGAGCACTGCGCCTCCGGTTGCGAACTGCGCAGCGACCACCGGCACCACCAGATCAAGCGCCGCCTCGCCGGCAACGATCCCGAGGTCAACGAGGAGTGGAGCTGCGACAAGGGCCGTTTCGGCTTCATGTACGGCCGCGGCAACGACCGCATCACCCGCCCGCTGGTGCGCCGTGACGGCGTGCTCCAGCCCGCCAGCTGGCCCGAGGCCATCGACGCCGCGGTCCACGGACTCAGGGCGGCAGGCGACAGCGTCGGCGTGCTGACGGGTGGACGCCTCACGGTGGAGAACGCCTACGCCTACTCCCGCTTCGCCCGCAGCGTGCTCGGTACCAACAACATCGACCACCGTTCCCGCCCGCACTCCGCCGAGGAGGCGGACTTCCTCGCCGCGCGCGTCGCAGGACGTGGCCTGGCGGAGTCGGTCACGTACTCCGATCTCGAGACCGCCAACAAGGTGGTGCTCGTCGCCTTCGAGCCCGAGGACGAATCGCCCATCGTGTTCCTGCGGCTCCGCAAGGCGGTTCGGGCAGGCACGTTGAAGGTCACGACGCTGGCACCGTTCGCGTCGAAGGGTTCCCAGAAGCTGACGGCCGAACTGGTCCCCGTGGTTCCGGGTGGTGAGGTGGCGGCCCTGGCCGGCCTCGAACTCGACGCCGGGACCATCATCCTGGTGGGGGAGCGTGCTGCGACCCACCCCGGGCTGCTGTCCGCGGTCTCCGCCGCCTCCGACACGAGCGGGGCGCGCTTGGCGTGGATCCCGCGCCGCGCCGGGGAACTCGGCGCCATCAAGGCCGGCTGCATGCCCAACCTGCTGCCCGGTGGACGCCCCCTCGGGGACGCCGCCGCCCGCGTCGACCTCGCCTCCGCGTGGGGTGCGGCCACCATCTCGGGTGCCGCAGGACTGTCCACCCAGGAGCAGTTGCAGGCTGCCGCTGACGGTTCGTTGGGAGCGCTGCTCGTTTCCGGCGTGGACCCGCTGGACATGGCCGACCCTGACGTCGCGCTCGCGGGGCTCGAGAACGTCGGCTTCCTCGTCAGTGTCGAACAGCGGCAGAGCGCCGTCACCGAACGCGCCGACGTGGTCTTCCCGGCAGCCCTCATGGAGGAGCAGTCGGGGCACTTCCTGAACTGGGAGCAGCGCGAACGCGACGTCAACATCGTGATTCTGGACAAGCGCTCGCCCATGACGGACATGCGCATCCTCGTCGCGCTCGCCGATGCCATGGAAGCCGATCTCGGGTTCCGTACACCGGCTGCGGCTCGCGCCGATCTCGATGAACTCGGTGTCTGGGACGGGGCCCGCCCTGCGGCGCCGAACGTTTCGGACGGTGGAGTCGTCGCGGCCGGGGACGGGCTCGTCCTGGCCACCTGGCGGCAGTTGCTGGACGCCTCCAGCGGCAACGACCACGAACTTGCCCTGCGCGCCACGGCGCGACCAGCCATCGCCCGGGTCTCCCCGGCGACGGCAACCTCACTCGGAGTCACCGACGTGGTGTCCGTCACGGATGGGAAGCGTCGCCTGATGCTGCCCATCATGCCGACGGCGGCCATGGTGGACGGCGTCGTGTGGGTACCAACGAATCCCGGTATCGGTCAGGGTGATCGCCTCGCTGCGGCACCCGGTCAGGTCGTCACCGTGGACGTCGTTCCCGTAGACGAAGGAGTTGCGCCGTGAACGTGTTCTTTTCCGATCCGTGGTGGCTGATCCTCATCAAGGTGGTCGGGCTCTTCGTAGTTCTGCTCCTGTGGACCATCTTCAACGTCTGGTACGAGCGACGCCTCGTCGGCAAGATGCAGCACCGCCTCGGCCCCATCATGAACGGCCCGTTCGGACTGGGGCAGGCACTGGCCGACGGCGCAAAGCTGATCGCCAAGGAGGACTTCCGCCCCACCGACACCGACAAGTGGATCTACAACCTCGCCCCGATGCTGACCGGTGTGGCCGCATTCAGCGCGTGGACCGTGATCCCGTTCGGCGGCGAAGTGCAGATGTTCGGCGTCACCACGCGGCTCCAGGTCACCGACCTACCCGTGGCGGTCCTGTTCGTGATCGCGATCGCCTCCATCGGCATCTACGGCATCGTGTTGGCGGGGTGGGCATCCAACTCCACCTACTCCTTCCTCGGCTCCATCCGCTCCTCGGCCCAGATGATCTCCTATGAGGTCGCCATGGGTCTTGCGATCGTGGGCGTCTTCGTCCTGTCCGGGTCCATGTCCACCGCGCAGATCGTCGAGGCACAGGGCCAGCCGATTCTGCTGCGCGTGCCGTGGACCGACCTGCAGTTCAACCCGGGCATCCCCGGCTGGTACGCACTCCTGCTGGCGCCTTCGTTCATCGTGTACTGCATCTCCATGGTCGGAGAGACCAACCGTGCACCGTTCGACCTGCCCGAGTGCGAGTCCGAACTGGTGTCTGGTTACCTCACCGAATTCTCCGGTTTCCGCTACGCCATGTACTTCCTGGCCGAGTACATCAACATGGCCACCGTCTCCGCCGTCGCCACCACCCTGTTCCTGGGTGGTTACCTGCCGCCATGGCCCCTGAACCTGATTCCGTTCTTCGAGAATCCATGGTTCGGACCCATCTTCTTCTTCATCAAGGTGCAGCTGCTGATCTCCGGGTTCGTGTGGCTGCGTGGCACGCTGCCACGCTTCCGCTACGACCAGTTCATGGACCTCGGCTGGAAGAAGCTCATTCCCATCTCGCTGCTGTGGATCGTCATGATCGCGCTGGCACCGAGCTACACCCTTGGTCTGGCAGTCCTCCTGCTGGCGATCCTCATCGCCCTCGGCGGCACCACCGACAAGGATGAGGACGATGAGATCGAGGACCTGGACGAGCCGTTCGACGCGTTCGCCGGGGGCTATCCGGTACCGCCACGACCTGGGCAGGTACTGCCCGAATTTGCCAGTGTGGTGCGCTCATCACGCACCGATGACATCGAAGTGGGGGAGGAGATCTGATGGGGATCTTTGATCCGTGGGCCGGATTCGGCGTCACTCTGAACACCATCTTCCGCAAGCCCTTCACGCAGGGCTACCCAGAGAAGGGCAAGGAGAAGGTCACCATGCCGCGCTTCCACGGGCGGCACCAGCTCAACCGCTGGCCCGACGGTCTGGAAAAGTGCGTCGGCTGCGAACTCTGTGCCTGGGCGTGCCCGGCGGATGCCATCTACGTCGAGGGTGCGGACAACACCGACGACCAGCGGTTCTCCCCCGGTGAGCGCTACGGCCACGTGTACCAGATCAACTATCTGCGGTGCATCTTCTGCGGGCTGTGCATCGAGGCGTGCCCCACGCGTGCACTGACCATGACGAATGAGTTCAAGCTGGCGGACACCACCCGCAGCAGCCTCATCTACGAGAAGCAGGACCTGCTCGCCCCACTGGTCCCCGGTATGGAGCAGCCGCCCCATCCCCGTCGTCTCGGGAGTGACGAGGACTACTTCCTGGGTCTTCCCGCCACGGGCCAGCCCGACACCCGCACGGCAGCGCCGAGCAAAGGAGTGAGCTCGTGATGACGCTCATCCCCCTCATCACGGGGGACCAAGTGGCCTTCTGGGTCTGTGCCCCCATCATGGTCGTGCTGGCCATCGGCATGGTGATCGCACGCAGGCCGGTCCACTCGGCCATCTGCATCGCCGGCGTCATGGTGGGCCTGGCTGTGCTCTACGCGGCGCAGGACGCACCGTTCCTCTTCGTGGTGCAGATCATCGTCTACACCGGCGCCATCCTGATGCTCTTCCTCTTCGTGGTCATGCTCGTGGGCATCGACAGCCGGGACTCCTTCGTCGAGACGTTGAAGGGCCACCGCATCACCTCGCTGATCGCCGCGTTCTCATTCGCGGCCCTGGTGATTCTGGTCGTCGGGGGGCAGGTCTTCGACTCGATGCCGACCGGTCTCGACGCTGCCAATGCCGAACACGGCGGCAACCTGCAGGGGATCGCGACGCTGCTGTTCACGCGCTACGTCTTCATCTTCGAAGCCACCGCAGCGCTGCTCATCACCGCGGCCATGGGCGCCATGATCCTCGCCCACGGTGAGCGGTTGAAGGCCAGAAGGAGCCAGGTCGCCTCGTATGCCGAGCGGATTGATGCATACGCCAACGACGGGGTCCACCCGGGCCCGCTGCCCCCCTCGGGAGTCTTTGCACGACACAACGCCATCCACGTGCCCGCGCTCCTGCCCGATGGCTCGATCTCTGAGCTGTCGGTGTCCCCAACGCTGCGCGCACGTGGCGTGATCATGGAGATCGAGGATCTCCGTCGTCCCACGAAGAAGGCTTTCTCGGCCATTGAGCAGGCGGCCGCACAAGCCGAAGGAGAAGAACTGTGAGCTCCGAGCCCTACCTGATCCTGTCGGCGATTCTCTTCGCCATCGGGGTGATCGGGTTCCTGTTGCGGCGCAACGCCATCATCGCCTTCATGAGCGTCGAGCTCATGCTGAACGCCAGCAACCTCTCCTTCGTGACGTTCTCACGGCAGCACGGAAACCTCGACGGGCAGGTGGCGTCCTTCTTCGTGATGGTCGTCGCAGCCGCTGAGGTCGTCGTTGGTCTCGCCATCATCGTGTCCATCTATCGCGCTCGTCGTTCGGCCTCGGTCGACGACGCGAATCTGCTGAAGTTCTGACAGGGGCAAGAACCGTGCATCTCCTGGAAATTATCGCTGCGCCCGCCACCGGGCTCTTCAGCCTCGCGTGGCTGGTGATCGCGATCCCCCTCGCCAGTGCCGCCCTCCTGCTCGTCCTCGGCAGGCGCTCCGACGGGTGGGGTCATCTGCTTGCCACCGCCGCGACGCTCGCGTCGTTCGTCATCGGTCTGCTGCTGTTCATCACCATGCTCTCTGCCGACGAGTCGTCGCGAGCAGTGTCTGTTCCCCTGTATGAGTGGATCGCCACCGGAACCTGGAGCATTGAGGCAGGGCTGCTGGTGGACCAACTGTCCATCCTCTTCGTGCTGCTCATCACCGGCGTCGGCGCCCTCATCCACATCTACTCCATCGGCTACATGGAGCACGACGAGAACCGGCGGAAGTTCTTCGCCCAACTCAACCTCTTCGTGGCAGCCATGCTGATCCTGGTGCTGGCGGACAACTATCTCTTCCTGTTCCTCGGATGGGAGGGCGTCGGTCTGGCTTCCTACCTGCTCATCAGCTTCTGGCAGCACAAGCCCTCCGCTGCCGCCGCAGGCCAGAAGGCATTCGTGGTCAACCGTGTGGGTGACCTGGGGATGGCGATGGCCATCTTCACGATGCTCGCGCTGTTCGGCTCCTCCTCCTTCGCTGACGTCAACGCCGGCGCCCCCATGCTCAACGGTTTCTGGGCCACGCTGCTCGGTGTGCTGCTGCTGGTGGGTGCGTGCGCCAAATCGGCCCAGGTGCCGCTGCAGTCCTGGTTGCTCGACGCCATGGAGGGCCCCACCCCCGTGTCGGCGCTCATCCACGCTGCCACCATGGTCACGGCCGGCGTCTACCTGGTGATCCGCAGTCACGAGATCTTCGCGATGAGCGAGGCAGCCACCCTGGCGGTCGCCATCGTCGGCGTCGTGACGCTCCTGGCCGGCGCCTGGATTGGCTCCAGCAAGGACGACATCAAGAAGGTGTTGGCAGGCTCCACGATGTCGCAGATCGGTTACATGATGCTGGCGGCCGGACTCGGCCCCATCGGTGCGGCGTTCGCCATCTTCCACCTGATCACGCACGGCTTCTTCAAGGCCAACATGTTCCTCG
>JAUNVL010000027.1 GCA_030537675.1 Propionibacteriaceae bacterium | reverse complement strand
ATGAACTGAATATTAGACCTCAGTATGCTCGAAGAGCAGTACCACTGCAACCCCCTTTCATATAATGGTGGGCGAAACGCCTGCTCAGGCCGCCAGTGTGGCCGTGGCCAGTACTTTCGAATGGCTCCGCCTCCACCTGCGAGGCGCGATCCATGCTGAGTGGGTTCCACCACGGCTAAGAACCGGGTCTGTTGTTTCCGTGAGGCGAAATCCTCGAAACCCAGTCCCGGTCCTTTAAACCTCGCGCACAATATTCGACCATTTCTCCACTGACCGACCTGTTGATGGGGTGCACGGGTGCCGCAGTTGTCCGTCGCGCCAGTGTTGGAGGTATATAATCCTCTCTGGGCGACGGACGCCCGCCTACCTGTCGCTCGTTGAGGGGTTCACACACATGAAGCTATCCAAGCGCTGGCTTTCGCTCGCCGTACTCGCTCCCCTCGTCATGGCGGGCGTGCAAGCTCAGCCAGCCCAAGCGGACCCGTCGGTGGATGCGTGCAAGACGTTCACCATTGACGTGTTGCGTACCGAGAACGTACGAAGTGGTGCGGCACTGCTGACACAGTTCCCAAGTGAACTCAAGAGTTCCGTCTCCTACGGTTTCAGCGCGAGCAGCGAACTGGCTTTCAAGACTGCCTCGAAGTCAGGTACAGGCATTGTCAATGTGTGGCGCATGTACAACGCGAAAGCCGGTGACTTTTCGTGGGCTGCGGAGGGAGCCGACCGTGATGCTCTGGTGGCGGCTGGCTACACCTCGGAGTTCAAGCAATTTTTTGCTTCGGGGGATGACGCGGACTGCCTGTCCAGCGCCTATCGACTCCGAAAAGGCAACAAGTCAAGAATCGTCGTCGGGGTCGTTGCACGCGACAACTCGGTGCGAGACGGGTGGAGCCTCGCCAGCTCAGGCATGTTCTATGCGGTGCCAGCGGTGCCTGACCCCGTGGAGCCGCCAGTGGTCCCGGACCCGGTGGAGCCGGGTGATGGTGGGCATGGCTCTCCAGCGGACGAGGAGGCGTTCTCCATTGCCGTCATACCCGACACCCAGCAGGAGACGTGGTCGGACTCGGACTCGCGCTTCAAGAATCGCTCGCAGTGGCTTGTGGACAACGCCGAGAAAGAGAATCTGAAGTTTGTCACCCACGCTGGCGATGTCGTTGACTGGGGAAACGCTGTCCCTGAGCAGTACACGCGAGCCAAGGCTGGGCTGGCTCCTCTTGACAAGAAGATTCCCTACTCACTGACCGTGGGTAACCATGACACTGCTGCAGTGTGCAGGGGGGGATCGGCGTGCCCTGGGAGGGACACCAGCGTCGACGTGCGTGACACCGCGGTGTTCAATGCGGCTTTTGGTAGTGCAAGGTTCACGAGCATGAAAGGACAATTCGAGGCAGGGAAGGTGGACAACTCCTTCAGTACGTTTGAGGGTGGCGGCGAGAAGTGGATGGTGCTGAACCTTGAACTCTGGCCCCGGAAGTCTGCCGTGGCTTGGGGGCAAAGCGTGGTTGCTTCACACCCGGATCACAACGTGATTGTTGCAACGCATTCCTATCTCAATGCGGACGGATCCATCAGCACGAGCAACGGAGGGTACGGGGCCACATCGCCCATGTACCTGTTCGATTCGCTGATCAAGGTCTATCCCAACATCAAGATCGTGGTCTCCGGACACACCGGTGAAAGCGCCAGCAGGGTGGACACAGGCAATAGCGGCAACAAGATCCTCAGCTTGCTCCAGTGTTTCCACAGTCGAACCACCAATCCGGTCCGGCTTATTGAGATCAATGCCTCGTCTGGCACTGTGACCCACCGAGTGTACGCACCGTACACCGATGAGACCCTGGTCAGCGAGACCGTGGTTCCAGGATTTGATTTCACTCACTGATAGATTACGAGAGCCGAGAAGAAAGCTTTTCGGAGGTCGGCGCGGTCTCGGGCGCGTCGCGGCCGCCCGAAGCACCAGTCTGAGCTGACACGAGGAACCATGGCCGACGAGTACCGCGGGAGCGACCTGCTGATGCTCATGCTGCGACGCTGGTGGGTGATTTCGTTGAGTATCGCTCTGGGTATCGGTATCTCAATTCTTGCCCTCCTGGTCACGCCATCCACCTTCACCGCGACGGCGACTCAACTGGTCAAGGGGATCCCGGGAGAGGGCGCTGGCGCGAACTACCAGGCGGCGCAGTTTGCTGAGTCGAGGGCACGGTCGTACCCTACTTTCATCGCCAGCACCACCGTCCGTGAGGGAGTGCGGGCTGACCTCGGACCGGAATTCACCGACATCCGCCTCAGCGAAACGCTGTCCGCCAGTAATCCGGACGGCACACCGCTGGTGAAGGTCAAAGCGACAGGTAAGTCGGCCGAGGAGGCCCGAGATCTCGCAAATTCCGCGGCGCGTCACTTGGCGCGCTTCATCACTGACATCGAGACTGTCGAGGGGACCTCCCCTGTGGTGGTCGAGATTGCAGTTCAAGCAGGACTCCCGGCCTACAGCTCA
The DNA here is from genome assembly GCA_030537675.1 of Propionibacteriaceae bacterium. Taxonomy (GTDB): domain Bacteria; phylum Actinomycetota; class Actinomycetes; order Propionibacteriales; family Propionibacteriaceae; genus Arachnia. The sequence goes on along the minus strand of JAUNVL010000027.1, from coordinate 23,541 downwards.
TTCCCCAGCAAGAGCGTGTTTCTTGCTTTGGGTGCCTCCATGGGCGCGGCATTGGGTATCGTCGCGGTCCTCGCCAAGGGCGCTATGGCCAACCGTCGTGGTCAGCTTCCGCCCGATGGCATACGCGCTGCAGCCCCGGCAGATGAAAACGCCTCTGGTGGGGAGGTGTCGCGTAGGGCTGAGCCGCGCCGGTCCGAGGCGCCAGCACGTCACGTCCGTGGCACAGCACTCCAGCGTCACGACGGGACCCCCGTGCCTAGTGACTCCAACATGAACAGCTGAGAATCAACTGAATTTGCCTCAGGCAAATCTTATGTTTTAACATCAGGTCGTTATAGCAGTAGTTTCGGAGCAGTGCCTCCAGCCAAGCTAGAGCCACGACCTCCGAGAATGTCCTGGGGCCACGCTCAAGTGCGGGTGGACACACATCGCTCCTCCCCCATAGGAGATCAAGAAGTGCGAACCCCCCTACGCGCCTTGCTGAGCCTGGCGCTTGCCATCCCTCTGCTTGTGAGCCTCACAGGACTGTCGGCCCACGCCGACGCAGCATCCTCAATGGTGGATCCCATCCACCAACGCGTGAATCCGACGACCGGCGTCACCCTCACCACCCCTTGGGAGGATGAGGCCATCAACGCCGCCAAGGTCTACGGCTACACCACAGATCTTGGAGTTTCGTTCACAGCCTCTCGGACCAGCGCCAACGGTCTCACAGCCGTTCATCGACTCTGGAACAACAAGACGATCGATTTCGTCGAGGCGCTCGTCGGATCTGAAGCGTTCATGGCAGCCCGAAACGCCGGCTACTCGGACCAGGGTGTCAGCTTTTACGCGCTGGCGAACGGGGTGGCCGGTCGCACCGAACCCGTTCAGTCATACCTGAAGGCAGGCAAGCACCGCCTCGCCACACAGGCCACCGGTACTTTTTTGGTGCAGAGCGGCTGGAAGCTGGACGGCGTGGCCTTTCACGTAGCGGCAGCCGCAAAGACTCCAGAGCCTTCTGACGCAATTCCGTCCATGGAGGACCCGCTCTTCCAGCGAGCCAATCCGGCCACAGGCGCCACCCTCACCACCCTTTGGGAGAGCGAGGCCAGCGACGCCCAAAAGTACGGCTTCAGCACGGATCTGGGAACCACCTTCGCAGCGTCCAAAGTCGACGCCAAGGGTCTCACCGCCGTACACCGCCTCTGGAACGCCAACAACGACGACTTTCTCGAAGCACTTGCCGGATCTGCTGCATTTGAGCAAGCTCGAAACGGGGGATACTCCGATGAAGGAGTTCACTTTTATGCGCTGGCCAACGCGGTCAACGGGCGGACCGAGCCCGTTCAGTACTATGTCAAGTCGGGCCATCATCGTCTTGCCACACAGGTCACGGGCACATCGCTGATGAAAAGCGGTTGGAAGCTTGACGGCGTGGCATTCCATGTGAAGGCCACCACATTGACTCCGGAGCCGACACCAACCCCCACGCCCAAGCCGACACCAATCCCGACCCCCGCTCCAACTCCGACCCCACCACCAACTCCCACCCTTCCTGTACCCCCCGAACCGGTACCCAGCGGCGTTGATGCCGGCTCTCTCGCCATTGGAGCGGCTTCCTACCCCGTTCCCGGCAGTGCGGTACACGTCTCGCTGGGCGGCAGTGACAGCAACCCCGGAACTGCATCATCACCCGTGCGGACGATTCAGAAGGCTGTATCCATCGCTCCAACCGGCGGCACCGTTGTCGTACGTGCAGGCGTGTACCGGGAGACAGTCACCATCAGCAAGACAGTTACCGTACAGAACTACCCCAACGAAACTGTTTGGCTGGATGGCTCGAAGCCCGTCGGTGGGTGGGTGGCTGAGGGTGGGATCTGGCGCAGTGGTGGCTGGAACACACGCTTCGACAGTTCTCCCACCTATACACAGGGTGCAGCGGAGAACACGGAGCCAGATTGGCGATTCGTCAACACCACTGATTACCCGATGGCAGCACACCCGGACCAAGTGTTCATCAATGGTGTTGCTCTGAAGCAAGTGAAAACACGGAGTGCAATCAAGACCGGTACTTTTTTCCTCGATGAGCGCACCTCCGATTTATTTATCGGCAGCAACCCGGCCGGTCAAACGGTAGAGGCAAGCGCAATCGTCAAGGCGATGAACATTCGCGGAGCAAACACCGTTGTCCGAGGGATAGGCATTCGACGGTACTCTCCATCGGTGTTTCACATCGCGTCCGTCACGATCGAGCAGCCGGGGGTGAGGTTGGAGAACGTCGTAGTGGCCGATGCGGCCACCACGGGGCTCAGCGTTCTTCGAGAAAATGTCCGTCTCAATCAAGTCACCGTGACTGATTCTGGAATGCTGGGTATACACGCGCGCTTCGCAGACAATCTGCAGCTATCGAAGGTGCTGTCCACCAGGAACAACAAGGAACACTTCAACATTGCTCCCGTCTCCGGTGGCCTGAAGCTGCATCAGAGTAGAGGTATCAATGTTGTCGGTTCCCGCTTCTCCGGGAACTACGGACACGGCTTTTGGGAGGACATGTCTGTCTACGACACGGTGATCAGGCAATCAGATTTCAGCTCGAATACTGGGACCGGACTCTTCCTTGAAATCTCCGCCAAAGCGATCGTGGGTGATAATACTCTCATCGGCAATGGGGAGTTCGGAATCAAGGTCAACAACACCAGCAACGTCAAGATCTGGAACAATACGTTCGCGGGAAGCCAGCGCCCCCTCAATATTGTGCAGGACTCCAGGCGAAACACGAACAGGGGAGATCCCGCGGTCGATCCGCGAGTCTCCTTCCCCGACCCTGAAATGCCATGGACGCTCGGTGCTGTCGCCATTCGTAATAACGTGATCGCTGATGCCGCTGTTTCTGCTAGCTGCCTTCTGTGCGTCGAGGATTACAGTTACTCCAAGAGCGCGGAACAGATGGGCATTTCTGCGAACGGTAACGTGTACGGTCGAACGTCTGCGAACCAGCCAAAATGGGTGTCCGTTTGGTCAAGAGGCAACACCAACCCGAATCCGTTTGTCTTCACGTCTTTGAAGGAATTCACGGCAACCACTGGTCAGGAGAGCCGGGGCCGCGAATTTGTCGGGGCCGGTATCCTCGATGGGAACTCCAAGTTGGTTTCGTCCGTGTCATCGCAGGCTGCCAGCATCGCTGAGGCTCTTCCTGTGGATGTGGCAGTCGCCATCGGCCGCCCGGCCGGGTCGCGGCAACTGGGGCACTGGTGAACAGTTCAGCATCAACGGTGAGCTGATTTCTCGCTGGGCACCGAAATCGGTTTCCTCGCAGGATCCAGGTTGACCTTGTCGAGGTGTCCGCTGAAGGTGCCCAGCGTGGCCACCCAGAAGACCATGAAAAGCAGTGAACCGTCCAGGAGTCCGCTTTCCAGAATTCCAGTAAACGTGGTGACCAAGGCCAACCCAAGCCAGATTGCTCCATGCAACCGGGGCGCGAAGGCGGCGTAGAACAACGTGGCCAGCCCAAGCACAAGAGCCAGGGCAGCGCCCAAGTTGCCCCCTTGTACGAGCGCAGAAATCCACGAACTGTCCAACAATTGGGTATCCCACCACTGCCCCGGCACTGGAATCTTTTTTTGCTGCAGACCCTGACCGAACCATGTCTGCCAGAAATCTCGTTGCAAATTGATGGCTGCGTCCCATGCGATTGTTCGGTTACTCAGAGTGGTCACCTGTTCGCTTCCGCCCCGCAAGAAGACAGATGTGACCAGATCCGTGGCGGTGACCACGTAGGTGATAATAGGGAGACACAGGGCGAGAATAACCAGCGTACGCACCCTTAGCGCCGTGATTCGGAAGATCATGGCCAGTGCGGCGACGCCAAAGGCCGCCAACGAGCTTCGGGAGCCGGTGAGGAGGACAACAGCCAGGCAAAAAGCGAGAGCGAAAAGCTCCCAGCCGCGGTCTTCTCCTGCCAACACTCGTGACAACAACCACACCCCGACGACGGCAGTCGCGAACGCCAGGGCGTTTGGATGCATTATCCCCCCCAGCCGTCCATTGAAGGTGAACACGCCAACTACTGTGCTGATCGAGATCAGGACGGCGAGCATCTGAATGAAGGACCTTGTCGCAAGAGTTGGCCCGAACGCCGCGACCAGTAGAACGATTGTGAGCATCAGCATCACGACTCGAATCGCCACCACAAGGGCCGCAGTGACGTCCGAATTAGCCAGACCACCAATGACAGTCACCGCGAGGTAGGCGGTCAATAGCATTATTGGGGCAGCCGGCAGTGGGCGATGCTGCACTGCATGCCTAAAGGCCCAGAAGCTCATTATGAGAGCCAGCATGCTGATGCCGGCCTTGGCTAGCACAACGGGATCAGCCCCACTCGCGTAGAACGTGTTCGAGCGCCAAGGAATTGTGGCTGCGATCATTGATGCCCAAGCGAGATGGCACAAACCAAAATTTCTTGCCCTGAACTGAGCGGGCGCTGATTTGAGGCCGCGACGCGGCTGTTGTCGACCACGAAGGTGATCCAGAACAACAGCGATGAGCAATCCCAGAGTTGCACCGAAAAGTGCCCCCACGGCAACGTACATCGCACTTCTGGGAGTGTCTGCAGAGGAAGGCTGTTGTCCCCGAACTGCCACCACTGCGTCCAGGCTCGCTCCACCGGTGATAGCCCCTTGCTCCTCCATCGCAATTTCCTTGACAAGGGCGTCCGCTGTGGCGTTCACCAACCGCAGCGCATGATCCGGGACGCGGGAGCGGCTGCGAATCTGGATCGTCTGAGAATTAAGTGGCACCGAACTTTCAGTGTCCTTCGCCAACTCCGCAACGGTCAGACTCATGCCCGACTGCGCCAGAGCCTCGCTGAGTACGGATGTGCGTTCAATGAGAAGTGAGTACGTGGGCGCACGCGCACTGAGGTAACGGATGTTGACGGTTGTTGCCTGGTCTGCGTTGGGGCCGACCCAGCGCAGTAGAACCGTAGCCGTGGAGACGTATGAAGATGGGGTGGCCATCGCCAGCCCAGCACCCGTAGTTACGCCCAACAGCCCCAACAGGAGGACGAGAAGGAAGCGTCTCTGAACCGCATCCAGGACGCGTGCCAGTGTCACTGAATGGCCTCGTTTCTGCTCGGCAGTAGCAGCACCGGCCCGCCTACCGGCGTCACGTCGATGTTCCTACTGCGGGCTTCAAGTCTGCCACAGCCCGGATCCACCTCCAGGTGCTTCGAAGCGAAGGCAACTGCAAGGGGGATCGTGGCGCCGATCGAGTTGGAAATCTCGCTGCTGATGGGTCTGATTCGAACATGGGAGGTGCACCGCCTCGCTCTGGAGCTGCCGTGTCCGAGTTAAGCGCTGGAGTGAAAGATCCAGATTCACTGCGTCCGGGTCTCCGATGCCGGCGCACGCTGGCGCGCTGTCATTCGGAGGCAGCGACCGCAATAATCCCGGAGTTGGCCCGTCGCATTCTCCTGATCACGCCGGGACAACGAGGAGGTTGTCGAAGGAGAAGACGACGGGGACGTTGATGGCGGAGCCAGACACGTATGCCTCCAGCCCCACGCCACCTGCCACCTGCAGTGGGGCGAAGGAGTCGGTGGCGGAAAGGTTCCATGCAATCGGCTCGGTGCTGCCACTCCACACCTTTGCCTTCAGCGCTGTTGGCCCGGAGCCGACCACTTCGCAGCGCACGCGAAGGGTGTCTCCCGCGCTGTAGGTGAGTCCGGGGACAGTTTGGCTCGACAAGAAGGTTTCGGTGGATCCGACTGTCTTGTCCAATGTCAGTTGCACCGCCCCCGTGTTGAGGACGCGAACCGTCGCGCCGTAGGAGCCGACCCCGACAACGGTGCGGCCAAATGCAGTCAGGTAGGTACCTCCACCCGAGGCTGCCTTGTCCATGCTGACGTCAAAGGATAGATCAGCATCAGTGACGTTGACGCCGTCCAGCCGCGCTGTGACGCCACTGCCGGGGTTGACCAGCCCGATCTTCCCTTTGCCATCAGACACGGAGAACCTGACGGCGCCGTTGACGATGGTCCACTCGCCGCCCTTGTCGGCCGCCCCCCAAGTGCCGGCTTTGATGCGCTCGAAGGTGTCGACAGCGATTCCCGGCGTCGCTGCGACCGTGACGTTCTTGCTCTTGGAGTCGGTGGCGCCGAGATTGTCCACGACCGTGAGGGTCACGGCATAGGTGCCGGCAATGGCGTACTCGTGGGTTGCAATTTTTCCGGTACCTGCCCCACCATCGCCGAAGTCCCACGCATAGGAGGAGATGCTGCCATCCGCGTCCTGCGAATCGGAAGCGTCAAACAGGGCTCCGAGCTCGTTCACCGCAGCCGTGAACTCTGCGATCGGTGCAATGTTGGGAATGTCGATGGTCTGAACAGCCTTCGTCATCTGGTGCGTGGCCCCGCGGTCATCCGTGACCGTGAGCGTCACCGGGAACGTGCCGGCCCCGCCGTAGTTATGGGTGGCGATTTCTCCCGTGCCGGTCCCACCATCGCCAAAGTCCCACGTATATGAGGAGATACTGCCATCCGGATCCTCCGAGCTAGAGGCATCCATGGTGGCCGAGTGGCCCGCGACGGTTGCGACGAACGCCGCGACCGGGGCCACGTTCGCGACGACGGTGACGGGTTGGTTCTTCGTGTCGGAAAGACCCTCGGGGTCCTGCACCTTCAGCGAAACCTGATAGGTGCCAGGAGAGTCGTAGGTGTGCGATGCCGTCGCGCCCGTTGCCGTGACTCCGTCACCGAAGTTCCATTCGTAGGACGTGATAGGCCCATCGGGGTCAACCGAAGCGGAGCCGTCGACGTCTATCGAGAGAAGGTCTTTAGTCAGGGCGAACTCCGCGACGGGGGCCCGATTCGGCGCGCTTCCACCAGCTGCGACGAAATGGGCTATCACCGCGTCGACGCTCAGGGCCGAAGGATAGACAGCCGCCTCTGCGAGCGCACCGGAGAAGTAGCTGCTCGTTCCGGACCACACTCGATCGCCACCGATGCGCCAGTAGCCGAGGTAGGCGTTGGCATTGGAGAGGTCGTTGCTGCCCACTTGGATGCCGTCGACGTAGAGTCGCATGCCAGAGATGCCTTGCGTGGCCGCGACGTGGTGCCACTGGTTGTCGTTGTACGCCGTGCTCGTTGTCACCGTTTGCTGAGCACCCGCGAAGGTGCCGAAGGCCAACTTGCCATCGTTCAGCATCCAGATGTGGCGGTCGTAGGAGGCGCTGAGACCGCTGGTGGTGTTGCCGAACCCGATCAGCTTGCCGCCTTTGACAGTGTTCGTCTTGAACCAGATCTCCGCAGTGAATGGGCCCGGGCTGGACCACCCCTGCTGTGCGACAACCATGCCGTTGGTGCCATTGAACGTTGCGGCGTAACTGCCGGTGATGGGGCCCGCCTGACTGCGCGTCACGGTTCCTGCCACGGTACCGGTGTTACCTGAACCCGAGGAGTCGAGCACAACACCGGAGGGCTCACCGAGACGCCAGAGCAGATCGGGTGCGTCGTTGATCACGGCCTGACCGTAGGCGTCGGTGGCACGGGCTCCCCACCCGCCGGATAGTCCACTGGCGCTGTAGTGCGCCTGGACCTCGTCCAGAGTGAGCGCGTGCGGGTAGATGGCAATTTCGTCCAACTGGCCAGCGAGCGCCGCGTCGGCAGGTCTGTTGGTGAAACCGACCGTGGAATCCGATCCAATGCGCCAATAACCTGTGAAGTCAGTCGCTTCGGTGTATCTCTGATCGCGGGCCACACGTATCCCGTCGACGAAGAGTTCCATTCCGCGTGCGCCGGCCACACCTACGACGTGGTGCCACTGGTTGTCCCTGATGGGATTCCGCGCGGTGACAGTGCGTCTGACTGTGTCGGAGATGGTGAAGTTGACCCTGCCGGCATTGTCGAGGTACAGCACGCGGTCGGTCGCGGGCGAAGTACCACTCGGCATGTTCCCGATGCCGACGATGCGACCACCGCGGCTGCTGGAGGTATTTACCCATGCCTCGACGCTCACGGCCTTGCCGATTGTGTCCTCGGTCGTGCTCAAGCCTTGTGTGGTGTTCTTTGTCGTCAACGCTGAATTGGATTCGTTCGTGAGCGCGCCTGGGACGCCTAACGTCATGTTGATAGGTGTGCCATGGGCGTCCCCCAGAGCGTCGAGAAGACGGCTGGAACCGGGAAGTTCGTCGAGGCGCCAGTGGTGGGACGCGCCGGCCGAGGCGACGGCAGCCGCGTACACCGAGCCACTACCGGTCCCGGCTCTGGTGTATGCCGACCATGCGGACCATTGGTCATTTCCGTCGCCGTCCCGGCCGCGGATTTGGTAGCGCACGTCCTCATCAAGCGGCGCACCCGCATCGACGTGGCTGAGCGCAGGCGTGTTCCAGAATGTCGCGGCAGGACGTCCGATGGTCGTGACACGTGTCGTCTTGGTTCCATTGTTGCGGTACACGTCGTAGAGGAGGCTCGCGTCGTCGCGGTCGTACATCGCGTCGAAGATCACCCTGAGCTTGCCATCGCTGAGCGGAACGACGCTCGGCGTCGCGTTGCCGGCTATCACGGGCTTGGCGCTCGTGCTCACGCCCCGCTTGGCGAACCGCGTTAGCGACTGCTGGTTCACTCCATTCACCTTCGGGAACTCGCCTGCCAGCACGAGGTAGTCACCGTTTCCGCCAATGGACCAGGCGGCTTGCCGGGACGACGTGTACTTGCCGAACGCCAGAGTCGGAAACCAGTGCAGCAGGCCTGTGTATTTCAAGCCAATGAAGTCCCATCCGTAGGCATCCTTGGCGGTGTAAGTGCCGATGGGGGTATCGATCCGCTCGGCCATCGCGTTCTGCCAGCGATTTCTCGGGTTCGTGTCTGGAAACGCAGCTACTGCCGTGCAGTTGTGTTCATGACCAACGCTGTAGAGAACGCCTTCCATGGGGAACGTGTCGTATGTGTCTCCCAGGCAGTCATTCATCCAGTTGATCTCGCCGGTGGTCGGATTCGCGGAAAAGGTGCCTTCGAAGGTGGCGCCTGCACCGAACGCATAGCCCGCGCCGAAGATCGAGACGCCGTCGGTCGAGAGCGTGTCGATCGCCCCGTTCGAACCCGCCGTCCGAAGCTTCTGGTTCGCGGCCCACGGCAGAGTCTCGCCCGTCTGCGCGTCGAGCGCACCCATGCCGTAGGCGCTCACGCCGTTGAGCGTGGTCAATGAACCGCCAACAATGATCCGTGATTCGTCCGGCGCCGCGACCATGGTCCAGACAAACCCGGTGCTGCCCCCGTCAGGGTTCCATGCGAGGAGATTTCCCGACTGCGCCGCATACGCAGAAAGCAGTTGGCGGGGTTGGCCGTTCGAGGAACGAAAGTTGCCTCCTGCGTAAACAGTGTTGCCGATGAGCGCGAAGCCACGCACCTGTCCGTCGGTACTGGGATTGAACGACGTCAGCGGCGCGCCTGGCTGGGTCAGGTCGAAGGCCGCGATGTGGCCGCGCGCGACATTGTTGACGGTGGTGAAGTCGCCACCCACGTACAACCTCGACCCATCGTCGTTGGCCCGGACGACTAGTCCTTGCCCGTTCAATGAGTGGCTGAAGGGCACCGGGTTTCCGGTGGTCACGTCGAACGCAAAAATGTTCCCTGCTGGCACCGAGAGCGGGCTGCCCACCGCTTGACCTGGAGGCCTGGCATGGGTGAACTGGCCCGTCACATACGCAGTTTCGCCGACCACGACGGTGCTCCACACCACGCCGTTCAGCTGCCATGTGGGCAACGGCTCGGCGGTGACCGTTGGCGGGTCCGTGGGCAGAGTGACGGCAGCCGCTTCTGGGGGCGAGTGAAGTGCGATCATGCCGGAGGCAGCAACCAGTGAGCCAACCAGGAGGCTGGTCAGGTGCCTCAGCAGGGACAGGTTCTTCTTATTCATGGCGAGTCCTGTGTTCAGTCGCTCGCGATGCGCGCGAAAATTTGGTCAACCCAGCTCACCCCGAAAGACGGCTGATGTGTGAACGCCGTCGAAGTCAACGACGACGGTGACCTGGGAACGTGATTCACTGGCGACCGCGAACGCGTAGCGCGCCTTCGCGGTCCTTCCCGGCTGCACTGTCCCGGAAAAGTCTGCGACCTCGGCCTCTTCGGCGTAGACGGGAGCGACCAGCTCAGTCTCGGCATCGAGAACCGTGATGACCGCAGCGTTCAGGTCGAGGGGTTGGTTACCGCCGTTGAACATCTCCAGCGATAGAACGGCGAAGGACCGCCCAGGGAAACGGCCAGGACCCTCCTTTGTCTCTTCCCCGAACTCGATGTCATTGATCCGCAGCGTCACATTGTCGGCATAGGTGACGTTTTCCGTGATATCCGCCGGTGACGCCGAAATGGTGGGAATCGACGCGCCGTCCGAGCGCTGCACCTTGGGAACCGGCGTCAACACGTTGGCCTTCGCCGTCGGTTCCGTCGGTTCCGTCGTGGTCTTCGCGGGCGTGTCGCTATCCGAGGCAGAGGGCATCGGCGAGTTGTCTGTGGGAGTTGCGGGTGAGTCCGCTGGCAAGAGTGTCGGGGTGGCCGACGACGCTGTTGAACTCGAAGAGGCGACAGGAAGCGGCTCCTGGACATCCGAAGGCTGATTCGTCGTACCCGTACAGCCGCTCAATAGCAGCACGGCGACTGCTGAGGCAATAAAACGGTGCGTTTCCGTCATTGACATTCTCCCCCCGAAGAATCGTCGAGGGACCTGAGCAAATGCTCAGCTGAAACCGCACAATCCCGCAGATAGGTCCACGGGCAGCCTCCAAAGCCCCTGTCCTGAAGCGTAACTGGTCGTACTCGGGTTGTCACGGACTTCTTTGGACCTCAAGCTCACACGCTTGGAGGTCGCTCATTCGGGTGCGGATGAGCAAAGGGCCAATCTGGAGAGGGAAGGTGAAATTGGTCAACTGATAAGGTGACTTCAAGTGCCAGGCCGGGGGGCGGTAGGGATGGACATCAAGAACGATCCGACACATTTTATGGAGACGCGGAGCTACTGCGCGGCCTTACGCAGGCTCCAGTCAGCTCAGAAACCAGCCGCGGGTACCCCGTTGTACTCGCGTCTCGTCAACCGCCCGCTGGGGCGTAGGCTCGCAGCCCTCTCGTACTTGGGCGGGCTGACGCCCAACCAGGTGACGTGCATTAGTGCGGTGTTCACGTTCTCGGCTTTCGTGATCATCGCCAGTTTGCCACCAACGTGGTGGATGGGGGTTTTGGTCAGCGCACTACTGGTGTTCGGGTACGCGCTCGACGCCGCCGACGGACAGCTGGCGCGCCTTCGTGGAGGGGGAAGCGCGCAGGGCGAATGGTTGGATCACACCGTGGACGTGGCGAAGGCGGTGGGACTGCACCTCGCCATCCTGATCACCGCCTACCGTCACTTCGAGCTCTCCGTCGTCTGGCTCTTGGTTCCTATCGCTTACGCGGTTGTCGACAGCGTGATGTTCTCCAGCATGCTCTTGAAGGATCTTCTCGCTGCTCGCCAACTGGGGGGCAAAGCGCCGGTGTCCAGTGCATCGACCAGTTTGGTCCGGGCAATCATGGTCATCCCGACCGATTACGGGTTTTTCTGTCTGACTTTCGTGTTGCTTGGTCAACCCCTGCTGTTCTTCAGCGTGTATGTCTTCCTTTTCGCCTGCAATGCGATCATCCTCGTGCTCGTCCTCAGGAAGTGGTTCCGGGACATGGGGTCTCTTCCGTCGTGAGCTGCTGAGCAACAGTTGGAATTGGAGACAAGAAAACTTATGTTCCTCGAGATTCGCATCGGCTCAATTGCACAACGCCGTTGGCATGAGCAACTCATACACCGGCTACGGCAGCTGCCACAGACCCAGGTGTCGATTCGGCTGGTATTGGAAGAACCCACTAAAGAACGCCAACGACTTGAGCGCGTGATGGCTTTGGAGCGTCGCCTTCACGGCCTCGATAAGGGCATGCTCGCGGGTGTGGAGCTCTCATCGTCGGGGTGGTCCGCCGATCCCACGGAGCAAGTGGCTGACGTAGTGCTGGATCTGACTGCACACCCACTCGAAGGAAGTTGGGTCGTCCTTTACGACGGTCAATGTGGAGAGGACGCCGCAGTGCTGGCGCTGCGTGGGAGCCGGTTCCCTCTCGTGAGCGTGGTGGACGGCACTGGTGCGGTACGCGCCGCCGGCCGGCCCGGAAGTGAACTTCCTGGGCTTCTGGCAACTTCGCTCGCTGACGTCGGAGTCGGAACCGCGACCCTTATCGTAGGGGCGGTCTCCGGGAGCCCAATCGCTGATCCTTCCCACATGAATGAGGAGGAAGCCGCACCGCGCGGGTTCGCAGAGATCGCCGCCCGTCGCGTTGTCGGTGCAGCTGTCCGTCGGGCATATCGAGCGTTGTACCGTGCGCCACATTGGCGAGTTGGATGGCGCTGGCTGGATGGCCCGGACACCTTGAGCCTGGACGAATTGCCATTGGGCGAATGGAAGGACTTGGCCGACGACGGGCACAGGTTCTTTGCAGATCCTTTTCCTGTCGAATACCAAGGCCGAACCTACGTCTTTGTCGAGGACTTCGACCATCGCGTCGGTAAAGGAGTGATTTCTGTTGCGGTGTGGGGCGACGACGGCCCGGAAGGGCTTCCCACTCCAGTTCTTGTCCACGACGTACACCTCTCCTATCCCCTCGTGCTCCGACACCTTGACGATATGTGGATGATTCCCGAAACGTCTGGTGCGAAGACGGTTGAGCTCTATCGTGCGGTGCGTTTTCCGTGGGAATGGGAGCTGCATTCAGTCCTGCTTGATGGTCTGGAGGCCAGTGACACCACCGTCTTCGTCCACGAAAAGCGCTGGTGGATGACGGCAACTGTCGGCTTTGGGGGCTCACTCTCAGACAGCCTGTGCCTCTGGTCGGCACCTGATTTGTTCGGGCCGTGGACTGCACACCCTCACAATCCCGTCCTTGTCGACATTGCGAGCGCGCGTCCCGCGGGTCGCGTAGAAGTCCGGCAGGGCCGCCTCCTGCGGCCAGTTCAGGACTGCCGGGCGGGATACGGGGCATCGCTCGGCGTCGCAGAAATCCTACAACTTGATGAGAGCGGGTTTGCTCAGCAGATCCTGCGTCACCACACGCCGGGTGCACGTTGGCCCGGAACACGTTTGCACACGTTGAATTCGGGTGGAGGTCTGGAAACGTTGGATGGTTCACGTCTCGTGTCGAGGTTGGTGCAATCGGTGAACGTGTTGTACCGCTCTGCTGGACGAATAGTCAGACACGTGCTCACTCCTTGGCAGAGGTACAGGAGGCAACGGCAGATGCGGCAGGCGGATCGGCGACGTCGGCCAGAGCCAGGTCAGTCGTGAGACGGTAAGGGATGAGGAAGAAAGCGGTCGCCGCGATCGCGGCGCAAGGGATCCAGGCGGGGATCAGCTTCATCCTTCAGATAGTGGTGCTGCGAGTCCTGGGCATCGACGATTACGGTCGCTTTGCTGTGCTCTACGGCATCGTCGTCCTGGTGATGGCTGTCATGTCTGGCCTCGTCGGGGATTCGCTGGTCGTGCTCCAGCGCGAGGAGCCTCGGATCCGCGCTGCACTCGAGGGATTCGCGTTGATCATGAGCCTTTCGGCAGGTTGCATTGCGGCAGGCCTGGCAGTCCTTACCGGATTCGCTGATCCGCGAGAAAGCCTTGTATTCGGTGTAGGCTTGGTCTCCTACACGATCATGGAGATAGTGCGACGAATGCTCATCGCGCACATGCTGTTCACCCGGGCTGCGATAGCCGATGCCACAGGCTTCGGGTGCGCAGTAGCCGTTCTCCTGACGGGGCATTGGACCAGCGGACTTTCGCTCTGGATCGTCCTGGGTGCCACCGCGGTCGGACAGGTCGTCGGATGTCTCGTTGGCTGGCGAATGCTGCCATCGACAGAGCGCCTTCTCGTCCCCATCCGGGACCCCGACTTCGCCGCAGTGTGGCGGTACGGATCGTGGCGAGGACTTCAGCAAACTCTCCGGCCCGCGCTGTTCACCATCGTGAGAGTGCTCGTGATCGGCTCAGTTGGTCTGGCGGCGGTAGGAATACTTGAAGCTGCCAGGACGTTTGTTTCGCCCCTGATGCTCGTCGTCGGCAGCCTGTCGTCCCTGCTCTTCGTGCGCTTTGCGAATCTCGCGAAGGCAGGCCGCGCCGGGTCCCTGAGGGAGGCTGACCGCGTAGTCGTGGCACTTCTTCTCCTGTCAGTTGCCCTTGGCGGGATCGCACTTCTCCTCGCACCGTGGGCCGGACCGTTGATCTTCAACATCGAACTTGATCGGCTGGCGATAATCGGGTGGATCACGTACGGGATATCGGTGGCGATGGTGACGCCCTACGGCGCGCTGAGCGCCGTAACAGGTCGCCAAACAACGGTCTTCTTCGTCAGACTCGCGGACACCGCGTTGGCGGCCGGCATCGCCGCCGCGGTCCTGTCAGGAGGCGGCTCGTTCAGGACCGTCCCGTTCGTGCTGGCGGCCACCTCGCTCCTCGGCGGGGTGGCTTTGAGATGGGTCGCCGCGCGTGGCGAGCCATCAGTGGACGTGAACTAGGCGTATCGACTGGAGAAGGATCTTCTCCTACTGTCAGCGCCACTTTTCCGACGGTGCATCAACCAATACGAATGCTTGGCAGTATGGAGAAATTGCAGTCAGACGCAGTGTCGTCCACTCCCACCTGCCGAAGCGCTCACCCTCCAGGTTGAGGTGCTGGTCGCTCCAGCCCATGTCTGTCCGCACTAGTGAATTCCAACGAGCCCGAGCGTATGGATCAGCGAATCCTCATAGGTCTTTGCTGAGAACCTCGCGGCCACGCGCTCCGCGTCTGTTAGCGCCGCTGCGGCGTAGTGGTCCCAGGCCCGCGCGATCCTCTCCACGGCGAGGCTCATAGCCTCTGGGTCGTTCGACGGAACCAGTTCTGCTGATTCTGAGGCGGAGGTGGCCTCCCTCAGTCCGGCGTTGCCGCTGGCGACCACTGGACGCGCTGCCAGCGCCGCTTCTACTGCGGTGTTCCCGAAGCTTTCTTCACCCACTGACGGCACCAGCACGATGTCACAGTCGGCGAAGTAAGGCCACACGAGTTGCTGGAAGCCATGGAAGTGGACGTTTTCCGAGATACCCAGATCTGAGACAAGCTTCCTGAGCTCCACCTCGTAGCCCTCGTTGCCGGGGAAGACGGACCCGACGATGTCGAGCCGGACATTCATCCCTCTATCGCGCAGCAGACCCGCCGCAGTGGCAGCCACATGGGGACCCTTGCGCTGTGAGAGGCGTCCGACATAAAGAAGCCGCACTTCGTCGTCCACGGCGAGGCGTGGAGGCAAGACCACCTCCGGCCCCGGAACTGTGTTGTATACGACCACGACACGTGAAGCCAGTCCGAGACTCGATTCGGACAAAACCTTCCTCGTGTACTCGCTATTGGCGATTACTCGATGACAAAATTGCAGGGGGACGTGCATCGCCCATCGAAGGGGCGCAGCGACTGTGCCTTCGGCCTCATGGAGATGACACGCCACCCTGAGTCCAGCCACTCGTGCAAGAGGGAACCACAATGGGGTGGTGATGGTGTTCACCAGTACCGTGCCCGCGCGAGAACGGCGCAGAAGGCGCCATGATGAAAGGATGTTCGACAGCGTCTCGCCGGTCAGACGAAACAGACCGATCAGCGACAATGAACTCTTGCGGATCACAGGAGTAGGTTGCCTCAGGACATCGGCACCTGCCCTTGTCAACAACTCAATCAAGGGACCGGGGCCCGGGACAGCCACTGTGACGTTGAAACCTCGTGCGATGAGCGCGCTCACTGTTTCCAGGGCCATCCGGTCCGAACCATAGAGGTCGGCTCCCGGATTGGTGACGAGGATCGAGCGCTTGTCTGTCATCGTGTCCGCCAGTATTTGTCGACGAGTTCCCGAGTACCACGGATGTTGCGTCTGGAGGAGGCGCCGAACACAATCGACTCGATGTTCGGCTGCTCGCATACCCATTGGATGGCCTCATCGGGCGCTATCGCTCCAGAGGCATAGACGGACATGGCAACTGGGCGGAAATCGTGGGACTCCAGCGCCTTACGATATTTCTCGATTCCTCCCGGCATCCGGAATCCGATTTTGTTGATGTTTGAGCAGATCAGCGGAGAGGGAATGGCGAGTCTGCTCAGCACCGGTGCCAGCATGGGGAGATTCATCGTGATGAAACCCGGCTCGGCGTTGTACCGGCTGCGGACATGCTCGGCGAAGATCGTGAAAGCATCGTCGAAACCCAGCCCGAGCAACAGATCGGTCACGACGTTCTGCAGCCAGATGACCGGAGTTGGGAGGCCCTCGAACATCTTCATCTCGGCATCGATCAGCATGATGACCATTGCTTCGATGTCCTTGCTCATCAGCGAAGAGGCCCCACGGACCGCTGCATCCACTCGTCCTGAGGAGGGCAGAAACTTTTTGAGTGCGCCAAGCATGCCGTCAGTCGTGACTGCGTTGGCGTACTTGTGCGCATAGGGCATGCCGGGGAAAAAGGTCATGTCGGGGTAGCGATCCTGGTGTTCCAAGAAGTAGGCAGCCACTTCACCGATTCGGTCATGCGTGGTGCACATGAAAGTCGTGACCTGCTCCTCGTAGGCATCAATCAGGACATCGATCACCGCCTCGATCCGCTGGAAGCGGATCTGTTGCTGCCGTGCCTTCTCCTCAGACATGTGGTTGACACCGAAGAACTGGTTGTCCCCAAAGAGCAGTTTATCCATCTCTTCCTCACTTCCGACCGGGGAGAATTACTGTGATCCGGCTGATGCCAGAGCGCAGGAGCACGCCAATGCGAACGTGCCACGGTCGGTCCAGTCGGCTCACTGCCGCGACTGGTTCTCGCAGCAGCACGCTTGGACCACGGTCCGAATCCTCGATCATCCGTTCTATCACCCTGTCGGTGACAACGGCAGAGGCGAACGTGTTGACACCACCCTGGTGCCCGTCACGCACCCGGTCCGTGAAATGAGAGAGCTGCGCCGTGTATTCCTCCCCGCGCAGGTAAAAATCAACAGGCTTGGTCAAGTCAGTGGTGTAGCGAACATTCCAGCCCGGCTGGTATCCGTCAGGAATCGCAGTGTCGCCCCGTAGATAGACTTGAACCTCTTGGCGATCGACGAAGATTCGCCCGCCCTTGCCCCACAGGGTGATGCGCGTCGTCATTTTTCGTACGGACTCGTCCGACCAGTTGACTGACAGCGACACAGTGCGGTTGTCGGAGAAATACAACGTCGAGCAGACCTCGTCGTCGATCTCTGCGGAAAACACACTGTTCAGCACTGTGCCGCCCACACCCTCAGGCTCGCCGAGGTACCAGTTGATGAGGTTGAGCGGATGAGCGGCGTAGTCGTACAGGCAACCTCCGCCTTCGGTGCTCTTGCTTCGCCACGTTCCGCCCTGCGGCTTCAGCACCACGGGCCCGTATGCTTCCGCCAACCCATGCGTGACCTCGCCGATCGCGCCAAGATCCAGAAGCCTCTTGACTTCACCGAACGCGCCGACGAATCGGTTGTGGTACCCCACTTGGGTCACCAGATTTCGCTCGGCGGCAAGCTGTGACAGCTCTTCTCCTTCGATGCTCCCGAGTGTGAAGGGCTTCTCGCAGAATACCGAGACGCCAGCCTCGAGAAGTTGCTTGACAATTGGATAGTGCAGGCGCGACGGTGTCGCCACGATAGCCGCGTCCGGCTTGGTGTTTTTGAGGAGATCGTCCACCGACGTGTATGTGGCTAATCCCGTGTACTTGTTCAGCACACCGAGAAGGTAACCAAGGGAATCGACGACGCCCACGACCTCAACTCCCGGAAGCGCTCGGACCATGGACAGGTGCGATATGCCCATCTTTCCGAGACCTACGACTGCCACTGTGACCATGGTTCTATGCCTCTCCTTTGAGGTTTGTGAGATTCTTCGGCAGGTGTTGTCCCAACAGCTGCCGATATTGCTCGCCCACCTGTCGCCACGTGAGGCCTGAGTGGTATCTGTCTCTTGCGGCCGTACTCATTGAGGCGAGGCGGTCACTCGAACCAAGAATCTCATCGAGGCATTTCGCGACATCCTCTGAGGTCTCGAAGTACGCCTGGCCCGGCCCTGCGGTCCAGCGGTTGTAGGCGTTGCCGTGAGCGAGCACAGGGTTACCAGCACCCAACGCCTCAACCAACGAAGGGTTTGTTCCACCGACGGTGTGTCCATGCAAGTACATGGCGCTGTGGAATCTCAGCGGTTGCACAACCTCGGGATCGAAGACGGCACCAAGGAAGACGACGTCGTCGGACGCCGCCTCGATCACTTCGCGGTGATAATCATCTTGGTCAGGTAGATATTCGCCGAGAATGGCCAACTTGTATTCCCGTCGGCGTGCGGAGAAGCCCTGAACCAACTCCAGAATTGAGTTCTCGGGAATCGGGCGACAGATGAGGGTCAGGTATTGATCGGGTACGAGTCCCAGGTCACGGACTGGCCCGTCGTCGGCTTCAAGTACCTCGTCGGCGCCGTAGGCGATCATCGTGACCTTGCGTTTGGGTGCCCTTGTCCAGAGGTACCTTTCAATCTCGGGGTGATCTGCGATCAGTTGATTCCCGACGGCTGCAGAGAATCTCTCGTTGATGTAGAGAATGGCCTGTTTTGCGAATCCCCACCGAGCCCGCGACCACTCGATCCCGTCCATATTGATCACCATGGGAATCCGTTTCATGCGCTGCCACGTGTTGAAGATGCCCGTGTTGTAACCGAAGATCAAGCACAGGTCGTCGAACTGGCTGGCATGGCGAACACACTTGAGATCAAAAAAGGATGTTCCTCGCCAACCTGAGAGGGCAACCGGCACGTTTACGCGCTCGAGACCCTTCCACTGGTCGTACGTGATCTCACCGCGGCCCGACAGTTGGCAGTAGACGATCACTCGCCAACCCGCGGAGGCCAGATGTAGCCCTACCTTTTCTGCAGCGGTCTCGAAGCCGCCATAGTTGGCTGGAACTCCGTGAGTACCGAGTATGCGTACTGTGGGCCTGCGATCCGCAGGATCGAGGGCGTTGTTGAGTAAGTGTTTCTGCAAGTCTGTCACCCCCTGGCCTCGGCGCGGTGGAAAGCTCTGGGATCAAAACTCTTACGTTTCAGAGCTACCGTCCCCCGCGACGCTAGTGATCGACCCCCCGTCGGTCACTGTCACTTCATGGTCTCACGGCGACTCGTCCCACCGGACAGATTTTTTGGAACTGGCGCGCGCTCTGTGTCTACCGTCCCAAGCGGTGTTGCGATCTCTGCAGTTCGACCCGAAACAGTGAAAGAGGGAAGATCAACCTCAGATACGTATACACGACGACGATATTAAAGCTATGGTTGATTCAAGCGTGGACCGGGGGGGACTGCGCAGTTGACGTGAGGTAGTTATGAGTCTGCGAATCGGCTACGCCGCGGGTGGTTACGACTTGTTCCATGTTGGGCACCTGAACATTCTGCGTCGTGCCAAGTCACACTGCGACGTACTCGTTGCGGGGGTGGTGAGCGACGAGATGCTCCGCGAGGTCAAGGGGGTCGACCCGGTGGTTCCCACAGAAGAAAGAGCTGAAATCGTCCGCAGCGTTCGCTTCGTGGACGATGTCTACATCGAGCGTGTCCCGGACAAGATGGATGCCTGGCGCAACGTCGGTTTCACGCACTTCTTCAAGGGCGACGACTGGCGAGGCACCGAGAAGGGCCGACGGCTTGAGGAGCAGTTTGCACCAGTGGGCGTGACCATCATCTATTTCCCGTACACGGTCCACACCTCGAGTACAAGACTCCGACGATCCCTCGAGATCCTCAACGGTGGCGGGTTGGCCATGTCGTCGACGCAGGCCAGTTACGCCTGAACCTCCCTGACCACCGCTGAATCAATGCAGGCGGTAGGGCGTTCAGGCCGGATCGTCTGGAACCTGCAGCAAGTCGAGCAGGTAACCTCCGTACCCAGATTTCTCCAGATCGGCGGCACGTCTCTGAAGTTCCTCATCGCTCAAGAACCCCTGACGCCACGCGGCTTCCTCAGGGCAGCCCACCTGGAGGCCCTGTCGAGCCTGGATGGTCCGCACGAAGCTGCTGGCGTCGTTGAGGGAATCGAAGGTTCCCGTGTCCAGCCAAGCGGTGCCGCGTGGCAGGATCGAGACCTGCAAGCGGCCCTGTTCCATGTAGATGCGGTTGACGTCAGTGATCTCGTACTCACCGCGAGCTGATGGGCTCAGGCCCGCAGCGATCTCCACCACGTCAGCGTCGTAGAAGTACAGACCGGGGACGGCGTAGTGGGACTTCGGCTGAGCCGGCTTCTCCTCGATGGAGATGGCCATCCCCGTGTCGTCGAACTCCACCACTCCGTAGGCGGAGGGGTCGGACACCCAGTACCCGAAGACGGCCGCACCATCGATGTCGATGCACTTCTGCAGTTGGGTTCCCACGCCATGGCCGTAGAAGATGTTGTCGCCCAGCACGAGGCAGACTTTCTCGCCGGCCAGAAAATCAGCGCCAATGGTGAATGCCTGTGCAAGCCCGTTGGGTTCAGGTTGTGTCGCGTACTCGATACTGATGCCGAACTGGCTTCCATCACCCAACAAGCGTCGGAATGCGTCCTGCTCGTGAGGAGTGGTGATGACCAACACTTCCCTGATGCCCGCAAGAATGAGGGTCGTCAGGGGGTAGTAGATCATCGGCTTGTCGTAGACCGGAACCAGTTGTTTGCTGTTTGCGAGCGTGATGGGGTGCAACCGCGTCCCTGATCCGCCCGCCAGAATGATGCCACGCATGAATCGAGTCTCCCATGCAGTTGTTCCCTAGACTGCGGCCATGGCCAGATTGTTATGCACAGGGGGAGCCGGTTTCATCGGCAGCAACTTCGTCCGATTGGTACTGGAGACGACCGATGACGACGTCACAGTCCTCGACGCACTCACGTACGCCGGGCACCGGGAATCGCTCGCGGATCTGGATCCGCGGCGCCTGACGTTCGTCGAGGGGTCCGTGACGGATGCCAAACTGGTGGATGAGCTGGTGGCCGCGAACGATGTCGTGGTCCATTTCGCCGCGGAGTCCCACAACGACAACTCCCTCAATGACCCGAGCCCGTTCATCCAGACCAACATCGTTGGCACCTACGAGCTCCTCGAGGCGGTGCGCCGATACGAGCGGCGCTACCATCACATCTCCACGGACGAGGTCTACGGCGATCTCGAGTTGGATGACCCTCAGCGGTTCACGACGGCGACGCCCTACAACCCCTCAAGCCCCTATTCGGCATCCAAGGCTGCTTCGGACATGCTGGTGCGGGCCTGGGTGCGCTCGTTCGGGGTGCAGGCGACGCTGAGCAACTGCTCCAACAACTACGGACCGCTCCAACACGTCGAGAAGTTCATCCCCCGTCAGATCACCAACCTGATCGACGGTGTACATCCAAGGCTCTACGGCGCAGGCCTCAACGTGCGCGACTGGATTCATGTGGACGACCACAACCGGGCGGTGCTGCGGATCATCGAGGCGGGCAGGATCGGCGAGACGTACCTCATCGGGGCAGACGGCGAGATGAACAACAAGTCGGTCATCGAGCTGATTCTGGAGTTGATGGGGGAGGACGCCGACTCTTATGACCACGTCACAGACAGAGCCGGCCACGACCTGCGGTATGCCATCGACGCCACCATGCTCCGCACGGAACTGGGATGGGAACCGGAGTTCAAGGACTTTCGTTCCGGGTTGGCGGCCACCATCGATTGGTATCGCGACAATGAAGCCTGGTGGCGCCCGATGAAGGAGGCCACCGAAGCGAAGTACGCGGCGGCGGGTCACTGATGGCGGATGAACGGGGGGGCGCGGTCCGCACGACATCCATCCCTGGCCTGCTCATTGTTGATCTGGTGCTGCACGGTGATGACCGCGGCTGGTTCAAGGAGAACTGGCAGCGGGAAAAAATGGTCAAGTTGGGGCTCCCTGATTTTGGGCCCGTGCAGCACAGCGTGGCCATGAACGCGACTGCAGGGGTCACGCGTGGGTTCCACGCGGAGCCCTGGGACAAGCTGATCTCCGTGGCAGACGGCCGGATCTTCGGCGCGTGGGTGGATCTCCGCGACGGTCCCACTTTCGGGGTCGCGGAGACGCTTGAACTTGGACCGGATACCGCCGTGTTCGTCCCGCGAGGTGTGGCCAACGGCTATCAGACGCTGACGGACGGGACCGTCTACTCCTACCTCGTGAATGATCATTGGAGCCCAGAGAAACGCAACGCCTACGGCTACCTGAACCTGGCAGAGGAGAGTCTCGCCATTCAGTGGCCCATTCCTCTCCCCGAGGCCACGATGTCTGATGCTGACAAAGCTCACCCACGGCTGACCGATGTCCAGCCGGTGCAACGACGCGGAACTGTCGTGGTAGGTGCGAACGGTCAGCTTGGACGGGCGCTGATGGCCCGGTTGCCATCGGCGATCGGCGTGGGACGTCCCGAATTTGACCTGTCGGATCCGGACTCTCTCGGGTCTGTGGACTGGTCTCGAGTCGACACCATCATCAATGCGGCCGCCTACACCGCGGTTGATGACGCCGAGACGCTGACCGGCAGACGACAGGCGTGGGCGCTGAACGTGGAGGGGGTAGGACGCCTGTGCCGGATCGCTGCAGAACATCGCATCACCCTGGTCCACGTTTCCAGCGACTACGTCTTTGACGGCACCGTTGTTGAACACGACGAGAATGAGTCACCGGCACCACTCAGCGTGTACGGCCAGACGAAGGCCGCTGGCGATGCATTGGTGGGGCAGCTGGATCGGCACTACGTGATCAGGACCAGTTGGCTCATCGGCGATGGACGGAACTTCGTCTCCACGATGGCGGATCTTGCAGGACGTGGCGTGAGCCCGGCCGTGGTGGACGATCAGTGGGGGAGGCTGACTTTCGTCGACGACCTTGCTCAAGGCATCATCCACCTGCTTGAGCGCCGCGCGCCGTTCGGGGTATGGAACATCTCCAATGACGGGCCGGTTCAGTCGTGGGCCGACATCGCAGGAGACATCTTCGAGCTGTGCGGCCGTGAACGTGACGCTGTGTCGAGCGTGACCAGCGAGGAGTATGCGCTGTCGCGTCCCGACCACCGCATGGCACCTCGTCCGCGTCACAGCGCTCTGCGGCTCGACAAAATCGTTGCCCTGGGGTTCCAGCCACCTGAAGCACGTGAGCGGTTGGCCGAATATGTTGCCGCCCTTCGTGATGGAGCGACATGAACGAGGACTCCAGCTCGTCACTGCATCCCGCGCTGGCGACTGCGCGGTACGGCAGGAACCACGACGGTGACCGGTTCGTAGGCTTCTGGCTGGAGCTCATGGTCGAGGCCCGGCAGGGTTCGCTCCGAGCGGTGACCATGCGCACCCGCCGACTCCTGACCCGGTTCTGGTCGGGGAAGGATGTTCAGGCTGCACTGGCCGCGGTCGGGGACGGCCCGTTCAATGATCAGCTGCGCGATGCCGCCGAAGTCTATTTCGTCTCGTGTCTCACGGACCCGCAGTATTCGAGCGGCATGT
>JAUNVL010000026.1 GCA_030537675.1 Propionibacteriaceae bacterium | reverse complement strand
CACGACTGCCACCACCACCGAGACGGCAACCAGCACCGCCACCGCCACCGCCACCAAAACCGTCACGGCGACGGCGGAACCGACCAGTCCCACAGTGAAACCCACGGCACCGGTGGACGAAATCACCGTCTACACCACGCCGGGCTTCCACAAGCTCAACGGTCGCAGTTGGTACACCACCTGTGAGCCCTACTCACAGACAATCCGCTGCACTACCGACATCTGGTCCACACAAGTCCAGCTCAGGGGCGGCAAGTTCCTCAAGGAGACCGGCTGGCACTTCAACAACCTCACCTACCTCCCCGAAATGACCCGGGCGCAGTGGGGTTTGAATCCGCTCGCCAACACCGGCGCCTTCACCTCTGCCGGCCGTCAGTGGCGCACGGAGTGCGACACCGCTGTTACTGGACGCGGAGCCTGCCGCAGCTACATCTGGTCCAAGCAGGTGGCCGCCACCCAGCTGAGCAACGGCAGTTGGAGCTATGCGGTGGTCGAGGACTGGGTATTCAACAACATCGTCCGCTTCCGGACCTGACTCAAGCCGGTGGTCTCTCACCTGTCAGCACGTGCCCCAACACTCGGGCGCAGACCGGGACGGGACCACCTTGCTTGACCCGAACTGGTCAACACCTAAGGTGGAGTGATGGCCAAGAAAATGATTATGCCCATCCGCGGACGATTCATCGCACTGGCTGCGGCGGCGTGCCTCGGGATCGCTGGCTGCAGTTCCACCAGTGCTCCTGAAACGACGCCAACGCCCAACGACGTCGCCACCACCGTTGTGGGGAGCACGGAACCCACATCGGTTGAGTCAGCCACGAGCGACTCGCCCGCGAGCGCAACCGAGTCCCCGGCGGAGTCGGCCTCCTCCGATTCCGGCAGCAGCACCGGCGAGGACGTGGACCTGGCTACCCAGACGTTCGCCGTCACACCGCAGCAGGCGATCGACAAGGGGCTGGAGAAGTCGGGCGACGGCATCGTGCACTCCATCGAACTCGACTGGTCCCGCCGCAGCAACGCCTGGGTCTATGAGCTGGACATCCTGGTGGGCAACACGGACAACGACGTCGAGGTCCACGCTGACACCGGCGAGATCCTCGATCACGAACAGGACGACACGGACGACCAGGAGCAGGCCATCGACCTCGGCTCCCCCATGACGTGGGAGACAGCGCGCGACAAGGCGCTGGGAGCCGTGCAGGGGCGAATCACCAGCTGGAAGCTGGAGTGGGACGACAACTACACGAGCTACGAGTTCGACATCGAGGATTCCTCCGGTGACGAGATCGAGGTCGAGGTCAACGTCCAAACCGGTGACGTCAGCATCGACGACTGATCACCACCACCTCTTGACGAAGGAGTTTTCGTGACCATGTCCGACACCCCCACCACTCGCACGGTTCGCGCGGTGGCTTCCCTTGAACCCGGCGGCGTCGAAGCGTCCTCCTCCTTCCAGGACGTGGAGATCGTGCTGGGTCCACTCGGTGAGCATGACCTCCTGGTGGAGGTGCGTGCCGTGTCCGTGAACCCCATCGACCTGAAGACGCGAATCGCCTTCGACAAGGCGACTGCGCCGAAGGTGCTCGGCTACGACGCCGCCGGGGTGGTGCTGGAGATCGGCACCGCCGTCACGGCTTTCGCCGTCGGCGACGAGGTCTACTACGCCGGCACTCTCGTACGTCAGGGCACCAACGCGGAGCAGCACCTCGTCGATGAACGGATCGTCGGCCACAAGCCCACATCACTCAGTTTTGCTGAGGCGGCGGCGGTGCCCCTGACAACGATCACCGCCTGGGAGACGCTCTTCGACCGCATGCGGCTCACCCCTGACAGCTCCGGCACGCTGCTGGTGATGGGAGGTGCCGGAGGCGTCGGTTCCATGGTGACGCAGCTCGCACGCCAACTGACGCAGGTCACAGTCATCGCCACAGCATCGCGCGAGGAGTCCCATGAGTGGGCCCAGAAGATGGGAGCCCACCACGTCGTGGACCACCATCACCTGAAGGACGAGGTCATGAGCGTGGCTCCTGCGGGCGTCAACCACATCTTCTCCGCCTTCTCCACCGGCAATGAGCAGGTCTATTCCGAGATCATGCCCGTGCACGGGGAGGTGGTGGCCATCGACGGCCCCAAGGGCTTCGACGTCGGACCCCTGAAGGCGAGAGCTCAGACCTGGCACTGGGAGTCCATGTTCGCCAGACCGCTCTTCGACCCCACGAGCACGGCTCAGCGCGAACTGCTCGACGAGGCGTCCCGGTTGTTCGATGCAGGTGTGCTCAAGACAACGCTCACCCGCACTCTCCAAGGGCTGAATGCCAACACGCTGCGTGAAGCGCACGCCCAGGTGGAGGGCTCCACCATGGTGGGCAAGCTGGTGGTCGAGTTCTGAGTCTCTCTCGCCTGATTGCCGTGGTCACGGCACATCAGCGCTGGCTGATGCGCTCCAACGCGTCATCATCGATGTCCGTGTACCCCAGCGACATCCATCCCAACCGTGACGTGATCTGGTTGTCCCCCGCAGGACCAGCAACGAACGCGAAGGTCGCATCGAAGATCTGGTCCTGCGCAACCCCAACGTCGGGGGCGGTGCTGGACTGCGCGCGCACCCCACCACGACGACCAGGACGACTGACGCGACCACCCTTGCAGCTTGTCTACGCGGACGCGCCATGTCGGCCTCTTTCGGTGGTGGGGACCTCAGGCGTTGCGCTCGTTGAGCACGGCCCGGGCCGCTGCGAAGCGGGCGATCGGGACCCTGAACGGTGAGCAGGAGACGTAGTCCAGCCCCACGGAGTGGAAGAATTCGATGGAGTCCGGGTCACCCCCGTGCTCACCACACACCCCCACCTTCAGCTTCGGCTTGGTGCTGCGACCCTTCTCGGTGCCGATCCGCACCAACTGGCCCACGCCCTCGACGTCGATGGACTCGAACGGGTTGCGCTCCATGACGTGGTCCACCACGTAAGCGGTGAGGAAGCCGCTCTCGGCGTCGTCGCGGGAGATGCCGATGGTGGTCTGCGTGAGGTCGTTGGTGCCGAAGCTGAAGAAGTCGGCGTACTCAGCGATCTCGTCGGCCAGCAGCGCCGCCCGTGGCAGCTCGATCATCGTGCCGATCGTCACGTCGAGGGTCTTGCCGGAGGTCTTCAGCTCGTCCGCCATCGTCTTCTCGACGATGCCGCGCTGCACCTTCAGCTCAGTCGTCAGCGCCACCAGCGGGATCATGATCTCGACATCCGCGGTCTCGCCCTCCCTCTCGAGAACAGCGAGTGCTGCGCGAATGATGGCCCTGGTCTGCATCTCCGGGATCTCCGGGTACAGCATCGCGAGCCGGCAGCCACGCGTGCCGAGCATCGGGTTCAGCTCGTGCAGACGCCGGACCTGGCCCAGCGTCACCCGGGCCGCGCCCAACTCCTCGGCGTCGCCGCCCTGGAGTTCCAGCCTCTGCACGAGCAGCGACTGCTCCGTGAGGTCGGGCAGGAACTCATGCAACGGCGGATCGAGCAGCCGGACGGTGACCGGCAGGCCCTTCATGGCCGTGAAGACGCCCTCGAAGTCGGCCTGCTGCATCGGGAGGATCTCCTCCAACGCGGCTGCGCGCTCCTCGGGAGAATCCGCGAGGATCATCTTCCGCACCGCGGGCAGCCTGTCGGCGGCCATGAACATGTGCTCCGTACGGCACAGGCCAATGCCCTCCGCTCCCAGCTCGCGTGCCTTGGTGGCATCCTCGAAGTTGTCGGCGTTGGCCCGGACACCCAGCGCCCGCACCTCGTCGGCCCAGGCCACCATGCGTCGGAAGTCGGCGTTGATCTGCGCCGGTACGAGCTCCAGTGCGTCGCCGTAGACGTCTCCGACGGTGCCGTCGAGGGTGATGGTCTCGCCCTCCTTGATGACCCGATCGCCGATGGTGAGGGTACGGCCCTTCACGTCGATGCGGATGCCCTGGGCACCGGCGACACACGGCTTGCCCATGCCACGAGCGACGACGGCGGCGTGCGACGTCATCCCGCCATGCGCGGTCAGGATGCCCTGCGCCGCGATGATGCCGTGGATGTCGTCCGGGGTGGTTTCGTAGCGCACCAGCACCACGGGTTCCCCCTTGGCGCCGCGCTCGGCGGCCGTGTCGGCGTCGAAGACGACCTCACCGACGGCGGCACCCGGTGATGCCGGCAGGCCCTTGGCAATGGGGCGACGTCCGTGCTTCGGGTCGATGGCCGGGTGGAGCAACTGGTCCAGCTGGGAGGGCTCGACGCGCAGCAGCGCCTCGTGCTTGTCCAGCATTCCCTCGTCCACCAGATCGGAGGCCACCTTCAACGCGGCGGCGGCCGTGCGCTTGCCGTTGCGCGTCTGGAGCAGGAAGAGCTTTCCATTCTCGATGGTGAACTCCATGTCCTGCATGTCCTTGTAGTGCTGCTCCATCTTGTGCATGGTCTCGATGAGCTCGCGATAGGCCTCCGGGAGGATCTCCTCCATCTCCTCCAGCGGGCGGGGGGTGCGGATACCCGCCACCACGTCCTCACCCTGCGCGTTGATCAGGAACTCGCCGTACAGCGCATTCTCACCGGTGGAGGGGTTGCGGGTGAAACAGACGCCGGTGCCTGAGTTCTCGCCACCGTTGCCGAACACCATCTGCATGATGTTGACGGCAGTTCCCAGTGCGGCGGGGATGTTGTGTGCCCTGCGGTACACCTCGGCACGAGGATTGCCCCAGGAGCGGAACACGGCGTCGACGGCGCGGTCCAGCTGTTCGCGCGGATCGTTGGTCCAGTCGCCGCCCAGGTGTTCGGAGGAGATCTCCTTGAAGGTGGCGACGAGTTCCTTGAGGTCGTCGGCGTCCAGGTCGTTGTCCTCCTCCACGCCACGCACAGACTTCATCTGCGTCAGCGCGTCCTCGTAGGAGTGGCCCGGAACACCCTCGACGACTTCGCCGTACATCTGGATGAAGCGTCGGTAGCAGTCCCAGGCGAAGCGTTCGTTGCCGGACTCCTCGGCCATGGCCTTGACGGACTCGTCGGACATGCCGAGGTTGAGAACGGTGTCCATCATCCCGGGCATGGAGTGCACGGCGCCCGAGCGGACGGAGACCAGGAGCGGGTTCTCGCTGCCTCCGAGCTTCTTGCCGGTGCGCTCCTCCAGACGGGCCAGTCCCTCGCTGATCTGTGTACTGAGCCCATCGGGCCATGTGCCCTTGTTCTCCATGGCGGCCACGCACGCCTTCGTGGTGACCGTGAAGGCATCGGGTACAGGTACACCGATGCGGGCCATCTCCGCGACGCCAGCGCCCTTGCCTCCCAGCAGGTTGCGCATGGTGGCATCGCCGTCGGAGAGGTCATAGATGAAACGCTGCTCAGTCATGTCCGTCGTATCTCCCTTGATCGACTCATCTTTTTGATGTGAGGACGTCCTCGTCCCGGTCGATCCAGCGTATCCCTGTGTTTTGATCCGCCGTGGGCGGGTCCGCAAAGTCGCTGCGAAACCCGGTCCCGCCCCGGCGGCGCCCGCGGCCCTATCGAGCGGTGGGGCGTGGCGTCGAGCGCCAGGTGTGCTTGTCGATGGGGCGCCCATGCACGCCGTGCTCGGCGAGCCATGCAGCCTCCTGGCTGAGCCGGCCCTCGAAGTCGGCCGCAGTGACTGATCCACACCAGGCGAGCTCCGCCACTGCGAGCAGTCGCGGGAACAGGTGGTAGTGCAGCGCCGCGCGGTCCGGCATGAACTCGCACCACGCGGCGGCCTGGATGCCCTGCAACTGGTCATCGTCAGGAACCTCGATGTCGAGGATGTCGCGCACGCTGATGGTGCCGTACATCCCGGCGCGTTCGGATTCGACGGGGCCTCCCAGCCTGTTCAGGTAGAGCACGTCGGCATCTGCGAGGACCCAGGGATTGCCACTTCCCTGCGCCGCTGGCACCCCGACACCCTCACGCCAGCCGAAGATGAGTTCGTCACCCACGCACGGCGTCTCGGTCACCTCGTCCCACGCGGCTATCCCACGTCCGAGGTCCGTCAGCGTGGCCCTCGCCAACGAGGTGAAACGGCCCTGCAGCGCACGAGCATCCTCGACCCCCTCGTCCGCCATCTGCTGCATGAGGGCACCATCGGCCTCCCACACGCGGTAGTCGCACTCGTCTCCCCCGATGTGCACGACGGGGAACGGGAAGAGGGCGCACACCTTCTGGAGGGCGGCCCGCAGGAAGTCATCGGCTGCAGGGCTGGGCCACAGCAGGTCGTTGCGGTGGGTCCACTCACTGGGCGGCAGGTCAGCCAGCGCCGGGTCGCCCAGTTCCGGGTACGCCTTGATCACTGCCGCCATGTGTCCCGGCAGGTCCATTTCGGGCATCACCCGGATTCCCAGACGCGCAGCATGCTCGACGACACGGGTGACGTCCTCGTCGGTGTACCACCCGGACGTGGAGCCCTCCGGGGCGCTGCCGATGACGTCGTCCCGTTTGCCGGGGTCGACGTTGGTGTACCAGGTGAAAGGCTCGCGGGGCAGGTGGGCACCAACCTCCACGACTCTCGCGTATCCGGGCACGTCGAAGCGCCAGGCGGCGTCGTCGGTGAGGTGCCAGTGGAGACGGTTGAGGCGGTACCGGGCCATCAGGTCCAGGATCTCGCAGACTTCGTCGACGCTCCAGAAGGTGCGGGCGGAATCAAGCAGCAGTCCGCGCCACTCATGGGCAGGAGCGGGGGGCCCCTCCGGATCCGGGATCAAACTTCCATTCGTGGCGGATTCGTCGGCTGGGGGGCGGAGAGTCATGTCCATCCTTCTCATCAAATTCTCGACGGCGAGTGTCAAGGAACGTTACACCAGTAGAATGTCCTGAGCCACCGCAGCCCGCGCAGGCCAGTAGACGTACAGGAAGACGAGGACACCGGTGTTCAGTACCAGTAGGGAACGTGGGCTGGCCACTCTCATCACGCAGGGACCGATGCATCGCGCCGATCTGGCCCGGGCCCTTGCCGTTTCCCGCACCACCGTCACCAACCTCACGCAGGAACTGATGACCGAGGGCATCCTGCACTCGGAGCCCGGCTCACCGCTGAAGACGAAGATCCGGGTCAGCCCCCACGTGGGCGTCCTCGTGTCCGTGGTGTTCCGCCTGAGGACCACCATCGTGGCTGTGGGTTCACTCGATGGCCACGACATCTCCCTGCGCACGGCGGAACAGCAACCTGCTGACCTCGGAGGACAGCGCCTCGCCACGGCGTCACGTCTCGTGGATGAGCTGCTCGCCGACGCAGACTCGCCGCCCGTCCTTGCTGCGCACGTTGCGGTCAACACCCAGATCGATGTCCATACAGGCGAAGTGGTTGGCGGTGAGGCCTCCCGGATGTGGTCGGGAGTGAATCCGCTCACCACCATGGCAGAGCACCTGGGCGCGCCCGTCCTCGTGGAGAACACCGCACGGCTTCTCGCGCTCGCACACCACCTGGCAGAGACGGGTGGCACTTCGCGCAACCTGCTGTACGTACACCTCTCGCACGGCATAGCCATGGGCCAGATAGTGCGAGGCTCCATTGTTCAGGGCAGTCACGGCGGGGCAGGCGAACTCGGCCACATGAGTATCGATCCGGATGGCTTGCCCTGCGAATGCGCCAACCGGGGATGCCTGATGCAGTACGTCGACGAGAAGTCAGTGCTCTCCCGGGCACAGATGATCCTGGGGAGGGACGCCTCCATCGAGGACCTGTTGAAGGGTGCGGAGGCGGGCTCGCGTCCATGCATCAACCTCATCACCGACGTCGGCAGCACCCTCGGACAGGCCCTCGTCAGCGTGTGCCATCTTCTCGACCCCGACGTGATCGTCCTGGGCGGCAGCCTGACGCAGGCAGGCGAACTCCTGACGTCACCCGTGCGCCAGGTCCTCACCCAGCGCGCACTCCCTCTCAACACCCGCGGCCTCACGGTGACGGCGTCACCATCACCCCTACCTGTGAGATCAGTGGTGGAAGCAGGTTTGTACGTTCTTCGCTCCGAACAACACATCGTGGCTCGCCTGATCAGCACTGTCGGGGCGAGTGCCGCCGCTTCGTCGCGCCAGTGAACACCTCAACTGCACAATCGGTGTCAAGAATATTGACACTAGGTGGTCGCTGACCGACAATTGGAGACGTTGGGTGCACGGTCGCACCCCCACCATTACAAGGAGACTCACAGATGTCATTCACCATCACGCGACGAGGGCTGCTTTCGATGTCCGCTGTGGCCGCAGGAGGCGCCGCGCTTGGCCTCTCTGCCTGTGGCAGCGATTCAGACACCGACACGGGTGCCTCGCCATCGGGCGATGCCTCCAACATCACCGGCCAGACCGTCCGCGTGTGGTTCATGGAAGGGTCGATCTCCGATGCCGCCATCGCGCACCTCGAATCCACGTTCGCCAAGGAGAACGAGGGCAACACGCTGACGGTTGAGATCCAGCCCTGGGACGGCATCGTCTCCAAGCAGCAGACCTCCCTCGCGTCGAAGTCCGAGAGCCCCGACCTGGTGGAGACAGGCAACACGCAGTCGTCGATCTTCACCAGCGTTGGTGCGTTTGCTCCCCTGGACGACATCTACGAGGACCTCGGCGGTGACGATCTCATCCAGAGCTTCGTCGATGCCGGCCGCTGGGACGACAAGATGTATGCCATGCCGCTCTACGCCGGTGCGCGTGGAGTGTTCTACCGCAAGGACCTCTTCGAGGCCGCCAGCATCCCTGAGCCCAAGACGCTCGACGAGTTCACCGAGGCCGTCATCAATCTTGGCAAGGCCAACCCCGAGGGCGTCTCCGGATTCTCCGGAATGTACCTGGCTGCAGTGGACGAACACGGCGTCGAATCCCTGATGTTCGCCGGCGGCGGCAACTGGGCCGAGAAGGACGGCGACAAGTGGCAGGAAAAGCTGACAGATCCCGCCACCATCGACTCACTCAACCGCATCCAGCGCCTCTTCAAGGAGGGCACTGACTACGCACTGGACTCCCAGGCGTCGCAGAAGGCCTTCGAGAAGTACTTCAACGAGGGCAAGGTGGGTGTGCTCGTGGCCTCCGGCAACGTGGGCGCCAAGATCGACCAGGAACTGTGGGACGCCGACAAGGTGGCCGTCATGCCCATCCCCGGCAAGACGGAGGGTGAGGTGGGCCAGACCTTCGCAGGTGGATCCAACATTTCGCTCGCAGCCAACGCCCAGAACCCTGAGCTGGCCAAGCAGGCGCTGCGCGTCATCTTCGGCGAGGAGTTCCAGAAGCTCATGGGCGAGGACGGCTGGGTGCCCGGCAACACCACGTTCAGCGACTCCATCACGGGTGCGTTCGGCGAGATCTCGGCCACCATCGTCGAGAACTCCAAGCTGAGCCCCAACACCCCGCAGTGGGGTGTCGCAGCCGGCAACAACCTGCTCCGCGACTTCTTCACGACGATCGCCCAGGGCAAGGACGTCGAGGCTTCCGCAGCCGACTACGGCACCCAGCTCGAGGGCATCCTCAACCAGGGCTGAGCCTTCGCCCGCAGTCGAGGGCAGCAGGTGTGACCGGAGGGGCGACGAGGACGTCGCCCCTCCTCACCGAAAGGACAATGCATGTCACAAGAAGTGAAATTCAGACGACCCTCGATGTCGCAGCGACTGGCCCCCTACGGCCTGCTTGCCCCTGCAGTCATCCTGGTGCTCGTCGCCCTGGGCTACCCCATGGTGAGGCAATTCATCATGTCGTTCCAGGAGTTCGGCCTGGCGCAGCAGTTCGGTCAGGCCGCCACGTGGGTGGGGCTGGACAACTACGCCACGATCGTCGCTGACCCGTACTTCTGGACGGTGCTGCTCAAGTCGCTCGTCTTCTGCGCCTGGACTGCCGGGCTGACGATGGTCATCGGCATCGGATTCGCCCTCATGATGCGAAGCGCTTCCACCGTGGCCCGCACCATCATGAACGTCGCACTCGTCGTGGTCTGGGCAATGCCTCTCATTGCCGCGCTCACGGTGTGGCAGTGGCTCGTTGACCCGAACTTCGGACTCGTCAACTTCCTCCTCACGAGTCTCGGGTTGAGCCAGTTCCAGGGATTCTCATGGCTCGCGAGCAGTTTCTGGACCTTCTACATCATTGCCTCCGCCATCATCATCTGGGCCTCGATGCCTCTGGTGACGATCTCCGTCTACGCGGCGCTGACCCAGGTGGACGAAGCACAGGTGGAGGCGTCCGAGTTGGACGGCGCCAACTACCTCAAGCGGCTGCAGCACATCATCTTCCCCGTCATCGCACCCGTCGTGGCACTCATGGGCGTTCTGCAGGTCATCTGGGATCTCCGCGTGTTCACACACATCCACGTCCTGCAGCAGTCCGGCGGCATCTCCACCGAGACCAACCTGTTGGGCACCTACGTGTACCAGGTGGGCATTTCGCAGGGTAACTACGGCGTCGCCTCGGCACTGGCCATGGTCATCCTCGTCGTGACGCTGGCCATCACCAGCAAGTACATCCACATGCTGTTCACGCGAGGGGAACTCCAGTGACCGACCGCATCACCACCACGCAGGCGCAGGTGCCCCTGTCGTTGTCCCCGGATACCGTGACGCCCTCACCCACTCGGCGTCGCCGTCGACGCCGGGGGGCCAGCAGCCCGGTCCTGAACGTTTTCCTGATCCTGGGCGCCCTCCTCTGGTTGATCCCGGTCTACTGGATGGTGAACTCCGCCCTCCAGCCCGAGCGCAACCTGCTGGCCAACCCTCCGCACCTGTTTCCCGACGCCCCCACCCTGGAGAATTTTCAGGGCGTCCTGACGGACTCCTCGTTCTGGTCCGCCATGGGCACGTCGCTCGCTGCCGCCTTCCTCACCGTCACCGTGACAACCATCTGCTCGCTACTGGCTGCACTGGCGTTGGCACGCTTCGGGTTCCTTGGGCGACGCTCCCTCATCGTGGCCATCCTCGTGGTCCAGATGATCCCCGCCGAAGCGCTCTTCATCTCGCAGTACCGGATGCTCGACGGGTGGGGGCTGCTCAACTCAGTGGGCGGGCTGTCGCTGCTCTACATCGGCGGCGTGATGCCGTTCGTGGTGTGGATGATGCGCGGCTTCGTCAGTGGCATCCCCGAGGAGTTGGAGCAGTCCGCCATGGTGGACGGCTGCTCGCGCACGCAGGCCTTCATGAAGGTCACGCTCCCGCTGCTTGCACCGGGACTGGTTTCCACGAGCGTGTTCGCCTTCCTCCATTCCTGGAACGAGTACACGCTGGCGCTCGTCATGCTGTCGCGCGACACCTCCGTCACGCTTCCGTTGTGGCTGCAGTCCTTCCAGCAGGGCCTTCGCGGATCCGACTGGGGTGGCGTCATGGCAGGCTCCACGCTCATCGCACTGCCTGTGATGATCATCTTTGCGTTCGTCCAGAACCGGATGACGTCCGGCATGGTGTCAGGCGCTGTCAAGGGTTGAGAAACCCTCGCCACCGGCCCTCCCTCAGGCCGGTGGCGGGCTCAGCGATGTGGTGCCGGCCGGTTTGCGGAGCCGCTTGCCCATCTTCTTGGCGCGGGTATCCACCATGTCGATGATGCGTGAGGCTGCCTCCTCGAGTGCGACGCCGGTGGTGTCGAGGATGGGGCAGCTGAGCTTGCGCTGGATGCGCCCCACCTCGTCGAGTTCGTCGTAGATGTGGGCCAGGTCTGCGTACCCGTCCTTGGTGCCGAACCCGCCAAGCCCCTTCACCCGATGCGTGCGGATCATCAACAGTCTCTCCGCGTCGATGGTCAGACCGACGATGCGCCACCGCTCCAGCTCAAACAGTTGTGAGGGCGGCTCGATGCCGGGCACCAGCGGCACGTTGACCACTTTGTAACCCAGGTAGCCGAGGTAGATGGACAGCGGGGTCTTGCCGGAGCGCGATGCCCCCACCAGGCAGATGTCGCACTCGGCGAACGCTTCGGGCAGTGCGCCGTCGTCATTGCGGACGGCGAAGTCGATGGCCGACATCCGCACGAAGTAGTCCGCCTCCACCCCAACGGGCCGCATCGGGACGAGATCGGCCGGAGTGCCGGTGATCTCCTCCAGTGCCACCATGGGGCCGGTCATGAGGTCGGCGTGCGGCATGTCGAGTTCCTTGCAGGCCCCGTCGATGAGGTCGGCAAGTTCCTTGTTGACCAGCGTGTACATCACCGCCGTCGGCCTGCCGGCCCGCTCCCGCAGGGTTGCGATCACCTTCAACATCGCCTCGACGGTGTTCAGCCGCCGGTGCCGCACGAAGGTGAATTCATGCTCAGGGAACTGCGCGATCGCCGCCCGCGCGATGCGGACAGCCGACTCCCCCGTGGAATCGGCAACGATATGAATCTCCAGCAACTCTGCCGCCATGGCGTCACTCTAGGGGTGGGTGCCATGGACGCGCAGCAGGCCCCCGGTGAAGAGTGTGATCACTCGGCCAGGGTGCGGGCAAATTCCTCCACCTTGGCCTGGTAGATCGGCATTTCATCAATCGTCATGGCACGTGGCCAGGAATCCGCTCGGAAATACGCATCGGTGCCGCCGTCGAGGAAGATCACCGAACCGCAGAGGAAGTTGGCAGCCGGGGACAGCATGAATACCGCCCACTGGGCCACTTCCTCCGGCTTGCCGAATTCCCGTACAGGAATGGGAAACGCCCTGATCATGGGGGCCAGCTTGGGGTCTGCCAGTTGGGCCTCCACCATCGGCGTGCGAATGGCTCCCGGAGCGAGTGCGTTGATACGGATGCCCTTTCCCGCCCACTTGTCGGTGACGCCAATGGTGCGCATCCAGTGGGTGACGGCAGTTTTGGACCCGGCGTAGATGAAACTGGCCGACGCCTGCGGCCCCGCCTCCTCCGCCAGCTGGAGCGCCTCGCCGATGTCGCGCCGCATGAACGCATCGATGATCTCCTGGGGGATTCCCGGAATGGTGGTGGTCGAGTTCGACGAGAAGATCACCACCTTGGCATTGCCGGCCGCCGCAAGATCCTCGTGCAGGCCTTCCAACAGTTCCACCACGCCCAGGAAGTTCACCTTCGCGATGATCTCCTCCCTGCCGGGCACGGGGCCCAGACCAGCAGCAAACACCGCCCCGTCCAGACGTCCATGGCAGCTGGCCTTGACCTCGGCGATCGCCTGCTGGCGCCCCTCCGCAGTCGACAGGTCGGCCTGGACATCAGCGCGCTGCAGGTCAACGCCGATGACCACGTGCCCTTCCCAGCGAAGTTGCTCAGCCGTTGAGCGGCCCATCCCCGATGCTGCTCCCGTGACCACGTACACACCCATGACTTTTCCTCCTGATGAGATTCCCGGCAAACACACAACCAACCGCCGTTGATTTCCTCACAGGGCACCAATGGGGAACTCGACCTCTACGAATTCTCGTTGTGGACGCTCGCCTCTCCCCATTGTACTACGTGTCGTAGTAATTAAAGGTGGTCGGCTGGACTGACGCATTTCAAGGCGCCGCCTTTTTGATTGGGATATTTTGGACACCACCCGGAGAAGTGACTCGCCCCCGCGCTGGTGTTGAATCAGGAGCATCGGTAGTCATCCCGGACCGGACAGGAGTTGATCATGGTCGACGGATCCAACGAGCAGCGAAGGGCAGACATCCGCCCCGTCAAGGAGGCGATGGAGGACGAACTCCTGGCACGCCCCGGTGTGGTGGGCGTCGACATCGGCGAAAAGATCACCAGCGGTGAACCGACGGGTGAGGTGGGCATCATCGTCTACGTCAAGGAGAAGAAGAAGGAGGGCCTCCTCAGCGAGGCAGAACTCGTCCCGACGACCATGGAGGGCGTCAGGACCGACGTCCAGGAACTCGTCATCGAACTCCAACCGGTGATGCAACTCATGCAGGAGAACGTCCGCGTCGACACCACCGCCTACCCGAGCTTGCGCGGAGGCATCAGCATGGGTCCCTCCCGCAGCGTCCGTCTCGGCCCGCCGGAAGTGCCCGTGACAGGCGAGTACACCTTCGTCGGCACCTTGGGGGCATTGGTGCGGGACCGCGTCAGCGGCGATGCGATGGCGTTGACCAACTTCCATGTGGCGTGCGTGAACGACGGGTGGCAAGTGGGCGACCGCATGGTGCAGCCGGGTATTCCCGACGGCGGCGACCCAGCAACCGGCGAATTCGGATCACTCGCCAGGGCACAACTCACGGAGGGCACTGACGGGGCAGTCATCAGTATTGATCCCGCCTCCGAGTGGGAACCCACCGTGGAGGAAGTGGGGGACGTTGCAGGCACCTCCCCGGCGATCCTGGGAGCAGCAGTGCAGAAACGTGGCCGGACCACCGGCCTGACATTTGGCGTGGTGGGTTCCACGGATGCCACGCTCAGCCTTGACTACGGCGACGGTATCGGGGAACACACGCTGCGGCGACAGATCCGCATTGACACCGACACGGTGCGCTCGGACAGGTTCTCCCAACAAGGGGATTCGGGATCAGCGGTCATGGACATGGACCACCACGTCATCGGTCTGCTGTTCGGTGGATCCACCGACGGCTCCACCACCTTCGCGAACCCGATCACCGTGGCCCTCGACGAACTCGACGTCGAACTTGCCACGCACGAGCCGGAGGAATCCCTGCCGCTGGACCCGTCAGGGTGCTCTTCCTGATCAGGTACGCACCATGAGCGTCGAGCCGCCGCTGGTACGGCGTGTGATTTCCACCCGCTCGGGGATGCGCGTCTTCAGTTCCGCCACGTGACTGACGATACCGACGGCGCGTCCGCCTGCCTGGAGACGGACGAGTTCACCGAGGACATCGTCGAGGGTGTTCGGATCGAGTGACCCGAAGCCCTCATCGATGAAGAGTGTGTCGAGGCTGATGCCACCCGCCTCGCTGGTGACGACGTCCGCCAGCCCCAACGCCAGGCACAGCGACACGTAGAACGTTTCGCCGCCCGAGAGGGTGTGGGGGTCGCGGTCGGTCTCGGTGTGATGGTCACGAACGCTCAGCCCAAGACCTGCGCGCATCGCCCTCCCCTCACGCTCGTCGATGCGTCGGAGCGAGAATCGGCCATCAGAGATGACGGTGAGGCGGTCATTTGCTGCAGCGACGACGTCCTCGAAGCGGCGCAGCAGAACGAAGGTGGACAGTGTCGTCGACTTGGTGTTGCCCTCCCCCGCGGTGGCCAGGTCTCCCATGCGCAGCACAGGGGCAGCATTCTGGGCCAGCCGGTGGTGACGTTCCAGGACTGTGACCAGCGTCCGCCGGGCACGGTCGCACCGCTCCAGGGCAGCTCTGGCGGTGGCGTGTGTGGCCGAGGCAGCCATCAGAGCCGCGTGGCGCACGTCATGGGCCTCTTCGGCGGCTGGGACGTCCGCACTCTCGTCGCCAGTGAGCGCGACGATGTGTTCTTCTGCGAGACCGCTGGTAACTCGTGCCAGGTCGGCTTCATGTGTGCGGACGCGATGCTGGATATCGTCTGACTCCCCAGCCCCCAATTGGGCAGCGCGGACGGCACCCACGTCCACGAATTCCGCTTCCAGCAGCGCATCCTCGAGCGCGGCGGCGGCGTCGGTGAGCCGGTGCTGGGCGTCGTGGAGGTCCTGCCGCTTGTCCATGAGCGCTGTGGCCCTCATCAGCCTTGCGTCCAGCAACTGCATGCGAACGGCCACGCTGGGGGAATCCCCTGCAGCCGCGCGGCACCGCGCCTCGTCCGCATCCCACTGCCGGCGGGCGCCGCGGAGGCGCTCAGCGGCAGTGGCGGTGGTGGTTTCCGCAGCTGACACGAGCGCACGGATCGCGTCGGTTCCGGCGGCGAACTCGGCGATGGACTTCTCGGTTGCCGCGATCAGCCGGACCGCTTCCTCAGCGTCACGAACCTGGGCCTGCGCTGCAACCAGCGCCTCTTCAGCGGCGGGCCGGGGTGTGTGCTTTGCCAGTTCCAACTGGGTCCGGAGGTCGACGGTGACGTGGGCGTGCATGCGTTCCGCATCCTGCAGGGCGGCGACGGCCTGCTGGCGTCGCTCCGTGGCAGCGTCCACGTCGCTGAGGTTCGCGTGGTCAGGCAGTTCGGGTGCCGGCTGCGGATGCTCGAGGCCGCCGCAGACGGGGCACGGTGCGCCATCCTCCAAGTCAGCTGCCAGAATGCCTGCGGTGCTGTTGATCCAGCGCAGGCGGATCGCGTTCTCCTGCTCGGTGGCGTTCCGTGCTGCGACGCCGGTGCGGGCGAGGCTCTCCACCATGCGTGCCAACTCAGGGGCGAGTTCCTCCGCCCGCTTGGCGGCATCCCGTACCGCCAGCGCCCGCCCTGCACCCTGTTCTGCCACAGCAACGGGGGTGGAGTTGCGACGCAACTCATCCAGAGCCGCGGTGAGTGTGTTCCTGCCCTCTGGGCGATCCGCCAGCCGAACTCGCTCGTCCTCCAACGCCACGAGGGATCCAGCCAGCTCGGTCTCCTCAGCGGTGAGTTGCCGGGCGCGGACGGGTAGTTCCGCCTCGAGTCGCACCATCTCGGCCAACCCACCCCGCTCACCGCTCACCCGGTCAACAGCCGCCCGCAATGCTGGTCCGTCGTTCAGGGCGGCCAAATCGTCGTCCGGGGTATTCCCGAGGTGCAAGCAGGCAAAAGCCACCGCTTTCTCCGCGCGCTCCATGCTCGTGGTGGCGGCGACGTGGGCTCGCAGCGCACCAAGGACGGTGGCTGCCCGTTGTGCAGCGGCCAGCCGTGAGCGTTCCGTCGTGATCTCGTCGCGCATGGACTCCAGTGCTGCGAGATCCGTCAGCAGGCCGGAGCGCCTGGCCAGATTGCGCTGCAACTCCTTCTGTTGCTCAAGGCAGGTCCTCGCGGCCGTCTCCTGTCTGAGCGCGGTCTGCAGTGCATCGTCAGCCAGGTGGCACTGCTGGTCCATCGCACCGCGGACCTCGTCGGCGATACCGGTCATCCGGGCTGTGTCCAGCGCGGAACCAGCCTCTGACAGGGCCAACGCAGCTGGGTCGTCCTCGGGGAGGAGGCTGGCGAAGGACCTGACGGTGGAGCTCACCTCACCTTCGGCGGCCGTGATGTTGCGCTTCGCCGTGCGAGCCATCTCGGCCAGCTGGTCCTGGACCCGTTGATAGATGGCTGTGCCGAAGACGTCCCGCAGCACCACGGCGCGTTCCTCGGGCTTGGCGCGCAGGAAGGTCGAGAAGCGGCCCTGCGGCAGGACCACGGTCTGCATGAACTGATCCCGTGTGAGTTTCAGGATCT
Source organism: Propionibacteriaceae bacterium (assembly GCA_030537675.1). Lineage (GTDB taxonomy): Bacteria > Actinomycetota > Actinomycetes > Propionibacteriales > Propionibacteriaceae > Arachnia. Next base: position 9,531 of record JAUNVL010000026.1, on the reverse strand, counting down.
GCTGCATCTCGGCACCCACCTCCTGCGTGCTCGCCGCCATGGGCTCACCGACGGCATCGTCGACGCTGGAGAGCCGCCACAGCCTGGCCGTCGCATTCTGTGTGGTGAAACCGTCGCCACGCTTCTTCGGCCGCTCGTACGGTGGCGTGCGCCGGGTCCGGTAGATGCCCGCGTTGGTGGAGAACACCACCTCGATGACGGGGTCGGCCAGCGGTGCGTGGTTTGACGGCAACCGGCTGTCGAGCGCCTTGCCCAGCGTGCCGTAGAGCCCATAGGTGATGGCGTCGATGAGGGTGGACTTGCCGGCGCCAGTGGGTCCTTCGAGGAGGAACAGGCCGTTCGCGGAGAGGTGCTCGAAATCGATGTCGTGCACTCCGGGGAACGGTCCGATGGCTTCGATGTGGAGATGGTGGATCCTCATCAGGCGCTCCTCTCCGTGGCCAGGGCTGCCTCGTATGCCCGACGCAGGACGTCCACTTCTGCACTGGAAGGCGCGGCGCCACTGACATCGGTGACGAACTCGACGCTGACGTCGACGGGATCATGCGCAGCTGTGATGGCGCGCAGCTCCGTAACCCCAGCCCGCAGTGCGGGACGGTGCTGGACGATGAGCGCGTGCGGGAAGCGTTCCTTGACCCGGGAGTGGAGCTGTGGAGGGCGCACCGGGTCGGTCACGAAGACCCGTACCCAGTCCTGGGCCTGGCTGTCGAAGACGCGGGACAACAGCTCGTCGAGGGTCCCGGTGGCCTCCGACAACCGTCGCGGCCGGGGTGTGCCCACGAGGTGCACATCGCTCACGCCGTCGGCGTCGAGGCTGATCAACGCACTGGATTTGGGGTGATGCATCTCGGAGAAGGAGAACGCGAGTGGGGAACCCGCGTAGCGGGCCACGGGTCCGCGGTTCGCGGCATCGTGGTGGCGACCGATGCGCTGCGGCCCGTGAAGGTGCCCCAGCGCGAGGTAGTCGAGGCCGGAGAGGTCGAGTGCACCATCCTTGGGTCCGGGACCGACCAGGGCGCCGAGCGGTACCGAGTCGACTCCCCCAATCCGGATGTCGCGTTCGGACTCGGAGGCCTCGCCGCCCACCACGAAGGCGTGCGCCATGAGCGCTGCGGGGATGCGGGGGCCAGCGCTTCGACGGCAGCGAAGGTCGTCATGGATGCGGCGCATCGCGGCGGTGGCGACGGACTCGTGGGACCGCGCCGGGATGACCGCTGCGCCGGCATCGTCCAGATCAGGGCCAGCCAGGCGGTGCCGGACCATGTCCGGATCGAGGTAGGGCAGGGCGTAGACCAGGGCTGAGCGTTCGCCATCGAGACTGGGGACCTCGACGGGCGTACCGACGTTTTCGACGCGTGCCCGGACCACCAGACGGTCGAGCAGCAGCGGCGCGACGAATCCGAGTCGCGTCGCGGAGTCGTGATTGCCGGGGGTGATGATCACCCGGGTGTGCTCGGTGAGCCGGACGAGCGCGTCGTTCAGCAGTTCCACGGCGGCCACGGGCGGGATGGCGCGGTCGTAGACATCGCCAGCCAGCAGCACCGCGTCCACCTGTTCGCTGCGCACCACGTCCACCAGATGATCGAGGAAGGCGGACTGGTGCTCGATGAGGTCGATTCCGTGCAGGGTGCGGCCCAGGTGCCAGTCGGAGGTGTGGAGGAGCCGCATGTCCCCCACGGTAACTGGGGCCACCGACAGGATCCCGCAGGGGCCTCGGCGCGCCACCTGTTGGAGGGGCGACGTCTACGCCGACGCCCCTCCAGCTACAGGTCAGGCAGCGCGAGCCACTGCGCCCACGTGAGGTCCCGCCCCACGTAGCGCGGTGCTGTCAGCGGCCAGTCCTGAGCGATCCAGGCGGGTACGTGCTCGTCGAGTGCAGCCTCGACGGTGGACCCGACGTACTCGTCGCGCACCCACCAGGAAATCTCCGCATCAGCGCCAGCCTTCTCGGGCGGGTCGATGTAGACGCAACCAATCAGCTCTGTCTCCTCAGCGTCGAACAGCGCGTAGTTGAACGACTCGTGCGCCTCGATCTCGTCGGCATGGCGCTGGAGATCCGCCCGATCCTGATCCGCGGTCATCGTCGCCGGGGGCCATCCCCAGGCTTCGCCGTAGATGGCCCAGAGCCGCTCCTGCGAACCCATGACGGCGCGCATGTCCATGTCAGTGTCGGTAGCCCGGATGGGTCGCAGATGGTGACCGGTGGGCAACGCCACGCGGTCCGGATGCTGCCATGTGTCGGGCAGCCATCCGAAGCCGGTCCGCTCATCCACAGCAACCAGAGTCTGGACGTAGGAATCCGCGTCCGGGAGGCCACGCGAGGTGGGGTGGACCTGCCCGAAACCCGTGACGGGCCGCTCCCATGCCGAGGCGCCCGGGCGCGTTTGCCGCTCAAAGCGCCTTGCCAGTTCAGACGAGAGAGCGCCGCGAATCTCAGCGAGGGACTGGTCGTCGAAGCGATTGTCCCGCTCCGCGGGGTCCTGCTGGAGGTCGTAGAGTTCGCCGGGCCCGTCGAAGCGTTCGACCAGTTTGTGGCGTTTGTCGGTGATCATGCGGGCGCCGCCGTACTCGCTGGCGACGACGACGAAGTCCTCCCCGTCGCCGTCCTCGCCGCGAAGGACGTGGGCGAAGGAGGCGCCTGCACCCCATTGATCATCGGGGACGGCGACGCCCGCCAGGTCACACAGCGTGCGATGCAACGAGACGCTCGACAGCAACGCCTCGCTGCTGCCGGTCGCGCCTCCCGGCAGGTGCACCACGCACGGTACGCGGACGGAGTTGTCCCAGAAGTTGAGCGGGTAGGTGCCGTTGCCCTTGCCCCAGATGCCGTGGTGACCGCAGCTGAAGCCGTTGTCGGAGAGGTAGACCACCACCGTGTCCTCGCTCACCCCCTGCTCCTCCAGCAATGCCCGGATGCTGCCGAGCGACTGGTCCACGGCGGTCAGCGACGCACAGTAGCCGGCCAAGTGCGGGTGCGGATGGGCGAACGCTTCCGCGAAGGCAGCCCGGCGGGGCTCCACCCAGGGGTGCGGTTGCTCGCGGGGGACCGACGGGAATTCGGTGTCGGCGTACAGGTCCACGAGTTCCTGTGGGTGGTTGTCGATCCATGGGTCGTGGGGCGCGGTGAAGTTGACCTGCAGGTAGAACGGCCGGGAGGGGTCGCGTGTCGCCAGGAAGTCCAGGGCGTTCTCAGTCACCGCGTCAGTGAAGTAGCGGGGTTCCTTGGCGGGTTCCCCGTCGCACCAGATCGGCGCGTCGTAGTAGGGGCCTCCGCCGTAGCGGTGCGCGAACCAGAACTCGAATCCGGGCGCAGGTTCCTGGGAATGCCCCACGTGCCACTTCCCGCTCATGGCGCACTGGTAGCCGTCGTCGTTGAGTACCTCGGGGGTGCTCGGCTGGCCTTCCAGGTACCGGTCGGGATGGGCGTCCGGGTGGCGCCCACCGACGAGCCAGTCGTGCACGCCGTGCGCTGAGGGCATCCTGCCGGTGATCATCGAGGCCCGCGACGGCGAGCACACCGGGGAGGCGCAATGCATCTGGTCCAGTTCCAGCGATTCGGCCAGGAACCTCTCCATGTGCGGCATCACGAGTTCCGGCATGCGGTGCGGCATGGCCCAGCGGCCCTGGTCGTCGGTGAGAATCACCACGAAGTTGGGCCTCGGCCGCACGGACATCTCAGTCACGGCATCCTCCATCATCGCGTGCGCGGATCCGGCAGTCCGACGTCGACACACCAGCGCGCATGGACGCGTGTGAGCTCATCCACGATCTCAGGGTGCTGGTCGGCGAGGTTGACCGCCTCCCCCTGATCGGTTCGGATGTCGGTCAGGAACAGCCCATCGCCGGTGTCGGTGTGCTCCACCCTGCTGATCTCCGTGGCGGTCTGGGACTTCCCGTCGCACCAGCTGAGTTTCCAGCGATCGTTGCGCAACGCCCACTGCCATCCGCAATCCCAGTGCAGTTCACCGTGTCCCGAAGCGCCCTGGACGACGGCGGCGAGATCCTGGCCGTCGAGTTCCGCCGGTGGGGTGAGCCCCGCTGCGCTGGTGAACGTCGAAGCAAGGTCCAGGGAGCTGACCAGTGCGTCGCTCGTGCTGCCCGGTTCGGTCACCCCGGGCCACCGCATGAGCATCGGGACGCGGATGCCTCCCTCCCACATCGTGTATTTCGTGCCACGCAGGGGGGCGTTGTTGCCGTAGTTGCAGTTGGAACCGCCATTGTCGGTGAGGTAGACGACGATCGTGTCATCCGCGATCCCGAGGGCATCAAGGCGCTCCAACAACTCCCCCACCTGCTGGTCCATGAGCTCCAGTTGTGCCAGGTAGTAGTCGCGACCGTTTGCCAGGTGGGGGCTGATGGCGCCGTCGTACCAGTCGATGTACTCGTCGGCGCCGGGGTGCCAGTCCTCGAAGGCGGGCAGCCCACGCTTCTCCAACTCCTCTGCGGGCAACTGCCAACAGAAGTTGTGGACGGCGTTGAACGCCACCATGGCGAAGAACGGCCCCTCGGCGTGCCGGGTGATGAAGTCATCGGCCCTGTCGGCGAAGGCACTGGTGAGGAACTGGTCGCACTCGACGGGCTCTCTTCCCTCCCACATCGGCTGGACCCCCATGGGTTTCGCGGCCTCGCCGTACTCGTCCACCGCCTGTTCCGAGTGAGTCAGGTAGTGAAGACGCCCCATGGACTGTCCGGCCAGGCCGTAGAACGACTCGTCGAACCCGTGCTCGGGTGGACATCCTCTGTCGCCCGGACCCTCCGGTCCGTAGTGGACCTTGCCGAAGTACCCGGTCGCGTATCCCTGCTTCCCCAAGTGTTCGGCGATGGTGGGCTCAGTGCCGATGTCCGCGGTGTCGAACCACGTCGCGCCCCAGCGTTGCTGGTACTGGCCTGTCATCATGGCAGCGCGCGACGGGGAGCAGATCGGTGCTGTCACGTAGGCGTCGGTGAAGGTCGCGCCCTCCTCCGCGAGCCGGTCCAGATTCGGCGTGGACACTCCGGGTGTTCCGAGTGCGGAGCGGTCCGCGTACCCATGGTCGTCGGAGACGATCAGAACGATGTTCGGACGTCGTACATCACGTGGCGTTCCCGTGCTCTCAGCAGACACTGTGCTCTCCCACCAGGTTGTGACGGCCCGCTCCGGCAGGAGAGGGCTCGAATTCCCCCAACGCTACGGCCAACTCCTCGTGTGGAGGCGAAGCAGCGCCATCGATCGACATCCGAGTGCGTGGCGAGAGACACGGCCGCACAGCAGCGCGCCACTTCGTCACGCAACATGACACATTCATGATTCCTGGCTCAACCAAGTGATACTTTGTCACGATCCCCCCAGTAGCTCCGACATCAGCGGTGATGAATCATGAAGCAGCGTTTTCTGTCCCTGGTCGCGGTTGGCGCCCTCCTCTTCTCCGGTGCGGTGAGCCCGGGCGGCCTCCCATCCGCTGGCGCAGACGACGGCCCGCCCGCATCCGGATCACCAACCGCAAAGGCGGCCACCCGAGTCCTCTTTGAGGATGACTTCTCCGCCAATGATGGCGCGAAGTGGATTTCCACCCCCGCGAACGCGAACACGAAGATTGATTTTGCCGGCGGGATGGTCACCATCCAGGGCGGAGGACCCGAGAACCGGATCCTGTCCAGGGACAGCATCGTCGCCAGCGACTTCACGCTCGATCTGGATCTCTACATCAACGCGGGCAACACCAACAGCGCCATCAAGTTCGGTTTCCTCTCCGACGAGCAGGCATCCAACCGGTACCAGGTCACCTACAACGCGGTGCAGAAGAAGCTCCTGCTGGAGAAGGTGGTGGCCACCACGGCCACTGTCATCGCGTCCGCCGACGGCGTCGATCTGCCTGTCAACACCGACGGCGAGCCCCACAAGGTGAGCATCACCGTCGCTGGTGACGTTGTGACGGCGAGCGTCAACGGCACGCAGTACCTCGACGTGGCAGACACCGGCACTGCCGCAGCCAGCCAAGGGCGCATCGTCGTGGCCAGCCAGTTCCCTGCCCAGGACTACGGCATTGACAATGTTTCCGTCACCACCACCGAGGCCGCAACCGTCGGCGAATACGCCATCACCGTCGCCACCCGGACCAACGGCGTCGACGACGCTGACGCGGCCACCGCAGGCGGCACCCTGAGCACCAACCGCGAGACGGGTGATGAGGGCGACGAGGTCAGCCTCAGCTACACCGTCAAGCCCGGATACGTGTTTGCCGGCTACGACTCCTACGTCACCGAGACCGGCACCAGCACCGACGGCCTGCTCACGATCGCCAACGACCGCTTCACCCTGAACGCCAAGACCGGCAGCGTCACCATCGTCGCGAAGTTCATCGACGAGCCCGTCGACCCCAACGTCGTGTTCCAGGACCTCTTCGAGGGCACCCTCAACGACCACGGCAAGTACACGATCCAGAACCCCGCAGGCGTGAGCATCGACGGCGGTGAACTCGTCCTCGACGGCGTGGGCGGACCTGCCTACGTGCTCGTCGACAACTCCGACTGGGGCGAGCCCCTCAACTACCGCGTCCAGGCGGATGTGCGCAAGACCAACGCCCAGGCCGGGACCACGCAGATCGCGTTCCGCGTCGGCGCCTTCCAGGACCGCTACGTTCTGGCCCTGAACGGCAGCAAAGCACTCCTGCGCCGCTTCGACGCCCAGGGCAGCAACGTCGAACTCGCCAGCGCGCTCTACACCCTGGACCAGGGCGCACGCACCATTCTCATCGACGTCACCGGCGACACCGTCTCCATCTCCTCCGACGGCAAGCCCCTGCTCAGCTACATCAACACCGATGCTCCGGGCAAGGACGCGGCCGACTGGTCCGACGTCAAACCGGGTCTGGCACTGATCAACATGAGCCCCGGAGCACCCGTGGCGTTCGACAACATCACCGTCAGGCGCACCCCCGTCTACGTGGCGGCCAGCGTCGCGGTCACCAGGAACGGCGTCGCCGACTCCACGCAGGAGAGCGGTGCCGTGGTGCTGTCCGCGCTCAAGACATCCGCCAGCGAAACCCTCACATGGACCGTGTACCCCAAGGGCGGCTACGAGTTCGAGAGCATGTCATTCAAGGGTGAGGAGATCCTCGACGGCCAACTGACAGTGCCGGCTGGCACCGTCACGGACATCGTCCTGGTGGCCAATTTCGTGCCGACGGCCATCGCCGCGAAGACGTTCCACGTCGACTCCGCCGCTGGCGATGACGACAACGACGGCCTCACTCCCAACACGGCATGGGCCAGCTTCAAGAACCTGGACCGGACGTTCCACCCCGGTGACCAGATCCTGCTGAAGCGCGGCAGCGTCTTCACCGGTGAGGACTCCGAGCTCACCTTCCAGGGCTCCGGCAGCGCTGATGCCCCCATCGTGGTGTCTGCGTACGGTGAAGGGGCTCGTCCCCAGCTCAACGCCGAGGGCAAGCTGACCACCGTGGTGACCCTGTTCAACCAGGAGTTCATTCACGTCGACAGCCTCGAGATCACGAACAATGACCCGAAGTACTCCAGCGACTTCGAACTCAACGGCAACGACAACCGCTCCGTCACCCTGCGCGGCATCAACGTCATCGCCCGCGACTACGGCGTCGTTCGCGGGATCAAGCTGCAGGACCTGTACCTCCACGACATCAACGGCAACCTCGCCGTGAAGTGGAACGGCGGAATCTTCTTTGACGTGCAGGCCAGCGTCGTCGACGGTGAACTCCGCGGCGTACCCACCAAGTTCCACGACGTCCTCATCGAGGGCAACACCCTGGAACGTGTCGATCGCTCGGGCATCAAGCTGGTGGGTTCCGGCTGGGCCAACCAGTCGCTGACGAACTCCCCCGGTACACCGCTGAACTGGTACCCCTCCACGGGTGTCGTGGTGCGCAACAACATCCTGCGCTACATGGGTGGCGACGCCATCACCGTCCGTGACACCGACGGCGCCCTCGTCGAGCACAACCTCGCCCGTCACTCCCGCTACCAGAACACCGGCTACAACGCGGGTATCTGGCCGTTCCAGACCACCAACACCGTCGTGCAGTACAACGAGGTGTCCAACACCCACGGCGTGCAGGACGGTCAGGGGCTCGACATGGACCACGTGTCGTCCTATTCCGTGATGCAGTACAACTACTCGCACAACAACGAGGGCGGGTTCATGCTCATCCTCAACGGGTTCCCGCACACTGCACCCACCGTCCGCTACAACATCAGCCAGAACGATGCGGACAAGTCCTTCGAGTTCGCACGCGGCACCCCTGCCGGGACGATGATCCACAACAACACGATCTACTCGGACGTGAAGCTCGTGGGTCCGCGCGGCGGCGTGCTCGACCTGGCCAACTCCGGCGCCGGAACAGGCAACCGGGAGGCGTTCTTCTTCAACAACGTGTTCCACTACCCCGAGGGGCAACCGTTCTACGTGGGCGAAATCGAGACGATGAAGCAGAAGGTACGGCTCTTCAACAACTCGTACTTCGGCGGGATCGCTGTGCCTGCCGAGGAGGAGCAGGCGATCACGGCTGATCCGCAGCTTCCGGGCGTGGGCACCGCGCCCGAGGACAACTCCACCTCGACGACACCGTTGACCGGCGCCAACGTGGGCGAGAGCTTCGCGGGCTACACGCCTGCATCCACGTCGCCACTGCGGAACGCCGGGGTGAGCATCGAGGAGGTCATCCAGCGCTACGAGGGCACCGTGACCGATCGACGTGGGATGTCCCCCACCGAGATTCATGCCCTCGCCCTCGCTGGGGACAGCATCGACTTTGCCGCTGGCCGCTACATGCCGAGCATTCAGGGCGTGCAGTACGGCAAGGACTTCCTGAGCAACCCGCTGCCCGACTGGGCCGCAGGCGCCTTCGCTGAGGGGGCCGACGCGGACGCCCCGGAGGGCATCACCGTCGGAGCCATCCAGTTCCTACCCGAGCCCGTGGTGGAGCCGTCCATCACACCCTCGGCGACGCCCACCGCGAGCCCGAGCGTCGAGCCCTCGGTTGAGCCCAGCGTGACACCCTCAACCGAGCCCAGCGTCGGCCCGAGCGCGACACCCTCGACCCAGCCCACGGCGACCGCCACCTCAACACCCACCACGGGAACGCCCCCGGGTCTGCCCAACACGGGTGACGGTGAGGTTTCATCCCTGCCGTTCTTCGGAGTCAGCCTGGTGGCGCTTGTCCTGGCCACGGCTCGCCGTCTCCAGGGATGAGTTCAGCACCGGCTGCCGTTGCATGTCGTGCAGGAGTCGTCATCTCGACGATGTTGGTGTGCGCCCTGTCAGCCCTGCTGGCCGGGTGCACACCTGACGACAACGACGTGATCGTGGGAGCCGTGGACACGATCTACGAGCAGGCCGAGGGCGTCTCGCCTGCGCAGCGTGAGACGAGGAAGGCCCACGACGTGGCGGTGCTCCAATGGGCTGCCGAACTGGACCTCGTGGAGGCACGGACCGCGAAGCAGCTCCGGGGTGAGCATGAAGCCACGCAAGGGGGAAATGCGGCAAACCAGTCCGACGACAAGCCCTTCGGAGTCACCGGA
>JAUNVL010000025.1 GCA_030537675.1 Propionibacteriaceae bacterium | reverse complement strand
TGACCGTCTTGGAGATGGCACCGGAGAGGAACGGCTGCACGGCAGCCATCATGCGGACGTGCCCCATGGGCTTGATGGCACGCTGGCCCATGGCCGTGTCGAAGATCTCGTAGTGCTCGTGTGCAAGACCGGGGGCGCCGATGACGTGGCCGTGGGTGCCGATGAACTCGACGATCTCCTCGACCTGCTTCGCCTCGTAGCCGAGCTTGGTCAGTGCGCGAGGGATGGTCTGGTTGACGATCTGCATCGACCCGCCACCCACGAGCTTCTTGAACTTCACCAGCGAGAAGTCGGGCTCCACGCCGGTGGTGTCGCAGTCCATCATGAAGCCGATGGTGCCGGTGGGTGCGAGCACCGAGGCCTGGGCGTTGCGGAAGCCGTTCTTGGCACCCACCTTGACCACCTGGTCCCACTCGCGGGCGGCGACGGCACGCAAACCACGGTCGTCGGGCAGCACGCGGAGGTCGTCGTTGGCTGCGTGGTGCTTGCGCATCACGCGCTGGTGGGCCTTCGCATTGCGGGCGTAGCCGTTGTACGGCCCAACCACGCCAGCCAGTTCAGCGCTGCGACGGTACGAGGTGCCGGTCATGATCGAGGTGATGGCTGCCGCCGTGGAGCGGCCGCCATCGGTGTCGTATCCCTTGCCCATGGCCATGAGCAGTGCACCCAGGTTGGCGTACCCGATGCCCAGCTGACGGAAGTTGCGGGTGGTCTCGGCGATCGGCTCCGTGGGGAAGTCCGCGAAGCAGATGGAGATGTCCATTGCGGTGATGATGAACTCGACGGCCTTCACGAAGAGTTCCGCGTCGAAGGTGTTGTCCTCCCGCAGGAACTTCAGCAGGTTCAGGCTCGCCAGGTTGCACGAGCTGTTGTCCAGGCTCATGTACTCCGAGCACGGGTTGGACGCCGTGATGGGACCGGTCTCCGGGTTGGTGTGCCAGTCATTGATGGTGTCGTGGTACTGGATGCCGGGATCCGCGCAGGCCCAAGCTGCCTCGGCGACCTTGGTGAACAGGCCCTGCGCGTCCACCTCCTCGATGACGCTGCCATCGCCACGGGAACGCAGGCCGAACGCCTCGCCCTTCTCGACGGCCTCCATGAACTCGTCGGTGACCCGAACGGAGTTGTTGGCGTTCTGGTACTGAACGGAGACGATGTCCTTGCCGCCGAGGTCCATGTCGAACCCTGCGTCACGCAGCGCCCGGATCTTGTCCTCTTCCTTGGCCTTGGTCTCGACGAACTCGACGATGTCCGGATGATCAATGTCCAGGACCACCATCTTGGCGGCACGACGGGTGGCGCCACCGGACTTGATGGTGCCGGCGGAGGCGTCGGCACCACGCATGAACGACACGGGACCCGATGCGGTCCCACCCGAGCTCAGCAGCTCCTTCGACGAACGGATCCGCGACAGGTTCAGGCCGGCACCGGAGCCGCCCTTGAAGATGAAGCCCTCCTCCTTGTACCAGTTGAGGATGGAGTCCATCGAGTCCTCGACGCTGAGGATGAAGCATGCGCTCACCTGCTGCGGCGACGGCGTGCCGACGTTGAACCACACGGGCGAGTTGAACGAGAAGTACTGGTTGAGCAGCATCCAGGTGAGCTCGTGCTCGAAGATCTCGGTGTCCTGCGGTGACGCGAAGTAGCCGTGGTCCTGGCCAGCCTTGGCGTAGGTCTTGACCACGCGGTCAATGAGGGTCTTCAGGCTCTCCTCGCGCTGCGGGGTGTTCACGGCACCGCGGAAGTACTTGGTGGTGACGATGGTGGACGCGTTGACGCTCCACGACTTCGGGAACTCGACAGCCTTCTGCTCGAAGACCACCTCGCCGGTCTTCCAGTTGGTCTGCACGACGTCACGGTGATCCCACTCCACCTCGTCATACGGGTGCATGCCCTCCGTGGTGAAGACCCGGGAAATGGTGAGAGCCGGCGCGCTCTGATCCACCGTCGTCTTGTTGTTGCGTCGCGTGGACGGGCTGGCGGTCGTCGTCATGGCTAATCCTCTTCAGTCTTGTCGTCGTTGATATCTGCGGGTGTTGCAGGATGGATCGGCTCGTGTCAGCCGATCAAAGGTTCTTGATTGGCGCGCCCATGGGACTTCCTCGTGGACGGTTGACCAGTCTCATCCGGCTCATCTGCCGGCGGTGGACGGTGTTTCATGCGCTCGATCTCGTCACTGAAGTCCTCCAGCGAATCGAACTTCTGGTAGACACTGGCGAAACGCAGGTAGGCCACGGGGTCGAGATCGGCGAGCGGTCCGAGGATCGCCAGACCGACGTCGCCGGCTGGGATCTGGGCCTGGCCACTGGCACGAAGTGCCTCCTCGACCTGTTGCCCGAGAACCGCCAACTGGAAGTCGGTGACAGGACGTCCCTGACAGGCCTTGTTGACGCCGTTGATGACCTTCTGACGATCGAAGGGCTCCACCACGCCTGACCGCTTGATCACGGTCAGGACGATCTGCTCCACCGTGGTGAACTTGCGATCGCAGTGTGGACAGGCCCTACGTCGACGAATGGCAGAGCCGTCCTCAATCACCCGCGAATCGGACACCTTGGTGTCCTCGTGGCGACAGAACGGGCAGTGCATTGACGGGTCCTTCCGGTGCTGCACGACGCGTGCCGAACATCCGCCAATGATACTACGGGTGGTGGAGCGACGCTGCCATGACTACTAGATGTAGGGAAACAGTAGGCATCAGCGCCCCTGTCGTCAAACCCCCACCGGCGTGTCGCGCGAACTCACCGACCAGTGACGTGCGCCCACGCGGGATGCCCCGCCACGTACTCGACTGCAGGGTCCACCTGGGACCACGACGCGAACTCGGCGGTGCAGACACCCACACCCACCAGGGCCACGAGAGCCACTGCCACGACCTTGAACCGCAGCACCAGCCCGACGGGCTGCGCGGCTGGCGAGGTGACCCGGCAGGCAACTGGGGACGCAGAGCGACGAACGGCTGGCCGGGGACTGGGCGAGGCGTGGGGGCCACCCAACTGGGGACGCGCCACAGGCGCGGCGCCGCGGGGCCGGCGCACGCCCTTGCCGGTGGTGACCGTGGTGCGGGTGGCGGTACGTACGGTGCCTTCAACAGTTGCGGTCATGGTGACCCTCCAATCGTCGTGGCCCCGCAATACGCGGTGACCGAACGTGTGTTCTATATGAACGGTACCCCAGACCGGGTGCGAATGGAACAACTGTTCGATGCGCGTCGACCCGGGGTCTTGTATCCATCACAGCGGGCACCTCTGACATTTCTGATCGCACGCACTCCACGCAGCGACACGACGGTCCGACACGCCGTGGATATTCATCGAACATCTGTTCGTATGAGGCTAAGCTGGGTCCATGGCTGACGAACTCGATCCCACTGTTGTCAAGCGCCGTCGCGGACGTCCGACGAAGGCGCAGGTCGAGGCCGAAATGGCGGGCATTTCCTCCCTGCCCGATGGCCCGGAGGATTCCTGGGGTCTCACCCCACGACAGCGGCGCGTGTTGCACGTCATCAAGGACGCCGTTGAGACCATCGGCTACCCGCCCAGCATCCGCGAGCTCGCGCAGAAGGCGGGTCTGGCCTCCACCTCCAGTGTGAGCTACCAGCTCAAGGTCCTGGAGGAGAAGGGGTTCCTGCGCCGCGACCCCAACCGGCCGCGCGCGCTCGTCGTCACCCTGCCGGAGACTGAACCGTTGGCGCCGGAGCAGAGCTTCGACTCCCACCCCGGAGTGGTCACCGCGCCGCTGTTGGGCAAGATCGCAGCCGGCGGCCCCATCCTTGCCGAGGAGCAGGTGGAGGACGTGTTCGCACTGCCTCGACAGCTGGTGGGCGAGGGTCAACTCTTCATGCTGCAGGTCCAGGGCGACTCCATGATCGACGCCGCCATCTGCAATGGAGACTGGGTGGTGGTGCGTCAGCAGCCTGACGCGAACAACGGGGACATCGTTGCTGCACTCCTGGATGAGGAGGCAACCGTGAAGACCTACCGGCGCAAGGACGGCCGTGTCTGGCTGATGCCGCACAACGAGCAGTACTCCCCCATCGACGGCAGCGACGCCCGCATCATGGGCAAGGTCGTCGCGGTGATGCGCAAGATCTGACGACAGCTGAATCCGGATAGAAAGGTCCAAGGGGTCGGCGGCTGAGCGGAGCCAGGTTGCCGAGCCGGGTCCGTGAGACCTTGCAGGCGTTCTGGTGGGCGATGGTGTCGTCGGGATCGGCGGTTATTCCCACGTTCTCCCCCAGCGAACCGACTCGACGGCGAGTAGCTCTGCCCCCTAGCTTGGGGCCAGCACCCGCCACCCGGCGGTGCCCCTACCGTGAGGAAACACGATGAAGGTGTCCCAGTCGCGTACCGCGATTCCGACCCTGTCCGCCGCGAGCCGATCGGCCGAGGCGATGATGTACAGCGGCCACGGCTTCTGCATGCGCTGAGCGCTCCCCCGCTGGCTGCCTGAAGGCGCCGCACCCCACTTCCACTGACATGTCATCGGGCACGGCTGCCCGCATGACCCACCGCAACCTGCCGCAGCGCCACTCTGCCCAGGCTGCACTTCACCGCACCCACAATCCTGGAGATCACCATGTCCACCCTGTTTCTCGTCGAATTCACCCCCTCCCCGTCCACTGCTGAAGGCTCCCGGCAACTCCTCAGCGACATCGCCGCTTCCTCCGACCTCGTCGAAGCGCAGATCACCGCTGACCATGCCCGCGTCTTTGCCATCGTCGAGGGCAACGACGCCGAAACCGTCGCACAGCAACTGGAGGCTCTCCGCCCCGCCTCCGAGCCAGCCGCCGTCCGCCTCGTGGGCGCAGACCTGGCAACAGTGAAGGCTGCCCGTCCGGAGGCGGGATACCTCGTGGAATGGGACATCCCCAGCCACATCGACATGGACACCTACCTCACCCGCAAGGCCGAGAAGACGCCCCTCTACTCGTCGATCCCCGAAGTGTCATTCCTGCGGACCTACGTGCGGGAGGACATGGGCAAGTGCTTGTGCTTCTACGACGCACCGGATGCCGACGCCGTACTGCGGGCCCGCGAGATCGTGTCCACCCCCGTCAACCGTCTGCATGCACTGACGGGAATCGTCCTGTGAGCGCCACAGCCGTGCGTCTCGACGACGCCGTCCTGGCAGACGTGGCCGCAGCAGCGGCCTCCGTCGACGCCAACACGACGCCTGCGAGCGCAGTCCTGGCCCGGCTCGCCGAGCAGGGGCTCCTGGACACTGGCCTACCCCAGGGGGATGACACGTCACGCCCATCTGAGGACGTCCGCCCCACGGCCGAGCTCATCGCCGCGATCGCGCAGGAGTGCGTCTCGTCCGCCTTCTCCGTGTGGGCGCACCGCATGGTGCTCGAGTACGTGGCCCGCGGCGAGCGCTCCGTCCGGACCAACCGCCTCCTCGACCAACTCCGCTCCGCCCAACGCGTCGGCGCCACAGCCATGGCCGCTGGCCTCAAATCACTGGCCGGCCTGGGCGAGGTGGACATCATCGCCACCCGCACTGGCCAGGGGTGGTCACTGACCGGTCCCGTGGCATGGGCCTCGAACCTCGTGGCTGGCAGCGTCTTCGTGGCACCCGCCCGGACGCTCGATGGCCAGAGCCTGGTGGTGTGGGTGGACACGGACGCGCCCGGCGTCACCGTCCGTCCAGTCTCCGGATTGTTGGCGCTGGATTCGACGGCGTCAGGGAGCCTGAAGCTGGAGAACGTGGCCGTCGCAGATGATCAGGTGCTCTCCACCGACCTCGCAGGCTTCGCCCGTGACTTCCGCCCCGTGTTCCTGGTACTGCAGAGTGCCTTCTGCGTGGGGCTGATCCGGCGCTCGTTGGCCGAGGCCACCACGTCCCTGGCGCGTGGCGACAACCCCGCGCTGGCCTCCGACGTGCACCAACTCGACCTCGACGTCCAGCGTCTGCTCGACACGTGGGAGGCCCTGGCCGCCGACGTCACCTCCGGTACGGCCCGCGAACTGCTGCAGCTGCGGCTCGATGCCTCCCACCTTGCAGGCCGAGCCACCCGACTCGAGGCGACCCTGGCCGGTGGCCGCGGATACCTCCGCACCAGCGGTACCTCACGCCGGTTCCGCGAGGCCGCCTTCCTGCCGGTCCAATCCCCCTCGGAAGGACACCTGCGATGGGAACTCGCCACGTTGCCCGCCTGAGGTCGGTCACCGCCGGGTACCAGCACAGATCCCCGGTGCTCCACGACGTCGATCTCGACATCCCCTTCGGCCGTCAGCTCGCGGTCCTGGGCCCCTCCGGCGCAGGCAAGTCCACCCTGGTGCGGGTCCTGACGGGTGAGCTGCGGCCCACCTCGGGGACGGTCACCCATGATGGCGGAAGTCCGCACACGGCGGTGGTGAACCAGCAGCCGTGGCTGTACCCGTGGCTGAGTGTCCGGGAGAACATCGCGCTGGGGCTGCGCTTCACAGCCAACACGAGCGCTCGCCCGGGGGACATCGACGGCATCGTGGCCCTGCTCGGACTCTCCGCAGTCGTCGACTCCTACCCCGACCAGCTCTCCGGTGGCCAGGCCCAGCGCACGTCGCTGGCACGCGCACTCGCGGTACAACCGGACTGGCTTCTCCTGGATGAACCGTTCAGCGCACTGGACCCTGCCACCCGCAGCGACCTCCAGACGTGGCTGCGCACCACGGTGACGGCCTCCGGACTCACCAGCGTCATCGTCACCCACGACATCGACGAAGCGCTGCTGCTGGCGGACGACATCGTCCTGGTGGACACCACGGGACGCCTGTCCCACCGCTGGACCAACGACGTCCCTGCCACCAGCGCTGCCTCCGCCCAGTTGCACCCGCTGCGCAGCCGGATCCGTGCGGCCTATGAACCGCTCGACGCCACGCTGGAACCCGGCGACGAGGAGTTCTCCGGATACGCGGTCACGGGGGTGCGTCGTGGTTGAACGCACCCGTCGAGAACTCCTGCGGCTCGGTGGTCGAGCCGCAGCAGCTGCGACCATCGGGGGTCTTGCCACCCGTGGGGCGTGGCTCGCCAGCGCAGCCACCCGAACGTCGGCGAGCGATGGTGACCGCCTGTTGGACAGGGATCTCCGCGTGGGGCACCTCCCCATCACCGACGCATCGGCGCTCCTGGTGGCACACCACCGAGGACTCTGGGCGGACGCCGGCCTCCCCTCAGCCACGCCCGCCATGTTCCGTGGCTGGGACGCACTCGCGCAGGCCTTCGTGGTGGGCGAGGTGGACGTGGTCCACCTCCTCCTCCCGCTGGCCATCCAGCTCAAGCTCGCTGCCAAGGCTCCCATCACCGTCATCGGTTGGGGGCACACCAACGGATCCGCACTCACCGTGGCGCCCCACATCACGCGGACCGAACAGCTCGCCGGCACCACCGTCGCCATCCCCTCCTGGTGGTCCGTGCACTCCGTGCTGACGCAGCGACTGCTGGCCAGCGCAGACCTGACACCAGTGGTGCGGCGGTCAGCCAGCCGGGCGGCGCGCACCGTCGAACTGGTGGTCATGCCACCAGCAGAGATGGTGTCCGCGCTGGGCACCGGCGCCATCGCCGGCTTCGTCGTCGCCGACCCCTTCAACGCCATGGTCGAGGTGAAGGAGATCGGCCACGTCCACCGCTTCCTGGGCGACGTGTGGCGCGATCACGCATGCTGTGCCATCGCGGTCCGCACCGAACTGATCGAACAGAACCCCGGTGCCGTACGGGCGTTGGCCTCCGGAGTGGTGCAGGCGCAGAGTTGGCTGCACGGGCACCGGACCGAGGCCGGCACCCTGCTGCACGAGGGCAAGTACCTGCCCCAACCCGTACCTGCACTGGACAAGGTCTTCACCCGCCAGGCCGACGACTACGCCCAGGTGCTCGCCAACCCCACCTGGGGCGGCGAGCAACTGGGATTCACGTCGTTTCCCCACGCCAGCTACACCAGCGAACTCGTCTCGCTCATGCAGTCCAGCGTCATCGACGGTGACACGTCCTTCCTCAGGGGGCTTGACCCCACCTCGGTTCACGGGGCCCTCGTGAACGACTCCTTCACCCGCGACGCCCTGCAGTCACTGGGGCAGCCCGTGGAACCCAGGACAGAGGCACTCTCACCATGACCACCACCTTCGCCGCCACCGCTTCCCGCCGCCCCCTTCGCCTGCGAACCTCCACACTGCACGCCCATGCGTGGACGTTGCCGCTGGTGGGCATTGCCGCGGCCGTGGCCGTGTGGTGGTGGCTCACCGACGTCCTGTTCGCCACCCGGCCCCTGGTGTCGCAGTTCTCCCCAGCGCGAGCGCTGGTGGGGCTCGCCGAACTGACGGCGAGTGGGACGCTGCTCGACTCGGCGTCCATCAGCGTGTTCCGTCTGCTGTGCGGGCTGGGAATCGCTGCCGCCTTCGGCATCGTCGGCGGCCTCTTGTTGGGCAGCCTCACGTGGCTGGATGAAGCCACCAGGCCGGTGCAGTTGTTCCTGAAGATGGTGTCACCGCTGTCATGGGCGCCGGTGGCGATCATCGCGTTCGGCATCGGCAACCCACCCGTGGTGGCACTCGTGACGGCGGCTGCGGTGTGGCCGGTCCTGACCGCCACCTCGGAGGGGGTCCGACGCGTCGACGTCGGCCACCGTCAGGTGGCCCATGGCCTGGGCGCCACCCGGTGGGAGGTTCTCCGGCACGTCGTCCTGCCGTCGGTTCAGCCGTCGATGCTGTCCGGCCTTCGCTCCGCCATCGGTCTGGGATGGGTGGTGCTGGTGCCCGCCGAAATGCTGGGTGTTACTTCCGGGCTCGGCTACCAGATCATGAACGCCAAGGACCAGCTGGCCTACCACCAGATCACGGCGCTGATACTGGTGATCGGCGCCATCGGCTTCGCACTCGATGCGCTGGCCCGCTGGGCGCTGGCGACGCGACGCGAACGGCGTCGAGGCTATCGCGACTGATCGTCGCGGTGCCTGTCACCGCGCTCCACAACGTGGGCGAGGAAGGTCTTCGTCGCTGGCAGCAGGTGGCGATGCAGAGCCCACGCGATACCCACGTCCAATGATGCGTGGACGTCCGAAATGTTCAAGAACCTCACCGCCCCCTGGACGCCGTGGCCTGCACTCTCGTGGTCGCGCACCCAGGGCGTGACAGCAATGCCGAGTCCGGAAGCGACGAAGCCGTGCAGGGTGGCGAGGTCGTCGCACTCGATGTCAACCTGGGGAGAGAAGCCCGCCCTGGTGCACAGGTCATCGGTGACCTCACGCAAGGACGTGCCGACGCGCAGGGCCACGAAGCTGGCCTCAGCCAGATCCGCCAACTCCACCTCGCTCTCCCGTGCAAGAGGATGCGCCGCAGACACGACGACACGGAGCGGCTCCCGCGCGACTCTCTGCCACCCGAAGGAGGACGGTGCGGGGCGGTTGGTGGTCAATTCCAGATCAATGTCACCACGGGACCGGGGGGTGGTGATCGCCCCGGCGTAATGGGGTACGAGATCGAATCGCACGGATGGGTGATGGAGCCGGAACTGGGCCACCAGTGACGGCACCAGCCATGCACCCAGCCACGACTCAAAACTCAGCGTGATCGTGCCCGACTCCGGATCAACAATCTGCTGAACCGCAGCCAGTCCGTCGTCGAGTTGGTGGATCATCGCATCGACGTGGTGCTTGAAGGCGGCCCCTGCTTCGGTCATGCGCAACGTACGGCCCGAGAGGCGAAGCAAGGGCGTTCCCACCTCTGCTTCAAGTTTGGCCAGCGCCCGCGAGACACCCGACTGTGAGGTGCGTGTGAGTTCGCTCACCTCCGTGACCGTTACCCCGTCAGCCACCTCCTGAAACCACCTCAGGGCATCTGTGTCCACACCCATGACCATATCGAATAGTTCCTACCCTTCTGCGTCATTGGACGCACACAAAACCAGCAGGAAGACTGGAACACATGAGAATCAAGCAGGGCGACGACACCAACAGCTACTCGGCCACCATCATTGGCCGCCTCCGTGCACGGGGGGCAGACCTCTTCTGCCGCACTGCGCGTACCACCAAGTCCACGCCAGTCCTTGCCATTGCAGATCCTGCACCGTACGGCCACGCAGTCCATCTGGTGCCCTGGAGGTTCTGATTGGCGCGGTACCACCCAAAACTCTGACAAAGATGCCTGACTGGACTCCTCCATTCAGGCATTTTTGCTGCTGAGAAAGCGGTGCACCCGGCTCCGGTGCGGCTACTCCGCGCCCCGGAGCCTTCGCAGGGCACGGACTGCGATGTCGGGATCATTGGTGGTCCAGAAGTCCGGCAGCGACTTGGCGAGGAACCGTCCGTAGCGTTTCGTGACGAGCCGCGGGTCGAGGATGGCCACCACGCCACGATCATCGAGACGCCGGATGAGGCGACCGGTTCCCTGCGCCAGGAGGAGCGCCGCCTGCGTCGCGGCCACGGTCATGAAGCCGTTGCCTCCCGCGTCGTCGACCGCCTTCTTCCGGGCCTGCATGAGCGGATCGTCGGGACGCGGGAACGGGATCTTGTCGATGATGACCAGTTGACACGTCTCGCCGGGCACGTCGACGCCCTGCCACAGCGACATGGTGCCGAACAGGCTCGTGTCAGGTTCTGCGATGAATCGGCGCTGCAACTCTGAGAGCTGCGCGTCGCCCTGGCACAAGATGGTCATGTGGGGCAGCTCACGACGGCAGTGCGCGGCCGCCTGCTCGGCGTTGCGGCGCGATGCGAACAGCCCCAGGGTGCGGCCCTCGCTCGCCCACACCAGTTGGGCGATCTCGGCGAGCACCTCCTCGGGGAGCCCGTCACGGCGAGGTTCCGGCAGGGACCTGGTGGCGTACAGGATGCCCTGGGTGCGGTAGTCGAAGGGCGTGCCCACATCGAGGGCGCGCCATGAGAGCTGATCGCCCTCGGGCACTTCCTGACCGTCGTCGACGCGGTCACCCACGGACAGACCCACGCTGGTGGCGAAGGCGTCGAAGTTGCCACCCAGGTTCAGGGTCGCCGAGGCGCAGACGGCGGTCTTCTCCGCAAACACTTCGGTGCGCAGCAGGCCCGCCACATTCAGTGGTGCGACGAACGCCATCCGGCCCCGGATCTCGGATTCGCTGACCCAGACGACGTCGGCGTCGGCCAGGCCCGCGATGCGGCTGGCGACGTCGAAGACTTCCTTGACCGCGGCGCTGGCCTGGGTGCGCTCGTTGTCGTTGTGCTGGCCGCCGAGAGCGCTGATGACGCGCCGTGCGAGGTCACGCACCTGCGCCGCCGCGTACACCAGCGGTGCGGAGGCGGTGGTGATGCGGGTGAGCTCGGACTCCTCCAGAGCACCCCGCAAGGTGTCCGCCACCTCCAGGAAGTCGACGCCCAGGTCATCGTCGAGCCATGTCAGGGCTCGACGGGCGCTGCGCTCAACCAGTCCGGGGGTGAGTTCGTTGGTGGCCGCCGTGGTCATGCGCGATGTGAGTTCGTGCGCCTCGTCAATGACGACGGCGGTGTGCTCCGGCAGCGCCGTGCCGCCGTGCATGGCGTTGATGGCCAGCAGTGCGTGGTTGGTGACCACGAGTTGCGCGTCGCGCGCGCGTTCCCGGGACTTCTCCACGAGGCACTCGCCCCCGTAGGGGCAGGCCGTCACCCCCAGGCATTCACGGCTGGGGATCGACACCTGTGACCAACCGGAGGCAGTGTGCGTCGGTGCATCGTCGCGATCAGCAAGACCCCCGCTGGTGGCCTGCTCCTCCACCCAGTCGCGCAGGGCAAGCACTTCGACGCCCAGCTTGCTGACGGAATCGAGGTCGCTGGCCGCGGCTGCCAGGTCGTCGGCACCCACCAGGGCGCCCTGGTCGGCGTCGGTGCCAGAACGGGAGCGGTAGAGGCAGGCGTAGTTGTTCCGGCCCTTCAGGACAGCGGCCTTGGGCCGTTCTCCCGTGACCTCTTCCACGGCGTCGAGCGCGGCGGGAATGTCCTTGTGCCCCAGCTGGGCCTGCAGCGCCAGCGTCGCCGTCGCCACCACGATGCGCTCCGACTTGTCAGCCACCAGTCGCGCGAGGACGGGTGCCAGGTAGCCAAGCGATTTGCCGGTGCCCGTGCCTGCCTGCACCAGCAGGTGGGAGCCGGACTTCAGCGTGTCGGCCACAGCCGACACCATCGCCTTCTGCCCCGGGCGATCCCCTCCACCGATACCGTCGATCGCCGCCTGCAGAATCTGCAGGCCGACGTCGTCACTCACGGACGAACTCGGCCAGTTCGTCGGCCAGGCCGGGGCGCACCAGCGCCTGCACGGCGGTGCCCTCACCCGTGTGCTCCAGCGACGAGATGCGTCCGGCACGGTGGATGCGATCCATCAGGTCACCCCGCTCGTAGGGCACCAGGACATCGACGGACACCTCCGGATTGGGCAGCCGCTCCTCGATGACGGTGGCCAGATCCTCCAGCCCCTCGCCGGTGCGCGCGGAGATCGTGACGGCGCCCGGGTGGTTGGCTCGCAGCGCCATCACGGTGGTGGGATCGGCGATGTCGATCTTGTTCAGCACCAGAAGTTCGGGAACCTCAGCCGCACCGATGTCGCCCAGGACCTGGCGGACGGCGTCAATCTGGCCCTCGGGGTTCGGGTCCGAGGCGTCGACGATGTGGACCAACAGGTCCGCCTGCGCCGACTCCTCGAGCGTGGAGCGGAATGCCTCCACCAGGTCGTGCGGGAGATGCCGGACGAAACCAACGGTGTCGGTCAGCGTGAACACCCGTCCGTTCAGCGTTTCCATGCGCCGGGTGGTGGGGTCCAGCGTCGCGAACAGGGCGTCCTCCACCAGAACACCGGCGCCCGTCAACCTGTTGAGCACCGACGATTTACCGGCGTTGGTGTAGCCGACGATGGCCACCGACGGCACCTGGTTGCGATGGCGCTCAGCACGCTTGTGCTCACGCGTCGCATCCATGTCGCGCAACTTGCGGCGCAGTATGGCGATCCTGCTGCCGATGCGGCGGCGATCCGTCTCGATCTTGGTCTCGCCCGGGCCGCGGCCACCGATACCGGCACCGCCTGCGACGCGGCCACCGGCCTGACGGGACAGATTGCCACCCCAGCCACGGAGCCGCTGCCGCAGGTACTGCAGCTGCGCCATCTCCACCTGGGCCTTGCCCTCGGCGCTCTTGGCGTGCTGGGCGAAGATGTCGAGGATCAGGGCGGTGCGGTCCACCACCTTGACCTTGGTGCGATCCTCGAGGTTGCGCAGTTGCGCTGCCTCGAGCTCTCCGTCGCAGATCACGGTGTCTGCACCGGTGGCCTGCACCACCTCGCGGATCTCCTCCACCTTGCCGCTGCCCACATAGGTGGCGGGGTCGGGGTTGCTGCGTCGCTGGACCAGGGTGTCCAGCACCTCGGAGCCGGCGGTCTCGGCGAGCAGCTTCAGCTCTGCCATGGCGTTGTCGGCGTCGGCCTGCGTGCCAGAGGTCCAGACGCTGACGAGGACGACCCGCTCCAGCCGCAGCTGGCGGTACTCAACCTCGGTGACGTCCTGGAGTTCCGTGCGCATGCCATCGACGCGGCGCAGGGAGCGCCTCTCGGCCAGCTCTTCCTGGTCGCCGTCGTAGCCGTGGACGTCGTCGTCGAAGTGTTCGGGCGCATGTGTGGGTTCAGTCATTGTGCCCCCATTGTCCCAGCACTCACCAAGGCTTCCAAGCCCGTGGGGCGCGGAGGCCGGATGTCACCACCAGAACTCGCCCCGGGCGTAGACCAGCGCTGGGCCGGTGAGCCACACCTCGTCGCCGTCGAAGGTCACCGTGAGCTCCCCTCCCGCCACATGGACAACGACGTCGCCATCGTGGTCTGACTGTTTCCGGTACGACGCAGCGGAGGCAACGACGCCCGTGCCGCAGCTCTCCGTTTCGCCGCTGCCCCGTTCGTACACCCGCATGTCGAGAACCCCGGGCGCGCGCACCGTGACGAACTCCACGTTCGTGCCCCGGGGGAATTCCTCGGCAGGATCCCACGTGGGTGCCACGTGCAGGTTGAGCCCCACGCGAGTGGCGTCGTCGACGAAGACCACGGCGTGGGGATTGCCCACGTCGACGCGCGTGGCGGGCCAACTCTGCCCGGCGTGGGTGACCGTGAGGGGCCCGTCACTGACGACGGCGTGGCCGAGACTCGTGGAGATCAGGCCACCGCGGGCCACCTGCACCTGTCGGAGTCCCGAACGGGTCGCGACGGTGAACTCGCCCGTGGGCACCAGCTGCTCATTGACGAGATGGCGCGCAAAGACGCGCAGACCGTTGCCGCACATCTCGGCCACCGAACCGTCGGCGTTGTGGTAGTCCATGAACCAGAGGTCGGGGTCGCCGTCCCAGTCGGACATGTGTTGGGCACGCACGACGCGCAGGACACCATCGGCACCCACTCCGGCTCGTCGGTCGCACAACGCGACGACGATGTCCGGGGTGAGTTCCTGCATGCCGTGCTGGTCATCGATGATGACGAAGTCGTTGCGGGTGCCGTGCCCCTTGGAGAAGTTGTGACGCCTCATGATGGCCCCCTCATCTCAGTGGCCCCCCATCCTATCGAGGCCAGGATGGTTGCAACATTGTCCTGCCCACCGGCCTGCAGCCACGTGATGCGCGGGTCTCGGCGGTACCAGCCGAGTTGCTTGCGGAAGAACCGCCGCGTGGCCCGTTTCGTCTCGGACTTCGCCTCCTCCTCGGTGCACTCCCCATCGAGGAATGCCACCACCTGCCGGTAACCGATGGCCCGGATCGCTGTCACACCCTCGCGCAGCCCGGCAGCGAGCAGCCCGCGAACCTCATCGACGAGTCCGTCACACCACATGGCGTCCACCCGGTCGTTGATTCGCGCGTCGAGGACGGCGCGATCCTCATCAAGTCCGAACTGGTGGACGTTGTTCAGTTCGTAGGTCCACTCGGGCAGGTGGGGGGCGTGTCCGCCCGTCAGCTCCATGACCTCGAACGCCCTGACCGTGCGGCGTCCGTTGGCCGGTTCGATCTTGGCTGCAGACTCGGGAGCTTCCGCCGCGAGCCTGGCGTGCAGTGCAACAGCGCCCACCCGCTCCAGTTCCGCTTCCCAGCGGGCCCGCACAGTGGGGTCGGAGCCAGGGAATTCGAAGTGGTCCACGATGGCGCGAACATAGAGCGCAGACCCTCCCACCACGACTGGGCACGCTCCTCGCGACACGATGTTGGCAATGGTGGTGCGCGCCAGCGCCTGGAAGTCGGCCACGGATGCTGTCTGCGTCACGTCGAGGATGTCGACGAGGTGGTGGGGCACACCGGAGCGCTCGGACATCGATGGCTTGGCGGTGCCGATGTCCATCCCCCGGTACACCAGCATGGAGTCGGCGTTGACGATCTCGGCACCCACCCCACTGTCCTGCATGGCGTGGGCCAGTGCGATGGCCAAGCGGGACTTGCCCGTGGCGGTGGCTCCGATCAGAACGACGACGGGCAGGGACATGCCCCCATCCTGTCAGCGGGAGCGGCTCCCGTCGGTGAGGGCCTGCCGGTCTCCACTGAATTCAGGAAATTCTTGGACATCCATATTCTTTGGTGCCTAAGACGTGCATACTGTGTCTTGTCCGCAGTTTCCTATCCCCCAGGAGGCAATGCATGGGTTTACTCGATGGCTTGGGCGAGCAGATCGCCAAGAACCGAGACCACGTCGATGGCGCCATTGAACAAGGTGGCGACTACCTCGACTCGAAGACTGGAAAAAAGTACGCGGAACACGTCGACAAGGGTCAGGACTTCCTGCGCGACAAGGTCGGCGAGTTCGGCAGGGACAAAGATGCTCCCAGCCGTGACCTGTAGGGCGTGAACAGAAGCGTTCTTCTGTGAGAGGGGCTGGAACCTCAGGGTTCCGGCCCCTCTCCTGTGCCACGATGGGCGGTGAACACCCCTACGACACCAGGATGGCCACCCATGTCAGAGCACAACGAGAGCGACACCTCCACTGCTGAGGCAGAAGCACAGCAACAGCGGACGGATCGCGTCCAGACTGAGGAGCGACTCACCATGGATGGTGGCGACATGGCGGAGGCCATCGACCAGGAGCACGACCAGAAGGTCGATCCGAGCAACGAGAGCCGCTACGAGGACGACGTCGACGAGGCGCTCCCCGGCAACGCCTCCTGAACCACTCTCAGGAGCATCCCTCGACGGCTGGCAGCGCGGCTGGGACACCCACTCCCGGCAGACCCAACCCGACGCCCGGGCGCACGGGCGCCTGCGTCGCGGCCTCCCAGGCGTCACCGCCGCGGCTGCGCCGCAGCGCCTGGATGGGCAGATCAGAGTTCAGGTGGTGGGGCGCCGCATGCGTGATGGTGACCGTTGCCACGTCACCTGGGCGTGGGCGCAGCGCAGGGTCATCACTCACCGTGGCATGGACCAGGCGGTTGTCCCTGGCCCGCCCGCTGAGCCGGTTGGTCTCGATGTCCTTGCGCCCCTCCCCCAGCGCGAACATCACCTCCACGTCGCGGCCCAGGAATGTCTTGTTCTCCTCCCATGACAGGTCATTGACCAGCGTCACGAGGCGCTCGTAGCGCTCCTGCGTGACCGCTTTCGGGATCTGTCCGGGCATGTCGGCGGCCGGTGTGCCGGGCCGCTTGGAGTACTGGAACGTGAACGAGGCAGCGAATCGGGCACGCTCAGCCACATCGAGGGTGGCCTGGAAGTCCTCTTCGGTCTCGCCGGGAAACCCGACGATGATGTCAGTGGTGATGGCAGCGTGTGGCATGGCCTGGCGAACCCGGTCGAGGATCCCCAGATAGCGTTCGCTGCGGTAGGAGCGTCGCATGGATTTGAGGATGGCGTCGGAGCCGGATTGCAGCGGCATGTGGAGCTGGGGCATCACGTTGTGGGTGGTCGCCATTGCCTCGATGACGTCGTCGGTGAAGTCCTTGGGGTGTGGCGAGGTGAAACGCACCCTTTCCAGCCCGTCCACCTTTCCACAGGCCCGCAGCAGTTTCGCGAACGCCGCCCGGTCACCGAACTCGACGCCGTAGGCGTTGACGTTCTGGCCCAGCAACGTGATCTCCTGCACACCCTGAGCCACCAGCATCTCCACCTCCGCGAGGATGTCGCCGGGGCGCCGGTCCGTCTCCTTGCCGCGCAGGGCAGGCACGATGCAGAAGGTGCAGGTGTTGTTGCACCCGACGCTGACGGAGACCCATGCGGAGTACGGGGACTCGCGTCGGCTGGGAAGGTTGCTGGGGAACGTCTGCAGCGCCTCGACGATTTCCACCTGGGCTTCCTGCTCAATCCGCGCCCGCTCCAGCAGGACCGGCAGGCTGCCGACGTTGTGGGTGCCGAACACCACGTCCACCCACGGGGCCCGCTTCAGGATGGTGTCGCGATCCTTCTGCGCCATGCATCCACCCACCGCGATCTGCATCCCCGGGTGCTGTTCCTTCACCCGCGCCATGTGACCCAGATTCCCGTACAGGCGATTGTCGGCATTCTCCCTGACGGCACAGGTGTTGAACACCACGACATCGGCCCCGCCGCCCATGGTGGCCTGCTTCTCGGGACCGACCCGGCTGAGCCCGGACTCCTCGAGCAGTCCCGAGATCCGTTCGGAGTCGTGGACGTTCATCTGGCAGCCGTAGGTGATGACGTTGTAGGTGCGTGCGCTGGTCATGATGGCCCAACTGTAGGCGGGACACCTCTCCCGGCGAAAACCCCGCCGCACTAGTGTGAGCCCCATGACGATGAACCCGACCGGTGAGCAGTACTCCATCTCGCAGGGGCGCCACACCGCCCTGGTGACCGAAGTGGGCGCGCATCTGCGCAGTATCTGCGTGGACGGCCGCGAACTGCTCTGGAGTTTCGCCGCCGACTCCACCCCCGCCGCCAGCCAGGGCAGACACCTGCTGCCGTGGCCCAACCGCATCCGTGACGGGCGCTACGTGTTCGGCGACGTGACCCACCAGCTCGCGATCACCGAGGTCCCCCGCCACACGGCCCTCCACGGACTCAACGAGGGCTTTGCGTGGGATCTTGTCTCGCACACCGACAACCAGGTGGTGCAGCGCCACGTCTTCTACCCCGAGGCCGGCTGGCCGGGCACTCTGACCGCCACGCTCACCCACAACGTCAGCGACGACGGGCTGAGGGTGCGCGTGCACGTGACGAACGACGGTGACGCCGCCGTGCCCTACGGCTACGGGGTGCACCCGTACTTCGCCTTCGACAACGTCGATGACGTGACGCTGGAGTTGCCCTTCACCTCAGAGCTGCGGGTGGACGAGGACCGGCTGCTCCCCATCTCCGTCGTCCCCACCACTCGCGGCAAGGACTTCCAGAGCGCCCGACCCATTGGCCAGACACAATTCGACACGGCTTTCACGGATCCGACCGCGACCGAGTGGACCGCGCGCCTCGTGGGTTCCAGCCACACCGTCGAGGTGTGGGGTGATCGGACGGTGCCGTGGGTGCAGCTCTACACGCGGCCGGAGCGCGACGCCATCGCCGTGGAACCCATGACCTGCGGGCCGGACGCCTTCAACGAGGGTCCGACGCACGCGGGGCGCATCGTGCTCAGCCCCGGGGACTCGCACGTTGCCACGTGGGGTGTGCGCTCCAGCTGAGAGGGTCTCTCAGGTCAGTGCGCGGTCTCCGTGGCGCGACTCTCGCGCACCACGGTGACCTTGATCTGGCCCGGGTAGCTGAGGTTCTTCTCGATGTCGCGGGCGATGTCATGCGCCAGCGAGTGTGCCCCGCCGTCATCCACCAGGTCCGGTGTCACCATGACCCGGATCTCCCGGCCAGCCTGCATGGCGTAGACGCGGTCCACACCGTGGTGCGAGGCCGCCAGCGATTCGAGGTGTTCCATCCGCTCGACGTACGCCTCCAGGGACTCGCGACGCGCGCCCGGACGGGATCCGGAGATGGCATCGGCGGCCTGCGTGAGGATGGCTTCCACCGTGCGGGGCTCCACCTCGTTGTGGTGGGCTTCGACGGCGTGCACGATGTCGGGATGCTCACCGTGGCGACGCAGCAGTTCCGCCCCCACGATGGCGTGTGGCCCCTCCGCCTCGTGCGTCAGCGCCTTGCCGATGTCGTGGAGGAAGGCTGCGCGCTTGCACACGGCGATGTCCAGCCCCAGTTCGGCAGCCATGATGCCTGCCAGGTGGGCGCACTCCACCAGGTGCCGCAGCACGTTCTGACCGTAGGAAGTGCGGTATGCCAGGGCGCCGATGATCGGCACGAGGTCCTCGTGCAGGTCAACGATCCCCACTTCCGCGAGAGCATCCTCTGCGGCCCTCTGGATGCGGTCAGCGATACTGCGCTGGCTCCGCTCGTAGACCTCTTCGATGCGGGCGGGATGGATGCGGCCATCGGCCACGAGATCCACCAGCGTGAGACGTGCTGTTTCGCGCCGGACGGGATCGAAGCAGGACAGCAGCACCGACTCCGGCGTGTCGTCGATCAGGACGTTGACGCCGGTGATCTGCTCGAAGGCGCGGATGTTGCGGCCCTCACGCCCGATGATGCGGCCCTTCATGTCATCACTCGGCAGATCCACGCTGGAGACGACCGACTCGCTGGTCTGTTCGGAGGCGCAGCGCTGGATGGCCGTGACGACGATCTTCTGGGCGATCTTCTCGGCGTCCCGACGTGCCGTTTCCTCAATGTCCCGGCTCAGTGCCGTGGCGGTCAGCCTGGACTGCCGCTCCGCCTCCACCATGACCTCTGCCCGAGCATCCTGGATACTGAGCCCGGCGACCCTCTCACGCTCTGCAGCCACAGCCTCCAGCGCCTCAGCCAATTCCAGGCGCTGCTGCTCCAGTTGGACCCGCGTCGCCTCCTGGCGCTCTGCCTTGGCAGCGAGGCCCTCGGCATCCGCGGCGACCCTGTCCTCGCGTTCGTTCAGCCGGGCCTCAGTGCGCTCCTGGGTGTGCCGCATTTTCCGCAGTTCGGCGCGCTGCGTGGCGATGGAGCCCTCGAGCTCATCCCGCCTGCGGTCCATGTCTGCCATGGCTTCGGCAACCCGCTCACGTGCGCGTGCCTGCGCCTTGTCCGCGTCCTCGCGGATCAACCTGGCGGCGTCCTCAGCCTGCGTTCGCGCTGCATCGGAGTCGACGCGGGTGCGCTGCTCGTGTGTGGTCCGCTCTTGTTCGTGGGCACTGGCGGTGCTTCGTTGGCGCCACACGAGCACGACGATCACCACGAGCAGCAACGACGCTGCAATCCAACCGATCAGCTCCATGGCACCTCCATCGACGTATCTCACAATCGAGTCCGTCCGGGGACACCACAGGAACGACCATGCCCGAAAAAGGGGCAGGGTCGCAGCAACGGTGGACTCAACCACCGTCACATATGCACTTGTCAGTCAGTATTTCAACGCCGGTGTCTCAGGGTTTCAATGGCGTCGAGAGTGTATTCAAGTCAGTCCCACGTGAGTGGGTTGTGGTGTCATACCGGTCCGAAAACCTGTTTCACGAGACTATGGCCGACCTGTGGAAAACACAAGCCGATCCCGAAAACCCTCACTCGTCGAACGGGTCGTCCGCTTCCAGCAACACCTCGTCCACGACGCAACGCACCACATCGGAGCCGAAGCCACGCCGGGCCAGAGCGCCGTACAACCGTCGCTTGGCCACCACGGTGTCCAACCCCTGCATGGAGCGCATCTTCTTCGTAGCGAACGTCCGTGCTGCCTCGAGTTCATCCTCCGGATCGACGGCGGCCAACGCCTCCGCAGCCACGTCATCCGGCACGCCCTTGGACCGCAGTTCCTGGCGGATGTGTCGCGCACCACGCCTGGCCACCTTGGTGCGCGTGTTGACCAGCGCAGTGGCAAACGCCTCGTCGTCGACGAGACCCACGGCCTCGAGACGACCCAGCAGTTCCTCGATGATCTCCTCGGGGACGAGCTTGCGCGCCATGGCGCGTCTCAGTTCCTCCGACGACCGGGCGCGCGTCTCCAGCAGGTTCAAAGCGATGCGCCGGGCGAACTCAAGCTGCTCGTCCCGGCCCATCGCCTCGACCTTCTCAGAAATCGACTTCACCGGTTTCCGGGTCCACCCCGTCTGGCACATCGGTCTTGTCGAGACCCATGTGGAGCCGGATCCGCTTCTCGATGTCGTTCGCGATGTCCGGATTCTTGCGCAGGTAGGTGCGGGCGTTCTCCTTGCCCTGGCCCAGCTGGTCCGACTCGTAGGTGAACCAGGCACCTGCCTTGCGGACGATGCCAGCCTCCACGCCCATGTCAATCAGGCTGCCCTCACGGGAGATGCCCTCGCCGTAGATGATGTCGAACTCCGCCTGCTTGAACGGGGGCGCCACCTTGTTCTTGACCACCTTGACGCGGGTGCGGTTGCCCACCATGTTCGTGCCATCCTTCAACGTCTCGATACGACGCACATCGAGGCGGATGGTGGAGTAGAACTTCAGCGCGCGGCCACCGGTGGTGGTCTCCGGCGAGCCGAACATCACGCCGATCTTCTCGCGCAGCTGGTTGATGAAGATGCAGGTGGTGTTGGTGTTCTTCAGCGCGCCCGTCATCTTGCGCAACGCCTGGCTCATCAGGCGGGCCTGCAGGCCCACGTGACTGTCGCCCATCTCGCCCTCGATCTCGGCGCGTGGCGTCAGTGCTGCGACGGAGTCGATCACGACGAGCGTCAGTGCACCGGAGCGCACCAGCGTGTCGGCGATCTCCAGTGCCTGCTCGCCGTTGTCGGGCTGCGAGACGAGAAGCTCGTCAGTGTTCACACCCAGCCTCTGCGCGTACGAGGGGTCCAGCGCATGCTCGGCGTCGATGAAGGCGCAGATGCCGCCCATGGCCTGCGCGTTCGCGATGGCGTGCAGAGCCACGGTGGTCTTACCGCTCGACTCGGGACCATAGACCTCCACCACGCGTCCGCGCGGGAGGCCACCAATGCCCAGTGCCACGTCCAGCGCGACGGAACCGGTGGGGATGACGTCAATGGGAACACGCGTGTCCTCCCCCAGACGCATCACGGAACCCTTGCCGTGCGCCTTCTCAATCTGCGCGAGTGCCGCCTCCAGCGCCTTCGAACGATCTGCCACGGCCATGCTGGCCCCTTCCGTTGTGACCGCTGGGCGGCCGATGCTTGATGGTGTTTCCTACTGTAGGAACCGGGACTGACAAAACCCCAGATGCGCCGACGTCGTGTGGAAAACACCCGCACGAGTTCACCGACTGTCACATTTTAGCCGAACACCTGTTCGATTGGTAACGCAACACGCCTAGCTCAGGTGGCCGGGCAATTCCAGTTGTCGCCACGCCGCCCGCCAGATGGTCTTGCACGGCACTCCGTCAGCCAGTGCCTCGGAAACGGTGCGGCCCGAGAGCTCCGCAAGGACGACCTGGTCCGCCCAGACCCGGCTGTATCCCTCCGGCAGCACAGCCGCCAACCTCAACCACAATTCCGCTTCACGCACCACGACAGGCTAGTCCCCTTTCGTGGACGCAACCGCATGCGATGCGCCCCTCTGCGCATAGACTGTGCAGGCATTGCGCAATGAATGCGCATCCGCTCGCTCGAGGGGGTCATCAACTTGAACGCTGCCACTACGCCGTCGCACAAGAGATCTGACCGCATGGTCGCTCTTCTGGCCCTGCTGCATGATCACGGGCAGCTACCGCTGTCGTACCTGGCCAAGGAACTGACGGCGTCCGAGGCGACGATTCGCCGCGATGTCGCGGTGCTCGCAAGCCAGGGCCTGCTTGACCGCACGCATGGTGGTGCCCGCCCCGCCAAGGGCAACCACGAACTTCCCGAGCGCCTGCGTGGCAGCAGGAACCATGGCGCCAAGACACGCATCGCCATCGCAGCAGCCCAGATGATCCCCGAGGGAAAACACGCCATCGGACTGACTGGCGGCACCACGGCCGCGGGAGTTCTGCGTGCGCTTGCACACCGGGATGACCTGACCATCATCACCAACTCACTCAGCATCGGCATGGAGGCTGCGGAGCAGGGTCAGGCGAGGGTGCTCATCGCTGGCGGTGTACTGCGCCCCAACTCACTGGAACTGGTGGGCTCGCTGGCTGAGGCAACGCTGCGGCTGGTCAACGTCGGCACAGCCATCGTCGGGGCGGATGGGATCAGTTCGGTGGGAGGTCTCACCACGCACGACGAGATCGAGGCCCGGACGAATCACACCATGATCGAGCGGGCGCAGCACGTCATCGCCGTCGTGGACTCCAGCAAGGTCGGCTACGTCACGCTGTCGAAGATGGGCGACCTCAGCGAGATCGACGTGCTGATCACCGATGACGGTGCGGATCCGGACGAGATCGCCCGTATCCGGGATGCAGGGGTGGACGTCCACATCCTGCCGTCATTCCCCAAGAACGAGATCCACGACTGACCGACGACCAGCGCTGATCGACTCAGGCCGCCAGGGCGATCCGACGAGTCGGCAGCGCAGCGTTCTCCTGGTCAGCGACCGTCTCACTGACGAGGCGCAGCACGTCGGAGAGTGAGGCGCCGAGAGCAAGGGCGATGGAGTACAGGACCTCGCTGGAGGCCTCCTTGCATCCGCGCTCGATCTCGCTGAGGTATCCAAGGCTCACCATGCTGGCCACGGAGACCTCCCGCAGCGTCATGCCTGCCTCTTGCCGCAGGGTACGCAGCGTCTCGCCCATTGCCTTGCGAATCAGTATCGCGGTCATGTCACACCCGTTCACTCTGCGGACCCAGCGTCCACTCCACCCATGACAACGCCGCAGACCCGGCGCCTATTCCCTTCAGGGGTGGGACACGACGCTACTGGACGCGCACGCACATCTGCAGGGCATGCTCGATGGCCTGCTGCCGGACGCTTTCGCGATCACCCTCGAAGTGCTTCAGCTCGGTGTACTGGGGGCGCGGCGACATGCCGACGCTCGGGCCGACGACCGCGAACCACACGGTTCCGACGGACTGGCCGTCGATCTCGGTGGGTCCAGCCACACCCGTGGTGGCGATGGCCCAGTCCGAGTCGCACTTGCTCTGCGCACCCAGTGCCATCTGGATGGCGGTGAGTTCGTTCACCACACCCTCGGTGTCCACGAGTTCCTCGTCGACGCCGGCCAGCGCGGTCTTCAGGTCACGCGCATAGGTCACCAGTGCGCCACGGAACACCGCGGAGGCTCCGGGCACCGCCGTGATGGCGGCGCCAAGCCCCCCACCGGTGAGGGACTCGCACGTGGACAGGGACACTGACCTGCGCGTCATCAGCTTGATGAGCTCTGCTGCGGATTCCAGGGCCATGGCGGCTCACTTCCTCGTCGTCGTGTGGGTGTGACTGTAGCCCGAGATCACTTCCGCCGGGTGCCGGACGCGATGGCGTCCTGCCGGATCTTCATGGCGGAGCGGATGTAATCGATCCCTGTGAGCAGCGTCAGCGCGAGCGCGAGGCCCATGATGATCTGCGCCACCACCCCCAGCCAGCCGGGCAGAAATTGAAGCCCCGGCAAATACAGCGCCAGGGCGACGGACTGCGTCACGGTCTTGAGCTTGCCACCCTTGTTTGCGGCCATGATCCCGTACTTGGCAATCGCGGCCCTGAGCCACGTGATGCCCCATTCCCGGATCAGGATGAGTGCGATGATGATCCAGCTCAGCTCCGGGCGGTTGTCATATTGGAGGATTCCAAGGCTGACGAACGCGGCACCCGTGAGCGCCTTGTCCGCCACCGGGTCCCACAGCTTGCCGAAGTCTGTGACGAGGTTGTACTTGCGGGCGATGTGGCCGTCCGCAAGATCCGTGAGGATCGCCACCACGAACACCGCTGTGGCAGCGAGGCGCCAGCTGGGTTCCTGTGGATGGGTGAACAACACCACGAGGAACACCGGTACGAGGATGATCCTCAGCACGGTGAGGGCATTGGGAACGTTCAGGTTGCTGGGCTTGGGCTCGGTGGTCATCTGGGCTCCCCCACGAGGTCGATGCCGATCGAGTCGACATAGGTGATGGGCACCAGGTCGCCGATGGCGAACCCGGTGTCCTCAATGGTGACGACGCCATCAGTTTCGGGGCCCTGGTGTGGCCCACGCGCGACGGTGACACCGTCGGCGTGATCCTCCACGAGCACCACGGCGGTGTCTCCGATGCGCTCGGCGGCGCGTGATTCGCACACCTCGATGGAGGTGTCGGCAAGTATGGCGCGGCGTTCCTCGATCACGTCCGCGTCGAGGTGGCCGCTCATCGTCTCGCCCTCCGTACCGTCCTCGTCGGAGTAGGCGAAGACGCCGAGGACGTCGAGGTTGGCGTCGATGATGAACTGCCGAAGGATTTCGACGTCCTCCTCCGTCTCCCCGGGGAATCCGGCAATGACGTTGCTGCGGATCCCCGCCTCGGGCGCGGCCTCGCGGATCTTCCCGATGAGGGAGAGGAAGGAGTCGGGGTCACCGAAGCGTCGCATGCTGCGCAGCACCCGCGGGGCCGCGTGCTGGAAGGACAGGTCGAAGTACGGCACCACCTTGGGGGTCCTCAGCATCGCGTCCAGCATCGACGGACGGATCTCGGCAGGTTGCAGGTAGGAGACGCGGATCCAGTCCAGTCCGTCCACGCGTGCCAGTTCCGGCAGCAGCGCCTCGAGGCTCGCCTGACCCGAGAGGTCCTTGCCGTAGCTGGAGGTGTTCTCCGAGACCAGGAAGAGTTCCTTGACCCCCTCCTCCACCAGCCAGCGGGCCTCGGCCACCACGTCATCCATGGGGCGGGAGAGGTAGCTGCCGCGAAACATGGGGATGGCGCAGAACGAGCAGCGCCGATCACAGCCGGAAGCGATCTTCAGCGGCGAACTCGGTCCGGAGCCCATCCGCCGACGCCACGACCGCGGCCCACTCGCCGGGGCGAGGCCCTCAGGGATGGCGTGCCCCGGTACGGCGACGCTCGCCGCGGCTGCCGGCCGCGCGGAGGGCGACAGGGGCAGCAGCTTGCGGCGATCCCGCGGGATGTGCGCCTCAGGCACCTGCCCGTTGAGGATGCCGCGCAGCTTGTCGGCGATGTCGGCGTAGTCATCGAAGCCCAGCACCGCGTCCGCCTCGGGAAGCTCCTCGGCGAGTTGCACCCCGTAACGCTCGGCCATGCAGCCCACCGCCACGACGGCGCGGGTGGTCCCCGATGCCTTGAGGTCAGCGGCCGCCAGCAGCGTGTCGATGGAGTCCTTCTTGGCCTGCTCCACGAACCCGCACGTGTTGACCACGACGGTCTCGGCTTCAGAGGCCTCGTCGACGAGCTCGAAGCCGCCCTGCTCCAGACGGGCGGCCAACTCCTCGGAGTCGACGTCGTTGCGGGCGCAGCCCAATGTGGAGATGTGCACCTTGATCGGCGCGTGTGTAACAGTCATGATGCACCCAAGTATCCGCTATCCGGCGGCAAGGTTCGCCAACACCTCATCGAGATCGTCCAGTTTGACCAACACCTCGCGCGCCTTGGACCCTTCCGAGGGTCCGACGATGCCCCTGCTCTCCATGATGTCCATGAGTCGGCCGGCCTTCGCAAAACCGACCCTGAGCTTGCGCTGCAGCATCGAGGTGGACCCCAACTGCAACTCCACCACGAGGCGGGCGGCGTCGAGCACGAGTTCCAGGTCATCGCCGATGTCATCGACGACGCGCTTCTCCGCGACCGGTGCGGTCACGTCCTCCCGGTACGTGGGCTGGAGTTGCTTCGACACATGGGCGACGATGTCGCGGATCTCGGACTCGTTGACCCAGGCACCCTGCACGCGGACGGCCTTGCCCGTACCGATGGGCAGGAACAGTGCATCGCCCTTGCCCACCAGTTTCTCGGCGCCCGGCTGGTCCAGGATGACGCGGGAGTCCGTCATGGACGACGTCGCGAACGACAGCCGTGACGGCACGTTGGCCTTGATGAGGCCGGTGACCACGTCGGTGGAGGGGCGCTGCGTGGCGAGCACCAGGTGGAT
>JAUNVL010000024.1 GCA_030537675.1 Propionibacteriaceae bacterium | reverse complement strand
AGGCGTTCATCGACCGCGCACCGAAGAACACGGCCACGACACTGGCCAACATGGCGCCGCAAGTCCTCGCTGAGGTGGCGCCTGATCTGGTGGATTCGCCGGATGAACATTTTGCCCGGTTGGAGTGGCAACGGCGCCGGGCGGCGGCGAAGCGCGCATTTTCGTGGGGCGATGACCGGGATGGCTCGATGTGGTTCCGCGGGTCGCTGCCGCACCTGGACGCAGCACCACTGATTGCGCTGGTGGAGGCCTATGTCGAGTCCGACCGTCGCGCCGCCCGCGACCGGCTCAGAGCGACCCGTGGGACGGGGGCGGATCGGAGGGTGATCAGGGACCAGATCGCCAACGATATCGACCGGACGCCGGACCAGCGCCGGGCTGATGCGTTGGTCCAGATGGTGCGGGAGCATCGTGGAGCGCCCTCCAGCGTGGGGGATCGGGCGCGGATCGTGGTCACCGTGCGCGAGGAGGACCTGCGTGAACGCGCGGAGAAGGCCGGGGTGCTGGCCAGTGGGGTGGAGATCACCGCGGGTGATCTCCGGCGGCTGTGCTGTGACGCGGACCTCATGCCTGCCGTCCTCGGCGGTCCGTCGGAGATCCTGGATGTGGGCCAAACCCAGCGCCTCGTCACACCAGGAATCCGCAAAGCCCTGACCCTTCGCGACGGTGGCTGTGTGTTTCCCGGCTGCACTGCCCGCGACACCGCCTGTGAGGCGCACCACATCCAGCCGTGGTGGGCAGGTGGTGCGACGGCGTTGTCGAATCTGGCGCTGCTGTGTCCGCATCATCACAAGCTTGTGGAGCCGGACAGGTTCGGTCGGCCGGGAGACCGGTGGGTGGTCCACATCGACCGCGACACCGGGAAAGCAGTGGTTACACCGCCCAACCGGACGCAACGATTCACGGCACATGCCCCGCGCGATCATCTGGAGGACAAACCCCTGACTCATTCCTCGGCATGAGTCTCTGGCCTGGGTAAACATGGGTGATCTGGTGGTTGGCGTCGGGATGTGCGCGACGACCGCTGCAACTGACGTACCTCGGTTGAGTCGTGGACATCCGCTCATCCGCCGCCGTTGATCCGTATCATCGGCCGCATCGGCCTGAGCGTGGAGGCACTACCTCCCCGTAGTTGAGCTGAATGACAGATCGACACCCTGCAATGCATGCCGACGGTCGAGTTCACTGGGCGCCTTCACACCCCCTTGAGAGACGGATCACCACATGACTACAGAAGTTCAGCCTCGCAAGCCGGGGCTCGCTTTGGCCTTGCTGCCCATCGTCTCGATGGTGGTGTTGCTGTCCGTGGGCTACATCGGTTTCGACCTCCCAGCGGAGCCCTTGATCATCACTGCGACATTCATCGCGGGCGGTGTGGCGGTCTACCTGGGATGGACGTTCGACGACATCATGGCGTCGATCTCGAAGACGCTGGCGAAGGTCATGCCAGCGTTTTTGATCCTGATCTCCGTCGGCTTCCTCATTGGAGCGTGGATGGTGGGCGGCACGATCCCCATGATCATCTACTACGGCCTCGAGATCATCTCACCCCAGTACCTCGCGGTCACGGCGCTCGTCGTCACTTCCATAGTCTCCATCGCCACAGGAACGTCATGGGGGTCAGCCGGGACGATCGGTGTGGCGTTCATGGGCGTGGCGATCGGGCTCGACGCCAACCTGGCGCTCGTGGCTGGGGCAGTTGTGGCAGGCGCGTACTTCGGGGACAAGATGTCGCCCCTGTCCGACACCACCAACCTTGCGGCGCTCACGGGTGGGGTCAACCTGTACACGCATATCGCCAACATGCTGTGGACCACGGGCCCCGCGTTCCTGCTGTCGATCATCGTGTTCCTGACCGTTGGACGCAGTGCGGCAGGGGGCAGTGGCAACCTGGAGGCCGCCACCCTCATCAATGATTTCCTGAGCAGCGCCTTCCAGTGGAATGTTCTGCTCCTGCTGCCGCTGGTGATCGTGCTGGCAGGCTCGATGCTGCGCAAGCCGACGATTCCGGTCATGATGCTGGCATCGCTCGTGGCGATGGCCAATGCCATGATCTTCCAAGGGCAGAGCCTTGCGAATGCAGTGTCGGCAACCGTGGGTGGCTTCAACCTGGAGATGCTCACCGAAGTGGGGATCGACGCAGCCGCAGCACCTGCGGAAGTTGCCAAGTTGCTCGAGCGTGGAGGAATGGTGTCGATGATGGGCACGCTCCTCATCGCGTTCTGCGCGCTGTCCTTCGCCGGGGCAGTCGCCCGCACAGGGGCGCTGGACCTCATCGTCGAGAAACTCCTGAACGTCGCCAGGACGACGACGAGTCTGATTCTCGCAACCATCCTCATCTGCCTCATCACCATCGCCACCACGTGCAACGGTCAGGTCTCCATCGTCATGCCGGGTGAGATGCTGCGTGACGCCTACATCAAGCGTGGCCTGCATCCGAAGGTCCTCACCCGCACCCTGGAGGATTCAGTGACTGTGACGGAGGCCCTCATCCCGTGGACGGCCGCGGGCGCCTACATGGCGGGCACGCTGGGAGTCTCCACACTCGCCTACGCGCCCTGGGCAATCCTGAACTGGTCCGGCATGATCTTCGCGGCACTCTGGGCGGTGACGGGCATCGGCATCAAGAAGATCACGCCTGAGCAGCAGACGGAGTTCATCGAGAACCCGCAGGCTGCCATGAACGCCTGAGGCACATGGCGCAGTGGTCTGAGTCCGGTTTTCAGTTGCCCTTGGCCACTGTGGTGTGCATGCTGATCTCGGAATGCAGCGTCTTGTGCACCGGACAGCGATCTGCGATCTCCATGAGGCGGGCACGCTGTTCGTCGTCGAGGTCGCCGGTGATCTGGATGGTTCTCTCGATGTGGTCAAGCCGCCCCGACTGTGTTTCACAGTCCTCGCAGTCCCGCGCATGAATTTTCGAGTGGCCCAGGCCCACACTGACCTTCTCCAGCGGCCATTGCTTTCGGTCGGCGTACATGCGCAGGGTCATGGAGGTGCAGGCCCCCAGGGAAGCAAGCAGCAGGTCATACGGCGAAGGCCCGGTGTCGTGGCCCAGGGGGATGGGCTCGTCCGCGGAGAACACGTGCCGTCCGGAGGTGATCCGTTGACCGTAGGGCCCCTCCCCGTTCTCGGACACCACGACGGTGCCCTCGGCTGCGCCTGGGGTGTCGGGGTCCAACGTTGGCTCGGGCAGGTAACGCTCCACCCATGCCGCCAGGACCGAGGCGACGAATCGGGCGTCGCTGGGGCGCGTGAGCATGTGGTCGGCGCCGTCGAGCGCAACGAAGGATTTGGGATGCCGCGCAGCCTTGAAGATCTTGGCTGCATTGTCGATGCCGACGGTCTGGTCAGTGGGGGAGTGCATCACCATCAGGGCTGCACCGAGCTTACGGATCCGGTGATCCTGCGGCTGCCCACGCAGGTCGTCGAGGAACTGCTTCCGGATCAGGAAGGGGCGCTCGGCCAAGCAGATTTCCGCCTCGCCCTGCTCCTCGATCTCCTCCCGGCTTTCCCGCAGGAGATGGAGCATGTGTTCTGTGTCGGCCGGCGCTGCGATGGTGGCAACGGCCACCACTTCGGGCAGCCGTTCGGTGGCCGCCAGAACCGCGGCGCCGCCGAGCGAGTGGCCCACGAGAATGGATGGCGCCTGGTGGCGAGTACGCAGGAAATCGGCTGCGTTGACGAGGTCGTCGACGTTGGAGCTGAAGGTGGTGTCGGCGAAGTCGCCGCCTGATTGGCCCAGCCCTGTGAAGTCGAATCGAAGAACGGCAATTCCGTGGCCGGTCAGCTCCCGCGCTATCCGGGATGCGGCCACCACGTCCTTGCTGCAGGTGAAGCAATGGGCAAAGACCGCATAGGCGCGCGGTGGCTCGTCCGGGAGGTCAAGCCGCCCGTCGAGCGTGGTTTCATGGGATCCGGGAAACTCCACATGCTCTGTTCGCATGAACCTGCACCCTCTTCGATAGAGACCTTTGTCGTTACGGAACATCATACCCACGGGGGTATTTGTGTGGCTCGCGGGCCTAGCGTCGTTTGAGCAGGTACAGCGAATCGTCCCGGTTGTTGTTCCAGACCATCGTGTCCCCGGTCCACGCGAGCACGGTGTAGACGGGCGCCGCCCCGGCAATCTGTATGTCGGTCCCTGCCAGTTCGATATCGGCGGCGTTCTCGCCCTCCGGAAGGATCCCTGCAATGTCCTGGCAGTAGAGGATGCGGGTGGTGGATGGGAAGACGAAGCGGATGTCCGTGCCCGATCCAACCGGCTCATAGCCGGAGCCGGAGTCAATATGGGTGTGTTGCCACGCGCCGATCAGAACGGCCCCCAGGTCCGCGTCGTCAGGACCGGACGGCACGTCGCCAGCCGAGCCCGGCACCAAGGGCTCGCTCTCCCAGTCGCACGTCTCTTCCTGCATGACGGTCACCGGCTCGGCAGGCTCGGACGTCGTCGACGCAGGCTCTTCCTCAGCAGGCGAACTCTCCACGAAGCTGGCGACCGGCTCCGTGTCCGAAGAGGGGGACTCGTCAACGATCGGAGCGGAGGGGACGGCCGTCCCCGACGACTCAGTGCTTGTTTCTGGCGCTGGTCCCGCACCCGAACATCCTCCGAGCAGCAAAGCACCCAGGGACAGCGCGAGGAAAGAGGTGGTGATGGACTTGTTCGCCATGAGAGTTCTCCCGATCCACAAAGAGGGCTGACTCCATGACTCTCGCACAAGCGCGGACGTTGGGGGCCGTCCGTTCGGGGTCAGGCTGCAACCGATTCCTCGTCGCGGATGCGTTCAACCATCCATGACGCCAGCGATGCCGTGACTGTGCCAAGAATGGCAATTCCGCCGAGCATGAGCCCGACGGCAGCGAGCCTGCCCATGCCGGTGACGGGAAAGTGGTCGCCGTACCCGACCGTCGTCATGGTGGTCACGGCCCACCAGATGGCGTCGCTGAACGTCGTGATGTTGGCGCCCTGGGTGTGGCGCTCAGCATCGAGAACGGCCAGCGCGCCGATGAATCCCAGCAGCGTGGAACCGCCAATCACGTACGACATCATGCGCCCGCGAAGCCGCATGGTCGCCCGGTTGTCGAGGAATCGCAGCATGGTTACCAGTCTCAACAGCCGAAGTGGCCTCAGGAGTGGCAGGGCAATCACTGCCAGATCGAGGAGGTGGGATCTCACGTAGAGGACTCGACGCTCGGCAAGGACGAATCGCACCATGTAGTCCGCGACGAAGGCCCCCCACACCGCCCACGTGATGATCTCGCACGTCAGATGGGCAGACGCGGAAATACCGGGCCAGATGATGGGAATGGCGTAGGCAGCCAGGAACGCGAACGAGGCGATCATGAGAGGGATGTCCGTTGAACGGTCCCAGGCGGTGGTGCGTTTGTTGGGGGTCACGGTGGACGAGCGTAAGCGACCACGCTTCCCACATCCCAAAACCCCCGCTTTCGCTTGACTGCGGCAGTGGGTGCCGGCCGTGAAAAGTCAGGCAGCCAGCGTCGCGCTGGTTGGTTCCGCCTCGGGCGTTGACCCTCCACTGAGAAGGCTGAGCGCAGTGGTGACCGCGCGGGACATGGCGTCGCTTTCCGTGGGGCTCGCGTCCACGAACAAGGCAGACAACGCGTCTGGGATCACCCCGTTGACGAACGAGTCCCGCAGTTCCTCCTCAAGAACATCCCGGTATGTGAGGGAGCCATGCGTCTGTCGTGAGACCTCTGAGGCCAGGTCGGTGATCGATGCAGGGGTGTCGGTCACTGGCGCGACTACACGACCTGCTGGCTCCCCGGACATCAGAGCGACGGCAGCGGCGTGTGCCTGTTCCGCGTGGACCGCCCAAGTGAAGCGACCAATGCTCGCCGTGCTGGTCATCGAATCCATGACGCACGGGATGTCCGTGTCCGGAGCGACGGCGTGCACAACGGAATGGCTACCCGCCTTCTTTGCTGCATCGATCAACACCTGATCCAGCCCGTCGGGAGAGAGGACCAGGAGCGTCGTCACACCTTGGAGTGCGGACTCGAGGGCCCCGGGGCGGTCCCAGTCCGCGAGTCGGACGGAGACGCCCATCCCGCTCAATCCTGCGGCTTCGTCACGAGGGCCCACGAGCGCAACGACCTGGCTGGCTGGCACTTCGTCGAGGAGGCGCTCAACCACGAGTCGACCGAGCTGTCCCGAGGCCTCGGTGACGGCGTGAATGGTTGGTGTCGTGCTCATGACTCTCCCGATGGTTTACTGTTCAACAACTTGGCGACAGTAACGGGTCCGGCCCAAAAACGCGACATCCCGCTCATTGCTCGTCCATGACGCTCGGGGCAGCAACGTCGACTGCCCGCAGTGCGTGACATGCTTGAGCATGACCGAAGAGCAGAAGTACGACGTGGTCCATGAGTACGACGGCTGGGAATTGCGTCGCTACCCTGAGCACTTGGTGGCAGAAGTCACCGTCCACGGTTCATTCGACGAAGCAGTGAATCGGGCTTTCCGCACGCTGGCCGCCTTCATTTTCGGCGATAACGTCGGCAAGAACAAGGTGGCGATGACCGCACCGGTCCTGCAGGAGCCGTCGTCCGAGAAGATCGCCATGACCGCACCCGTACTCCACGAATCGAGCGGTCAGGATCACGTGGTGTCGTTCGTGATGCCGTCGCAGTACACGATGGAGTCACTTCCACAGCCGACGGATGGCAATGTTCGCATCCGTGAAGTCCCTCAGGACATGGCAGCGGTTCGGCAGTTCAGCGGACGCTCCACCGAGGCAAAATTCGCCGAGCAACTCTCGGGTTTGATGAGTAGGCTCGAGGAACAGCCGAGCCTCGAAGTAACGGGGCCACCTCGCTACGCGCGGTTCGACCCGCCGTGGAAGCCGTGGTTCCTCCGCCGCAATGAGGTGCTGGTGCCCGTCGCCCATTGCAACTGCTA
The DNA here is from genome assembly GCA_030537675.1 of Propionibacteriaceae bacterium. GTDB lineage: Bacteria > Actinomycetota > Actinomycetes > Propionibacteriales > Propionibacteriaceae > Arachnia. The sequence goes on along the minus strand of JAUNVL010000024.1, from coordinate 20,406 downwards.
GGGCGGCCGCTCCGGGGCGCTCACATGGGGAACTACTATTCCCCCATGTCGTCTGAGAACGCTGTGATCAATACTGCAGTCACCGTGCACCGAGTGGTGACGACGAGTCTGCCGACGCGGCACGGCGTCTTCGAGATGGTGGGCTACGCCGGAGTGGACGGGGCTGAACATGTTGCGCTCGTGTGGGGTCAACCACATGTTCCTGCGATGGAGCCTCCGCTGGTCCGTGTGCATTCCGAGTGCCTGACCGGCGATGCCTTCGGTTCCTACAGATGTGACTGCGGTGAGCAACTCGACGCTGCGCTGGCTGCCATCAGCCGCACGCCGGCCGGAGCAGTGGTCTACATGCGTGGGCACGAGGGCCGTGGCATCGGTCTCCTGAACAAACTCCGCGCCTACGCGTTGCAGGACGCTGGGCGGGACACCGTCGATGCCAACACGGACCTGGGACTTCCCATCGACGCTCGTGACTATCGCCAGGGTGCCGACATTCTGCGGGACCTGGGTATCCCGGCCGTGCGGCTGCTGACATCCAATCCAGCGAAACAGATCGCTCTCGAAGCGCTGGGGATCACCGTCGCGGGACGTCAGAGACTGAACGTTTCTGATCGCGCGGAGAATTCGTCGTACCTCAACTCGAAGCGATCCCGGATGGAGCACGACCCGCTTCCCGACGGCGAGGCGTGGGAGCAGCTCAGTTCGGGGATTGTCCCGGACGGCGTACTCGATCCCAAGCAGTCGGCGCTGGTGGATCTCTACGGTCCGCTCGTGGAAGCTGGCGACACCCTGGTCATCGGGCAACTGGGGCAGAGCATCGACGGTTTCATCGCCTCCCGCACGGGAGATGCCTGCTACGTGACGGGGGAAGAGGACCGTGAACACCTTCATCGCCTTCGAGCCCTCGTGGACGCAGTCGTGGTGGGCGCAGGGACAGTCACTGCAGACGATTGCCAGCTCACCGTGCGGTCCGTGACCGGTGCACATCCGGTCCGGGTCGCGCTCGACCCGCACGCACGGATCCCGAACGATTCGAAGCTGCTGACCGATCCGACGGCTCCCACGCTGTGGCTGGTGGGCCCGGACGCGGAGGTACCGGATGAGGTGGCGTGCCACGTCGAGTTGCAACGGCTGGAATCGATGGATCAGTTCGCGCCCCGTCGTCTCCTGCAACTGCTCAAGGAACAGGGGCTGGGACGCGTGCTCATCGAGGGCGGTGGCGTGACGGTGTCGAAGTTCCTCCGGGAGCGCGCACTGGATCGATTGTTCCTCACCACCGCCCCCATCCTCGTGGGCGACGGAGTGCCGGGAATCCGGTTCGACGGCACCGACGACCTTGCTGGGGCGATCTCGGCGCCGGTTCGACGGTTCGTCCTGGGTGATGACATCTGCTCCGAGTTCACCTTCACGCCGAAGGCGGCAGCGCCAACAGATCGAGGTGCCCCACTTCAAGCGTGAGCGTCCCCGCACGCAGCTGCGCCAGCCGGACGGAGAGCCACTCATGTGCCGCATCAGCCAAGCCGGCGTCCTGCTCTGACACTGCGGCGACGCGCTCGCTCACGTAGCGCTCCACCAGCGGTGCGTCTTCAGATCGCAGAGTCCAGGGAGTTTCAACGACGTGCACCGTGCAACCGTCGCTCCGGAGCGTATCCGCAGCGACGTGGGTGGCGGAGGGGCCGGCGAGTCCGTGGCGCCTCTGGTGTTCGTTGAACGTTGCCGTGATGACGGAGTCCTGCTCCAGTTCCGGACTGATGCGCACGGTCCCGTTGACGCTCAGGCTGAACAACGCGGCCGCACCCGTCTGCACCACGAAAGCGCACAGGTCTCGCACCTGCCGCAACGTCAGAACATCGAGAAACGCCGAACAGGTCACCAGATCCGGGACGCGCTCCGAGTCGTAGTGGCTCCGTAGATCCTCCAGGTCGACCGCGAGCCGTCGAACATCCGCCACGTGCGCGGACGCTGGGACCTGAGGGACCAGGCCCAGCAGATCCTCATCGCGATCGATGAGCGTCCAGCGCTGTGGAGCCGGCAGCCGACCTGCCAGCCACGCCATGTTCGCCCCGGTGCCGGCGCCGAGGTCCACCACGTCGATGGCAGCATCGGGACGCAACCGTTCGAGGAGATGGTGGTTGAGCAGCGTGATCGCGTCCAGGGACGCGGATCGCGCGGCCTCGTCCGCCGGGCGTCGCAAGGACAGCCAGTCGCTGGCGGCGCGCTGGACGAGCTGGGTCATGTCTTCAGTATTCGGGCCAGCTCCGCTGCTGTATGTGTCCACGTCTGGAGCCTAGGTCGGCGAGCCAACGCAGCCGCTCGCCACTCGGCCCGGGTTTCAGGGTTCGAGAGCCAGCAGCGGAGCGTGTGCGCAAGTGCGGATGCGTTGCGGGCAGGCACGACGGCCCCTGCGACCCGGTCCCCGGACAGTGCCTCACCATTCCCATCGTGCACTCCGAGCAGTGCCTCAACGGCACCTGTCCCTTTCGCGACGACAGCGGGTATCCCGCGCGACAGTCCCTCGGTGATCACCATGCCGAAGGTTTCGCTCGTGGATGTCAGGAGCAGCAGATCCGTCGTTGCCCACACGTCCTCCAACGCCGAGCCCGTGAGCGCACCCGTGACGGTGACGCGACCGGGCGCGAAGCAGTCGGTGGCCATGCGGCGCAGCTGCCGGGCATACCCGGGATCGACGAAGTCCGATCCGACCAGCCGCAGGCTCCATTCCAGTCCCGACACCTGGTGGAGAGCCTGCAGAACGAGCTGCTGGTTCTTCACAGGGGTGAGTGCAGCCAGGACCAGCATCTGCGGCGGATCGCTCCCTCCTGCCGGCGGGGCAGGCACGGTGCCCGGCCGCACCACACGTGGCAGGGCACCGGGGCATCGGAGCCGCACGTCACTCGCCGACCACTCACTCGACGCGCTGCAGGACGACGCTGCCCGCAGCGCAGCGCCCTCCGTATCCGCGAACGCTGACCGCTCGTCGGGCCCAAGGCTCGGATCGGCGGTGAGGAGGGAATGGATCAGGATGTGCACCCGGGTCCCGCGTCGAGCAGCCGATGCCACTTCCTCAGGAGCCGCGAGTGCCATGATGCCGTCCACGACGACCAGCGGATGCGCGGAGAGCGCCGTCTCCAGCGCCCACCGATCCTGACCGGTCGGACGGGGCCAGGCACCAGGGATGGCATGCACCTGCACGCGGTGGCCGCCCTCGATCAGCGCGGCGATGACCTCGGTGTTGTAGATCGTGCCGCCACTCGGCCCGGGAAGATCGCCGGGCACCAGGAACGCACAGTCCACGGGGGTGGCCGGCTCAGTCGAAGTCGACGTCGTAGGCGGCCCATGCCCCGGGGTGTTCGCGCAACAGGACCTGCAGGCCGGCGAACCCGGACTCATCGAAGTGGGTGCGCAATCCGTCCGAGATGTGTCGGGCCACGGCTTCGGTGGTGCTCAGCCGGCCCACGAAGGCCGGATGCTCATCAAGGTTCTGGTAGCGCAGCGAGTCCAGCACGGTCCCCAGCATGGAGGTGGCTTCCCCGATGTCCAGGACGACAGCCTGCGGTCCCAGCTTGCGGCGTCGCCACGTCACCTCGACAGCCAGGGTGGCGCCGTGCAACTGCTGCGCAGGTCCGAAGAATGGGTCGGCCAGGCTGTGGGCGATCATGATGTGGTCGCACACCGTCAGTGAATACATGCTTGTGGGCTCCGTTTCGAACTCGGCGGGCCGCGCACGCAGCCGCTCCACCAGCCTACGAGGTGGTGTACGAGATGAGTTGGAGCATGCCCGGCAGGGCGCCGCGGGACATGTCCTCCATCACGGTGGGCAGGTCCGCAAACGGGGAGATGCCGTCCAGGAGGGCGTCGAAGCGCGGGTCTGCCAACGCGGACATCACCAGCTCCATCCTGTCCTCGTGGGTTCTGCGTGCCCGGCGCGACGCGGCGATGGTTCCCACCTGGCTGCCGAGGATCCGCAATCGGCGGGCATGGAAATCCAGGCCCAGCGGCACGCTGGGGGAGTCCGTCCCGTACCAACTCAGCTCCACCAGTTCACCTTCGTCGCCCAACTGCGCCAGCCCGTCCGCCAGTCCCTCCTCGGTGGCGGAGGCGTGGTAGACGATGTCGCACTCGCTGATCGCGTCGTCCGGATGGACCCACTCGATGCCCATGGCGGAGGCGACGCGTTGCTTGGAGGGGTCGGTGTCCACCAGTTGCAGCCGGGCGAGCGGGAACCCACTCAACAATGCTGCGACGGAGGCGCCGATGATGCCGCCCCCCACCACGGCGATGCGGTCACCGATGCGGGGTGAGCAGTCCCAGAGCGCGTTGATGGCGGTTTCCACTGCGCCAGCCAGGACGGCCCGCTCGCTCGGGACGTCGTCGGGGATGAGGGTCAGGGCGTCCTCGGGCACGACGTAGAGATCCTGGTGCGGGTGGAGGCAGAAGACCCGCTTGCCCACCAGCGACGTCGGCCCCTCCTCCACGACCCCGACCGACAGATAGCCGTACTTCACGGGGAACGGGAACTCACCCTCCTGGAAGGGGGCACGCATCAAGTGGGCCACGCGAGGTGGGACCACACCTCTGTGCACCAGCATCTCGGTGCCGCGGCTGATGCCGGAGAAGAGCGTGCGCACCAGCGCTTCACCAGCCTCCGGATGCCTGAGCGGCGCCGTCCGCAACTCCGAGCGGTGCGGGGCGGTGCTCCAGTACGAGGTGCACACAAGATCGGAAGGTGGGGGTGTGGTGGAAGCCATGGACACGATTCTGCCCTCCCCGGGAGGCCGGAACTCCCGCCAACGAGAACGGGACACCCTCCGAACGACGCGCCCCAACCCCACATGCATTGGAACAGGTGATCTGGGCTGCCGTGCGACGGAGCTATCGTGGCCGGACAAGGGCGGATCGGAATGGCGAGAGGTGAACCATGCGTGAGGGCCGGGCTGTTCGGGACGCAGTGGCGACGGTCGTCCTGTCGCTCGTCCTCGGACTCGTCCTCACCTACAGCACGGGGGCGAACCTGGCCCCGTCGCTCATGGCCATTCTCGCGGGGCTGCTGATTCCGGTGCTGGCCGCTGTGAGTGTCATGCGACGGACGCCCATGGCCACCACGGCAGCCGACAGGATCACGCTGTTCCGCGGAGTATTGGCGGGTGGCTGCGCCACGCTCGTGGCCCTTTCCCTCCTCGGGGATCTGCCATCCAGGTCCTGGACCCTGTTCCTCCTTGCCCTGGCGGCCTTCGTGCTCGACGGCGTCGACGGCTGGCTCGCCCGCAGAACAGGCACCGCCTCCGCTGCAGGCGGCCGGCTGGACATGGAATCGGACGCTGCCTTCTTCCTCGTGCTGTCGGTTGGTCTCGTGCCCGTCGTGGGCGGCTGGGTTCTCGGCATCGGGGCCATGCGGTACCTGTTCTGGCTGGCGGCTCGGTGGCGGCCGGCACTTCGCGAGCCCCTGGCCTTCAGCCACTTTCGTCGAATCACGGCCGGTCTCCAGGGGGGCGTGCTGGTGGCGGCACTTCTTCCGGTGCTCCCACCGCACGTGGGCGTGGTTGCCGCTTCCGCGTCGCTGATGCTCCTGATCATCTCCTTTGGAAAGGACACACTGACGCTCGAGTTGGCCCACGCACCCGGGATCCATCGCAGCACAGAGGTGGGGGACCGCCACGTGCGGACTCCACCCCGATAGCGTCACCCCATGCACGGAGACATCGTCCTGGCGGCCAGCGCAGTGATCATCGACGGTGAGGGCCGGGTCCTCCTCGTCAAGCGCGGCAAGGAACCCCAGAAGGGACGGTGGTCGGTGCCCGGCGGCAGCGTCGAGGCCGGCGAGACGCTCGAAGAAGCTGCTGCGCGCGAGGCACGGGAGGAAACGGGCCTGGAGGTGACCGTTGGCCGGGAGCTGTGGAGCCTGAGCACCCCCACTGGCGATGGAAGAATGTACGAGATCCATGACTTCGAGGCGGCAGTGATCGGTGGGGATCTCGCCGCGGGCGACGATGCCGACGACGTGCGCTGGGTAGCCCCGGCAGAGTTCAAGGACATGCTGTTGACGGTCGGCCTCGTCGACTACCTGCGCCGGGCGGGCATCGCCGCGGACGACATCTGAGAGTCAAGGGCTCCAGTACTCGGCGCCCACGGGATCGCTGCAGCCCCACGACTCTGGCACCATCGGTGAATCTTCTTCCCGAACAATGGTAGGGATGGGGGTAGGTCACACGAGTCGACGACGTCGAGGAGGACGGCATGGCAAACAGTTTCGGTGCGAAGAACACGTTGGTTGTTGAGGACGAGAGGTATGAGGTCTTCCGACTGGATGCGGTACAAGGTTCGGAAAGGCTGCCCTACAGCCTGAAGATCCTTCTCGAGAACCTCCTGCGGAACGAGGACGGTCGCCTCGTCACAGCCGAACAGATTGAGGCTGTCCGCGACTGGGATCCCAAGGCTCTCCACGGTTCGGAGATCCAGTACACCCCCGCCCGAGTGCTGCTGCAGGACTTCACGGGAGTTCCCTGCATCGTGGACCTCGTGGCAATGCGCGACGCCATGGCGGAACTCGGCGGCGACCCCCAGAAAATCAACCCGCTCATCCCGTCGGAGTTGGTCATTGACCACTCCGTCATCGCTGACGTGTTCGGCCGCCCGGATGCCTACCTCATCAACGCGGATCTCGAGTTCGAACGCAACCGCGAGCGCTACCAGCTCCTGCGATGGGCGCAACAGGCCTTCGACGACTACGTGGTGGTGCCGCCCAACACGGGCATCTGCCACCAGGTCAATCTTGAGTACCTGTCCCGCGTGGTCTTCACCAGGGAGCGGGATGGCGTCACGCAGGCGTACCCCGACACACTGGTGGGCACCGACTCCCACACCCCCATGGTCAATGGTCTGGGCGTGCTCGGCTGGGGTGTCGGTGGGATCGAGGCCGAGGCGGCCATGCTCGGCCAGCCCATGAGCATGCTGGTTCCCCCCGTGCTGGGCGTCAAGCTGACCGGCGCCCTGCAGGAGGGCGTCACCGCCACCGACCTGGTCCTGACCGTCGCCCAGCGGCTGCGCGAGGAGGGCGTGGTGGGAAGCTTCGTCGAGTTCTACGGCGACGGCGTCGCCGGGATCCCACTGGCCAACCGTGCCACGCTCGGCAACATGAGCCCGGAGTACGGCGCGACGTGTGCCATCTTCCCCATCGACGACGAGACCCTCAACTACCTCCGGTTCACGGGACGCGCCGAGAAGCAGGTTCGCCTCGTCGAGGCCTACGCCAAGGAGCAGGGCATCTGGCACGATCCGGACCACGAGCCGGAATACTCCCGCACGGTTGAGATGGACCTCGGCGCAGTCGTGCCGTCGATCGCCGGGCCGCGGCGCCCGCAGGACCGGATTCCGTTGTCCAAGGCGAAGCGCGTCATCGGTGGACTGCTCAACGACCCCAACCGCGACCCGATGGTACTCGCCGGACTCGACGACGCGTCTGACTCGTCCTTCCCCGCCAGCGATCCCATCGCCTTCGAGGACGAAGTGCGTAGCCTCCCGCCCAAGGAGTGGGAGGGCACCTATCCGAACGAGCCATGGCCATCGGATCCGATCCCCGTCGAACTGGATGGTGAGACGGTCGACATCGACAACGGACATGTGGTGATTGCGGCCATCACGAGTTGCACCAACACGTCCAACCCGTCGGTGATGTTCGGCGCCGGTCTGCTGGCCAAGAAGGCGGTGGAGAAGGGCCTGCGCAGCAAGCCGTGGGTGAAGACATCGCTGGCCCCCGGGTCGCGCGTGGTCACCGACTACTTCGAGAAGGCAGGTCTCACGCCGTACCTCAACACGCTCGGCTTCGACCTCGTCGGCTACGGCTGCACCACCTGCATCGGCAACTCCGGTCCACTGATCCCGGAGGTCAGCCGGGCGATCGGGGAGAAGGACCTCTCGGTCAGTGCCGTGCTGAGCGGCAACCGCAACTTCGAGGGGCGCATCCACGGGGAGACGAAGATGAACTTCCTCGCCTCGCCGCCGCTCGTGGTCGCCTATGCACTGGCAGGCACCATGAACATCGATCTCCAGACCGACTCGTTGGGCACCGGTACGGATGGTGAGCCCGTCTACCTGCGGGACATCTGGCCCAGCAGCGAGGAGATCCAGCAGGCCATCCACGGGTCGCTGGAGGCCAAGATGTTCTCCGACGGCTACGCCGATGTGTTCTCGGGAGACGAGAACTGGAACAACCTCGAGATCGCCGAGGGCGACATGTTCGAGTGGGCGCCGGACTCCACCTACGTCCGCCAGCCACCGTACTTCGAGGGAATGCAACGCGAACCCGCAGCGCTCAAGGACATCACCAACGCCCGCGTGCTCGCACTGCTGGGGGACTCCGTCACCACGGACCACATCTCCCCGGCAGGATCCATCCGCAGCGACTCACCCGCAGGCAAGTACCTCGAGGACCACGGGGTGAAGCCTGCGCAGTTCAACTCGTACGGCTCCCGCCGTGGCAACCACGAGGTGATGATCCGTGGCACCTTCGCCAACGTCCGGTTGCGCAACCAGTTGGTCCCCGGCGTCGAAGGAGGCTTCACGCGCCACATTCCGAGTGGCGATCAGCTCAGCATTTTCGACGCTGCGCAGCGCTACATCGCCGATGACGTACCGCTCCTGGTCATCGCCGGCAAGGAATACGGTTCCGGTTCCTCCCGCGACTGGGCGGCCAAGGGCACCCTGTTGCTGGGCGTCCGCGCTGTCCTGACCGAGTCCTTCGAGCGCATCCACCGTTCCAACCTGATTGGCATGGGCGTCCTGCCCCTGCAGTTCAAGGACGGGGAGAACGCCGAAAGTTTGGGGCTGACGGGTGAGGAGACGTTCAGCATTTCCGGCCTGGAGGGTGCCGACGTCATTCCCGACGAAGTTCCGGTGACAGTGACCAGCGAGTCGGGCGAGCGCACGTTCATGGCGACCGTCCGCATCGACACCCCCGCCGAGGCGGCGTACTACAGCAACGGCGGCATCCTGCAGTATGTGCTGAGGCAGCTTCTGGAGGCCTGAACCAACCAGAACGGCGTCATGCCATCACCGTCCTCGACCACCGGTTACCCAGCGGTGACCGGTGGTCGAGCCCTGCCACGAAACGAACCCGAGGATGTGCGCCGTCGAGCCCGGCAGGATCACGACGTGCCTGGCCAGCCGATCCGCCGTCAGCTGAACCACCACCAGCGCCTACGCTTCGGTGCGTCCTCGACGGCGTGCATGAAAATCGCATGCAGGGCCCGCATCATGTCGTCGCCGCTGATGCTCACCTCGGAACTCGTGTGGCCGTGCAACCACCACAGCACCTGTGCAGCCGAAGCCTCAACGACGACGGATGGCTCGGCGGGCGCGACGAGGCGGAACCGGCTCTCCTCGACGTCGGCTTCTCGACTCAACGACAGGTACCAGGCATCGTCGGTGTCGGTGGTGCGCACCACCACCGTCCTTTGCCCCCACGCCACGTCGGTGTCGGAGCATGCCCAGTCATGGAGCGTCTGATCTATCCCATCGGCAGCGGCCAACGGGGGCAGCAACGGGGTCGGACGACCCGTGACCAGGCTGGCGGAGTGCGCCTTCGTGATCGCCTCGTGCGCGAGCAGTCGGGCGACCTCGGCAACGGTCCCCGGGCGCCCAAAGTAGTCAATGGTCGCGTCCGGGCCGGCGCTCGCCAAGGCCTTCACGCTGCGGCGAGTCTCCGTCGAGATGCCGGCCACGAGGGCATCGTAGTGCTTCGGAGGCTTTCGGTCCTTCCGTGTCCTCCAGTCGCTCGTGGGGTTCTCCAGTGACCAGGCCCAGATTTCCAGCGTGCTCCAATGATCCTCAGCCATCTGCTGGGCTGTCTCACCCAACGGCGGCATCCGGTCGCCGGGGGACGCCTGCCCCAGCCCGGCCACGACTTCCCTGCCATGGACGTCCAACAAGTCGAGGTGTTCAGCAAAGGGAAGCGTCATGTCGAGATGATAGACGTAGCGAGCACCAGAACTCACGTGCCCCCGCGGCGGCCCGCGACAGGTATAGCGTCACGCCATGGACATCATTTTGCTGCCAGGTCTGTGGCTCCGTGGCGATGCCTTCTCAGGCGTCGAGGACGAACTGACAGGGGCGGGTCACCGTGCGCACTCCCTGACGCTTCCTGGGCAGGGTGACGGCCGCACCGATGCGACGCTGCAGGATCAGGTGGAGGCCGTCGTGTCAGTAGTCGACGGACTCCCTGCTCGGGCACTGGTGGTGGGGCATTCTGCTGCCTCGGCACTCGCGTGGATCGTCGCTGATGCCCGACCCGAGGCGGTGGCCGGGGTGGTCATGATCGGTGGCATGCCCGTGGAAGCTGGCAAGCCCTACGCCAACTTCTTTCCCGTCGTCGACGCTCTGATGCCCTTTCCCGGATGGGAACCGTTCAGGGGCGCTGACTCCGCAGACCTCGACAAGGCGGCACGCGAACGCATCGAAGCCGACGCCGTGCCGGTTTCCGAGGGGATCTGCCATGCTCTCGTCAGCCTCACCGATGATCGACGCTTCGCGGTGCCCGTCACGCTTGTGTGTCCCGAGTACTCAACCACCGAAGCACAGGCGTGGATCGACGATGGCTTCGCCCCTGAGCTCACACGGGCGGAAAAGGTGACTCTCGTGGACCTCGACTCGGGCCACTGGCCCATGTTCACCCGGCGGCATGAGTTGGCGGCGCTGATCGATGAGGCGGCGCGCCGGCTGTAGCGCCCCGACCACGTCGACGGCTCCACGTCCCATCACGTGGCAACGTGTGTCATCGCAGCCCCTGCGGGGAGCCGCGAGAGCCCGCTGATAGGTTCGTGGAGGTGGTCACTTCAGAGTTGATGTCCCCAGCAACCCGATGGAATTCCGAGGAACAGGTGTGGGAAACCACCCTGCGTGGACGTGCAGTCCTCAGCGAACCCCGCATCAACAAGGGGACTGGTTTCACGCTGCAGGAGCGGGAGGACCTGGGCCTCATCGGGCTGTTGCCGCCGCGTGTGCTGACCTGCGACGAGCAGGCTCATCGTGCGTACCGGCAGTACCTCGTGCAGCCAACGGATCTGGCGAAGAACGTGTTTCTGACCTTGCTGCGCGACCGCAACGAAGCACTGTACTTCAGACTCCTCAGCGACCACCTGCCGGAGTTGTTGCCCATCGTCTACACCCCGACGGTGGGCGAAGCCATCCAGCGCTACAGCCACGAGTACCGCCGACCCCACGGTGTGTACCTGTCCGTCGGTGAGGTGGACACGATGGAGCAGTCACTGCTGGCCGCCACCCAGGGATCCCGGGACATCGACCTGATCATCGCCACCGACGCCGAGGGCATCCTGGGCATCGGCGACTGGGGCGTGGGGGGCATCGAGATCGCCGTCGGAAAACTCAATCTGTACACGGCGGCTGCCGGCATCAATCCATCCCGCACGCTGGCGGTGATGCTGGATGTGGGCACCAACCGCCAGGAACTCCTCGACGACCCGCTTTACCTCGGCGTTTCGCACGAGCGTGTCGGGCGTGAGGAATATGACGCCTTCATCGATCGCTACGTCACCGCCGCCACCCGCTTGTTCCCCCATGCCCTGCTGCACTGGGAGGACCTCGGTACGAGCAATGCCCGACGTGTCCTGGATCGGTACAGGCCCGAAATCCTGACGTTCAACGACGACATGCAGGGCACAGGCGCAGTGAGTCTGGCAGCCGTGCTGTCGGCCAGTCAGGTCAGTGGCGTTCCGCTCAAGGACCACCGCGTCGTGGTCCATGGCTCCGGGACAGCCGGGATAGGCATCGCCGACCAGTTGCGCGATGCCATGTGCGAGGAGGGCCTCACCCATGAGGAGGCCACCCGGCGCTTCTGGTGCATTGGCCGTCACGGGCTGCTCATCGACGATCGCGCCGACCTCCGGGACTTCCAGAGACCCTATGCGCGCCCGGTGGCGGAGGTGTCCGGCTGGGACGTGGATGAGCGCATCGCCGGCATCAGCCTCGCCGAGGTGGTGCGCCAGGTGCACCCGAGCATCCTGATCGGCACGTCGGGACGTCCGCAGGTCTTCACCGAGGCGATTGTTACCGAGATGGCCGCACACGTCGAGCGGCCAATCATCATGCCCATGTCCAACCCCACGAGTCTGGCAGAGGCGTTTCCGTCGGATCTCCTGACGTGGACCGAGGGCCGCGCGCTGGTGGCCAGCGGCAGTCCCTTCCCACCCGCGAGCGTCGGGGGCACCACCTACGACATCGCGCAGGTCAACAACGCCCTGATCTTCCCGGGCCTCGGTCTCGGAGTGATCATCTGCCGTGCCCGCCGCCTCACCGACGGCATGCTGCTGGCTGCGGCACGAGCCGTGGCGGAGCAGGCGGACACGAGCACACGAGGCGCGTCGCTCCTGCCGCGAATGGTGGACCTGCGCAGCACCTCGTTGGTGGTGGCACGCGCGGTGGCCAGGCAGGCCACGGCGGAGGGCATCGCGGACGTGCCCGTGGATGAGCACCTCGAACAGCGCATCATCGACGCCATGTGGATGAGCGCCTACCACCCGGTGGTCGCGGTCTGACCCGAGCGAGGTCAGGAGGATGAAACGTCCAAACACGTCAGCGGCTGGTGCTCAGAATGCCCAGTTCCGTGGCCACGTGGATGGCGCGGGCGCGGCTGTCGACGTCGAGCTTGGTGAAGATGTGGACCAGATGGCTCTTGACGGTGGCCTCGCTGACGAACAGCGTCCTGGCGATCTCCTTGTTCGAGGAGCCCGTCGCCAGATGCTGCAGCACCTCCTGTTCCCGTGCCGTCAGCCGCGGCGCAGGGTTGCGCATGCCCCGCATGACGCGGGTGGCCAGTTCCGGCGCCAGGACCATCTCCCCACGGGAGGCCGCATGGATGGCGTCGACAATGGTCTCGGGCGACACGTCCTTCAACAGGTAGCCGGCTGCACCGGCCTCGATGGCGCGCAGGATGTCCGCGTCGCGATCAAACGTGGTGAGGATGATGACCGCCGGGGCAGGATCCAGGGATCGCAGCGCGGCGGTGGTCGCGACTCCGTCCATGCCATCGCCGAGCCTCAGGTCGCACAGCACCACGTCGGGGCGAAGATGTCCCGCGAGCACGACGCCTTCCTCACCGGTGGCCGCCTCTCCGAGGATCTCGACGCCCGGGCGTGAGCCGATGACGGCCCGCAGACCCGTGCGCACCACCGGGTGGTCGTCGACCAGGAGCACTCCGACCGCCATCTCAGACCCTCCTTCGGGCCGTGATGGGCAGATGAGCGGACAGCGCGGTGCCCTCACCCGGACTGCTCTCGACCTCCAGGCCACCGCCCTGCTCACGCAGGCGGGAGCGCATGAAACGCAAACCATAGCTGGAGCCGATGGCCGACGGCTGGTTGCTCCACGCACCCGCATCGAAGCCGTGGCCGTCGTCAACCACATCGAGCCGAACGGTGTCGTCGCCATCCAGCAGACTCATGACCACACGGGTTGCGCCAGCGTGCAACCGCACATTGGCGAGAGCCGACTGCGCGGTGCGCAACAGCGCCACTTCATGCGCGGTGGGCAGCGTGGGAAGCGTGTCGTCCACCCGCAGCTCGGTCGTGATACCCGTCTCCAGTTCCAGGCGCCCGAGCATTCGCGTGAGGGCGGCCGCCAAGGCGTTGTCCTCCAACTCCGACGGTGTCAGCTCGGCCACGATGCGGCGCACGTCGGCGAGGTTGTCGCCTGCGAGTGCCTCAACCTGTCCCAGGGTACGAGCAGCCGCGGGGCTGTTGTCCCTGTCCAGTTCGGCCCGCACCAGCAGTCGGATGGAGGACAGGCCCTGCGCGATGGTGTCGTGGATGTCCCGCGCCATGCGGGTCCGCTCCGCGATCGCTCCGGAATGCCTCTGGGTGAGGGCCAGTTCCTCCTGCAACGCCGACATCTCCGTCTGGGCGAGCGTCAGTGACTCGACGAGACGCTCCCTTTCGGCCGCATCACGACGCAACTCGAGGTAGCCACGCGAGATCCCCAGCGCAAACACACCTCCGATGAGTGGCCCGAAAATGTTGGCGTACGTGGTGACACCGTCCCGAAGGACGGGCGCCACCACGACGACGGCAAACACCAGCAGCGAGAAACCCACGGACACCCAGCGTGACAGGAGGTGACCTGCCAGCAACCAGAGCACGAACGCAAACCAGACGAACTCCGACGACACCAGCACGGCGGCCAGCACCCACAGTGCAGTCAGTCCGACGAGCCACCAGCGTGCCGCGGCAGGTCCGTCGAAACGGCGGGAGAGCACAACGCCAGCCCCGTACCAGAGCAGCACTGCAGCCGCCGCCACGATGGGAGCAAGGGCAGGATTCCCGACGAAAGCCCGCGCTGCCCCCACCCCCGCCAGCACCACAGCGATCACGTGCTGTCCCACCTGCATGGAGCGCAGCGTGGCGGTGGCCGTGCGCGGGAGGCCGGGATCAACCGACGAGGACGGGTTCCTCTTCATGCAGTGCTTCTCCCACCTTGTCGTCGTCGTCTTTGCCACCGTCTCGTTCGATGGATCGCGGCCACCACATGCGGTCGCCCAGCAGACCGAACAGCGACGGCACGATGACGGTGCGCACCACGAGCGTATCCACCACGACGCCGAGGCCGACGATCAGTCCCAGCTGGCCCAGCGTCACCAGCGGCAACACACCCAGTGCGGCGAAGACGGCGGCAAGGACGATGCCCGCGCTCGTGATGACGCTGCCGGTGTGGGCGACTGCGTTGATCATGCCCTGACGCGTACCGACGACGTGCGCCTCGGCCCGGGCGCGATGGACCAGGAAGATGGTGTAGTCGATGCCCAGAGCCACCAGGAACATGAACGAGAGCAGGGGCACCTGCAGGTCGAGCGCCTCCTGCTGGAACAGCACCCGGCTGAGGAAGGACCCGGCACCGATGGCCGCACCGGCACTCGCGAGGTTCACGAGCAGCAGGAGCAGGGGCGCCACCACGGATCGCAGCAGGAGCAGCAGGACGACGAAACTGACGGCCAGCACCAGCGGCGCGATGACCAACAGGTCCCTGGAGTTGCCAGCACGAGCGTCCAGATCGGTGGCTGTGGCACCACCCACCTGCGCTTCCGCGCCTGGGACGGCATGGACGACGTCACGCAGTTCGGTGACCAGAGCAAGGCTCTCGGGCGTGCTGGGCGCGTATTCCCCGGTCACCATGATCCGGGACCACTGACCGTCCTTCGTCTCACCCGTCACCGTGGCGCGCACCACACCGTCGACATCGGACGAGGCAGCCAGCACCGACTGTGCCTCCGAGGTTCTGGCCACCACCAGGATGGGCTGGGACTCACCGGCCGGGAAGTGCTCGGAGAGGACCTGCAGACCCACCGCGGATTCCGACGCCACGCGGAACTTCTCCACCTGGTCGAGGCCCACCTGCGTGCCGAAGAGCCCCGTGGCCATGACGGCCAGCAGCGCGAGGCCCGCGCCCAACCCCACGAGTGGACGACGCACCACGTACGAGGCCACGGCACGCCAGTTCCTGCCCTGTTCCGCTGCCGATCCCGGCTTCGGAACGAACGGCCAGAACACCTTGCGGCCACCCACGGCGAGCACTGGCGGGAGGGCGAAGAGCACAGCGGCCAGCGCGATGAGCAGGCCGACGGCGGAGGAGATCCCCAACCCACGCGTGCCCGGGATGACCGCGAACGCCAGCGTCAGCAGTGACAGCACGACGGTGACGTTGGACGCCAGGATGGCCGGCACCGTCTTGCGCCACGCCGAAGCCAGCGCCGCACGGTGGTCATCGGAGAACTGCAGTTCCTCGCGGTACCTGGAGATCAGGAGCAGCGCGTAGTTGGTGCCCGCACCAAACACCAGCACGCTGATGATTCCTGCATCGAACTGCAGTTCGAGCGCGGAGCCGACGGCGGCGGTCACCTTGTTGGCCAACTGGTCCGCGAAGGCCACCACCAGCAAGGGGATCAGCCACAGGATGGGGGAGCGGTAGGTGGCAATCAGGAGGATCGCGACGATGAGGATGGTCACCAGCAGGAGTGTGAAGTCCTCACCGTCGAAGGCCGACGTGACATCGGCGCCGAACGCCGGCCCGCCCGTCACCTGGAGACCGATCCCCTCCACCGACTGATCGGCGAGAGTGGCACGCAGATCCTTGATGACCTGCGCTGTGGCGGCGTTGTCCTCACCCACCGTGACGGGCGTGATGGTGACCGCGGCCTTGCCATCCTCGGCAGGCAGGGGTCCGGTGGCGGCGTGCCCGGTCTGGGCGTCGAGGACAGGATTCAACGCATCGATCGCGGCGAGGTCCTCGGGGGTGAGCACCGCGCCATCAGCGCGGGATCCGACGATCAGCACGGACTGTTCGTCGGCATCGGGGAATTCGGCGAGGATCGCCGAGGCGCCCGCCGATTCGGAGCTGGGTGGCGCAGCGTCGTTGCCGACGGGTGCGGTGGCGCCACGAAGGGCACCGAAGAGTGCGATGAAGACGACGAGGACGATTGCCAGTGAGATCCAGGCCCCTCGACGGGACGTGAGACGCTCGGGAAGACGTGGGGAAGTGCGGAGTTGTGCCATGACATCCATCCCATCGCTGCGGAGGGGGTGGAGGCATCACCGAACCGGTTGAACTGCGCATCAACCAATCGGTTGATACGCCCGGCGACGGCTCAGTTGTCGGCGCCGAGGTTGCCCGTGAGGTTGGCGTGGAAAGCGGTGGCGCGGCCGTCGAGGCCCTCGATGGTCACGGACTTGTGGAGGCGTCCGTACTTGGTGACCACCGCGTCCAGGGCTGCGACGGTGGAAGCATCCCAGATGTTTGAGCGTGACATGTCGATGACGATGTGGGAGGGATCGTCGGTGTACTCGAACTGGGTTGTCAGGTCATTGCTGGAGGCGAAGAACAACTCACCGATCACCTCGTAGCGTGCGGCTGAGCCGTCGTCGAGGATGCGACGCTCCACGGTCACGAAGTGCGCCACTCGACGCACGAACAGCACCGAAGCGACGAGCACGCCCACAACGACCCCGATGGCCAGGTTGCTGGTGAGCACGACGGTGATGACCGTGACCACCATGACAGCCGTCTCGCTGCGTGGCATGCGCCGGAGAGTCCTGGGGTGAATGCTGTGCCAGTCGAATGTCCCCACCGACACCATGATCATCACGGCGACGAGTGCGGCCATGGGGATGGCGGCGACGAGGTCGCCCAGACCCACCACGAGGATCAGCAGGAAGACACCGGCCAGGAACGTTGAGATTCGCGTGCGGGCACCTGATGCCTTCACGTTGATCATCGTCTGTCCGATCATCGCGCAACCACCCATGCCACCGAAGAGCCCGGAAAGAACGTTGGCGACGCCCTGTCCCCATGCTTCCCGGGTCTTGCGTGAATGCGTGTCGGTGACATCGTCCACGAGCTTGGCCGTCATCAGCGACTCGAGCAGACCCACCAGTGCCATCCCGAGCGCGTAGGGGGCGATGATCTGCAGGGTCTCCCACGTGAGCGGCACGTTGGGCAGGAGCAGTTCCGGCAGACTGCGGGGCAGTTCACCCTCGTCGCCGACGGTGGGCACGTTGATGGCGAGCACCACGACGGCCACCGTGGTCAGGACGATGGAGACCAGGGGGGCAGGGATCACGGTCGTGATCCTGGGCATGGCCCACATGATGAGCAGCCCGGCTGCCACCAAGGGGTACACCAGCCAGGGGACGCCGATGAGGTGGGGGAGTTGGGCGGCGAAGATCAGGATTGCCAAGGCATTGACGAAGCCCACCATGACGCTGCGCGGGATGAAGCGCATCATCTTGGCCACTCCCACCAGGGCCAGAACCACCTGGAAGATCCCGGCCAGGATCACCGTGGCGATGAAGTAGTCGATGCCGTAGTCGCGGGCCACGGGCGCGATCACCAGCGCGACCGCGCCCGTCGCTGCAGTGATCATCGCCGGGCGGCCACCGAGGAAGGCGATGGACACAGCCATCACGAACGAGGAGAACAGCCCGTAGCGCGGATCGACTCCCGCGATGATGGAGAAGGAGATGGCTTCCGGAATCAGGGCCATCGCCACGACGAGGCCGGCCAGCACTTCGCGCACCAGGATGCGAGGCGTCCTGAGTGCTGTCATCACCGATGGGTCAGGGGCGTAGCGCGACGTCTTTTCCTGGGCATGGCGAACTGCTGTCAAGGGGTAACTCCTGGGTGTGCCGGGTGGTATTCGGTGTGCGCTCACAGCGCACGATCCACCAGGTTCGGCGGAGCAGGACGGTCCGGGATGGTGAACAGGCCAGGGTCGACGATACACAGCGGACTCGCCGAGCCGCGAATGCTGGGGCATGCGATAGAGCCATCCCTGAGCCCACGGACCTGACGGATGTGGGAAAGCGATGCGGCACACTGGGCCACGCCCACGTCCGTACAGGTTGTGACTCCTCCGCACGAGACGATGGGAACGTCTGCACCCGATCGGCTCATCATCACATCACAGGAGATCCCCGTGGCCCACTCCCATGATCATTCCCTCAATGAGTTCGCCGACGCCGCGAGGACGCATCGCAAGAGGATCGCCATCGCATTCGGCATCACACTGGTGATCCTGCTGGCCGAGGTGGTGGGCGCCATCTGGACCGGGTCCCTCGCCCTGCTCGTGGATGCCGGGCACATGCTGACGGACGCGGGCGGACTGGCGCTGGCGCTCGGCGCCTCGCACCTCACCACCCGGGCTGCCAGCGACCGTCGGACGTGGGGATTCCGGCGCGCCGAAGTGCTCGCCGCCTCCGCCCAGGCAGCCGTGCTGCTGGGCGTGGGTCTCTTCGTGATCGTCGAGGGCATCAAGCGGCTCTCTGACCCGCCCAATATCCCGTCGACCGAATTGCTGGTGTTCGGCATTATCGGGCTCGTCGGCAATGTGGCCTCGCTCCTGGTGCTTGCCTCCAGCCGCAGCGACAACTTCAACCTGCGGGCCGCTTTTCTGGAAGTGGTCAATGATGCGCTGGGCTCCGTCGCGGTCATCATCGCCGCCATCGTCATAGCCACCACCGGGTGGGGTGGGGCCGACTCACTCGCCGGCCTGCTGATCGGCGTGCTGATCATCCCGCGCGCCATCAAACTCCTCATCGAGACCACCAATGTGCTGCTGGAAAGCACGCCACCCGGTCTGGACCTGGCCGACGTCCGTCAGCACATGCTTGGGCTGCCCAAGGTGTTGGAGGTGCACGACCTCCATGCCTCGCAGATCGCGACGGGGCTTCCCATCCTCACGGCCCACGTGATCGTCGAGCCGGAGTCCTTCGTCGACGGTTCACTTCCGGAACTTCTGGATGCTCTCCAGCACTGCGTTGCAGAGCATTTCGACGTGTCCATCGAGCACTCCACGTTCCAACTCGAGCATCCGGAGCGGGCCCGCCTCGAGCGCGATGGACACCTGTAATGCGCGATGCACAACTGAACTGAGAAACTCTCAGTATATCTTTGGGAATTATTCAGGATGGAGTTACGCTGATTTGACCGGGTCACGCCGGATCGTCACATGAAGAGGAAGTACTCAAAACATGGCACCAAAACTCCTGATCCCCGCCGTTGCAGGCGTCTCCGCGCTGGCGCTCGTGGCCACGGCCGGCGTGGCAACCGTGCTGCACAAGAATGATGTGGAGCTCGTTGTCGACAACGCCTCCACGTCAATTGCCGTACGCGAGAACACCGTCGCACAGGTGCTGGATCTGGAAGGCATCTCGCTGGGGGAGCACGACATCGTGCTGCCCAGCCCCGAAACCCGCATCACCGATGGCCTGGAAATCACTGTGGCGTACGGTCGCCAGCTGGAGCTGTCCGTGGATGGCGAGAGCCGCACGGTCTGGACCACGGCCTCCGACGTCGGCGAGGCTCTCGCCTTCCTGAACCTGGATGCTGCTGACTCCAAGCTCTCCACGTCGCGCTCCACGGAGATCTCGCGGCAGGGACTCGCGATCGACATCGCCACCGCCAAGGACGTCACGCTCACCGTCGCGGGGGAGCCGACCCCGATGACCATCGCTGGCACCGTCGCTGATGTGCTGGCCGAAGCAGGCGTTGAACCGGATGCCGACGACACCCTCCAGCCGGCCGTGGACACCGCGCTGACGGATGGCCTGGCCATCACCTACGTCGACGTCGAGGTCAAGACCACCACGAAGCAGTCCGACATCGCCTTCCGCAAGACCACTGCGTCGTCCGACTCAATGACCAAGGGCACCGAGAAGGTCACCACCAAGGGCGTCGCGGGACTCACCCGGGAAACCTGGACAGAGGTCTACAACGACGGCGTACTGGTCAGCTCAACGCTTGCCGAATCCGTCGTTTCCCGCCAGCCCGTGGCCCAGGTGAAGACCATCGGCACCAAGGAGAAGGCACCTGCTCCGGCACCCAAGCCGGAGAAGGCATCATCGTCCACGCCATCGT
>JAUNVL010000173.1 GCA_030537675.1 Propionibacteriaceae bacterium | reverse complement strand
GGTCAGCGGCTGTAGTGCTCGACGAAGCGTCGCAAGATGCTGTGCACGGCCGGTGACACTTGTGCGGCCCTTGCATCCTCGCTGAGCGCTTCCAGTGTCTCCGGTGCGAAGTAGCCTGCGTGGCGGTAGATCTGCATCCGTTCGATGAAGTGCTCGGCGTCGAGTTCAGGGTGGAACTGGGTGACGTAACAGTTCTTCTGAACCCGGAACATCTGTACGGGGCACGCATCGCCCTCCACCAGCAGGACCGCGCCGTCGGGGAGCTCGCGCACCGCTTCCTTGTGCCCGACGAACGCCTGGAACGATTCGGGGACCTCGGTCAGGATGGGGTCACGGTGGCCCGCGTCGGTGCGGCGCAGATGGACGGGACCGGCGGGTTCGCCGTAGGTGCGATCCACGATGCCACCCATGTGTGCCGTGACGGTACCGATGCCGTAGCAGAGCCCCAGGAACGGGAGGTCGTCCTCGAAGACGTCCTCCAGCACTCGCCGAAGATCAGCCTCGACGCGCAGCTGGACCTCGGACTTGACCGGGTCGCTGGAGTTGTACGGGCCGCCACCGAGCAGGACACCGGAGTACTCGTCGAGGTCCAGGATCGGCAACGGCGCAACTTCCATGCGGATCTGCTGGAGCTTGTCCTCGGGCAATCCGGAGAAGTGCAGGACGGAGCGTCGTTCCCCCTCAGCTGCCGCGTCCTCGGGCCGGCAGCTCAGCAACAGGAATGGTTTCACGTGACTTCCTTGAAGTGGGGGCGACCGCCCATGGTTTCGGAGATGGTCGCTCGGAGCACGGCGTGCAGGTCACCGTCGTTGGCCTTGGCTACCCTCCGTTGCCGGACGTAGCTGGGACCACGATGCACCAGTTCGGCGCAATCTGCCAGTTGGCTGCTGCATCCGAGTTGTTCAGCCACGGGCTCCAACTTCTGCAACCAGTGCAGCAGGCCCTCGCGCAGGTGCAGGGTGTGCTCATGCGGACGCGGCGTGATCACCTCGGCGCCCAGCCCGTAGCGCGCAGCCCGCCACTTGTTCTCCCGCATGAACCAGAAAGGCAACCGCTCGATCTCGCGACCTGCGTCGAGTTCCTGCGACATCCACTCCACGAGGCACTGCGTCAGGGCGGTCAGGGCGCCGATCTCGTACACCGTGGGCACGCAGTCCATGGCCCTGTTCTCGACGGTTCCGAACGTGGACGGCCGGATGTCCCACCGGATCTCACCGGGGCTCTGGATCATGCCCACGCCCTCCAACTCGGTGGCGTAGCGCTCGTACTCCTTCCAGGTGGCCATGTGGTACGGCAAGCCATTGGTGGGCAGCTGCTGGAACATCATGGTGCGTTGCGACGCGAACGCCGTGTCCTTACCCATCCAGAAGGGCGACGACGCGCTCAAGGCAATGAAGTACGGGATGAAGCGGGCCAGGCCATAGGTGATCGGCAGCGCCTTGGCCCGGTTGTCGATGCCAGCGTGGATGTGCACGCCGTTGACCGCCATGTGCTCACCCCACCACCCGTTGCGCTCCCGCACGCGCCGGTACTGCGCCTTCTTGACGGGCTGCTGTGCTGCTGGGTCCCCGAAGGGGTGTGCTCCCATCGCCATGACGGCGAGACCGTGTGGCTCCAGCGCCTCGACGACGTGGTGCATCAGGCCCTGCATTTCCTCCACCACACCGGACACGTTGTCGTGGACGCCGCTGACCAGTTCAATCATGGTGCGCAGGTACTCGGCGCGGATGGGGCCGTTGACGGAGTCGGCCACCTCATCAAGGACCAGGTGGGCTCTGGGCACCACCTCCAGGGTGGACAGGTCCACCACCGACAGCTCCCATTCGACGCCCAGTGTGGCGCGGCGGGAGGGCTTGAAGTTGATCTTCATGCGTGGACTCGCTCTTCTCGATGTGCATCGGCTTTCCCCAAATCATGCCCGGTCGACGTGATGCTGTGTGACAACACGCTCCAGCGATAGACTTCGGGGCGCAGATGCACCCCTTTGAGAGGCGAGAAGAACCATGTCCTTGTTGCAGACCCTCCAGCTGGCCCCGACCGATCCGATCCTCGGACTGAACGAGTCGTTCGCCAAGGATCCGCGTCCGGACAAGGTGAATCTTGGCGTCGGTGTGTACCTCGGTGAGGACGGCTTGCTGCCGCTGATGGAGTGCATCCGCATCGCCGAGGAACGGCTCACGGCCCAGAACAAGCCACACGGGTACCTGGGAATCGACGGTCTCCCGGCATACATCAAGGCGACGCGGTCGCTGGTCTTCGGTGAGGATGCGCCCGTCCTGGAGCGCGTCGCGTCCGTGCAGGCACTTGGGGGCACCGGCGCCCTCAAGGTGGGGGCCGACTTCATCCAGCAACTCACCCCGAGCGCCAAGGTGCTGATCTCCACCCCCAGCTGGGAGAACCACCGTGCGCTCTTCACCCGCGCCGGGTTCGAGGTGGGCGAATACCGCTACTACTCCGCTGAGCAGAAGGGCATCGACGTCGACGGCATGATCGATGACCTGCAGCAGGCGGAGGAGGGCACGGTCGTGGTGTTGCACGCCTGTTGCCACAACCCGACGGGATACGACCTGCAGAAGGCCGACTGGGATCGTGTCATCGAGGCCGTGGCCTCCCGCAAACTCGTCGCCTTCCTCGACATGGCGTACCAGGGCTTCGGCTTCGGTATCGAGGAGGACAAGGCCGTCATCGGCTGGTTCCTCGACGCCGGTCTCGAGTTCCTCGTGGCAACATCATTCTCCAAGTCGTTCAGCCTCTACGGCGAGCGCATCGGGGCGCTGCACGTCGTGGCGCCCGATGCGGAGGCGGCCCGCAAGGTGTTGTCCCAGCTGAAGGTGTGCATCCGCACCAACTACTCGAACCCCGCCAAGCAGGGCGCCGCACTCGTGGCTGAGGTGCTGGGTGATCCGGAACTGCGGCAGAGCTGGGAGGACGAACTGGCGGGAATGCGCGAGCGCATCAAGAACCTGCGGTACCACCTGGTGACGGGACTGCGCGACGCGGGCATCACCGACATGGACTTCATTTCCGACCAGTTGGGGATGTTCAGCTACTCCGGGCTCACCAAGGACCAGATGGTGGCACTGCGCACCGAGCACGGTGTGTACGGCACCGACGCTGGCCGGATGTGCGTCGCGGCCCTGAACTCCCGCAACATCGAACACGTGGCCAAGGCCATCGCTGCCGTTCGCTGACGGGGCCGTCGAGCCAGCCTGGTGAGAGGCAGACTGCAATTTGTGTTGGTACACCAACACTTTCGGTCATCTGCTGCCGCGATGACGCCCGATCACGGTGTGGACGTGGAGCGCCCAAGGCCGCTTGCGCGCCTCGCGGGGGTCTCGACGGCGATGCGTAGCGCCGCCTCGCTGCCGTAGAGCCGAACTTCGCTGCGCGCCCGCGTGACGGCGGTGTACAGCAGTTCTCGCGTCAGCAGGGGTGATCCGACCGGTGGCAGGACGACGCTGACGACGTCGAACTGGCTGCCTTGGGACTTGTGGATGGTCATGGCGTGCAGGTCCGCGGCGTCATCCAGCAGCACCGGGTCAACGAGCAGGGGTCCCTGCGCGCGGTCCACCGACGCCATGAGCCGGCCGTCCACCTCGACCACGACGGCGGTGTCGCCGTTGGCGGCGGTGTCGCTG